>NZ_JBKFAX010000001.1:0-507928 GCF_053345865.1 Mycobacterium sp. C31M | reverse complement strand
CGCTGGCTACACACCTACAATCATCACCGCGGCCACACTGCACTCAAGGGTCAACCACCCGCCAGCCGCGTACCTAACCTCTCAGGTCAGTACAGCTAGCTCTCGTCGTCCTCTGACGGCAATGCTTCGGCACCGTACGTCGCCGGCGCGAGCGCCTGCTCGTCCTCGGTCCATTCCTCGGTTCCGGGTTGGGGCTTCTCGTTGGGGTCCATAGCCAATCGACTACCCCGGTCTGGGGGATCGTCAAACGCTGAGACCCGACACAGGTCGTTCGGCCTACGCTGTTGGTCGAACCGCCCCGGCAACTCCCCCCATCGTCGGGGCGGTTCCCCGGCCGCCACCAGGGCATGCCTCTGCAGGCGATGGCACCCGACCGATAAGGTCACCTCGTGATCAGACTCCAGCCGATAAGGGAAACTGGCCTCTGAGCAGCGCAAGCCCCCATAGCCCAATTGGCAGAGGCAGCGGACTTAAAATCTGCGTGTTCCGGGTTCGAGTCCCGGTGGGGGTACCAGTATCTAGCTGCGGATATGGGCGGAAAATGGCCGTGTGAGGGCTCACTGGGCGGTTTCACCCCAGCGTTACCCCAGCGCTAGCCACAGCAAGCACCTAGTTAGCGCATTTGCTAGCTAGCAATAGCTATGGGATTGCGACGGGCTGCAATTGGCCATGTCAGGCGTATTTCTGTCACGCAATAGCGTTAGCTGACCGTTTCTTCAACCCACCCGCCCTGGCGGGCACTGGGCGATACCGCTCGAAAATCCGTGAGGCTGGCGATTTGGCTACGCAGACACCACCAGGGCGGCTTGTGGCGCTATGGCCTTTGTGGGAAATCTGGGCGGTCCTCCGCAAAGGCCGACTAACATGTTCGCCGGATAACCACGAACCGGAGGCGGTAATGAAGTCGATATCACCACTCTGCATGGGCGCAGTAGCGTTCGCGTTCGCTATCGCCGTTGCGCCGTCCGCGCTCGCAGACGACTATGTCGACACGGAGGGACGGATGCTCTGCGGTTGGGTCGATTCTGCGAAGATGGTGCAACAGCTCGACCCGTCCAGCCCGTACGCCGCAACGCCACAGCAGGTTATGAACAACATGATGACCTACGTGATGAATGGCGGCGAATATGGATATTCAAGTGCGCAAGCACGAAATTTGATTTCGGCATCTTTCAGTAGATTCTGTCCTAATAACGTTGACTATTTGAAGTATTCCTGATCCTCCAAACGCTAGCGACAGCGCCAGATCGCGCGCAGTTGGTATCCGACAGATCGCAGCCGCGCGCAGTGATATCGATAGCGCGAATTACGCGCGCGCTGAACACAATTCGCGATAGAACGGCGTATAGTCGTGCTCACATATTCACATGGTCTCGGCGGGCCGATAAATAGAGAATGGAATTACCACGATGACCGCGTTTCTCGCGCCCGCCGAACTGCCGACGAAGGATATTTCAGCGCTCGACTTTGGTTCGTTCGCGCTATTCGGTTCTGACCAGCGTGGCGGTTTCCATACCGAAGGCGATGTCATTGGCGCGGCTCGCGTCAACAAAACTGCCGACGGAATTCCGCTCGATCAGCTTTGGCAGGACTACAACGATCTGCTGAACGAAGTCAACGCGCACCGCTCCGCGATTGTGAGCCATTTGTGCTACACGACCACCGCCGTCGCGGATGCTGTGCCGGGTGGAATCGATGAGGCGCATTTCGAAGAGGCCAGCGAGTTTGGTGTACCGAAAGCGGTGCAGGCCGGAAACTACACCGTCAATGCGTATGACTTCCGCGATTACGATCTGGCGACCCGCTTCACGTGGCGGTTCCTGCGTGACGCAAATCGTCAGCAGGTCGATCACGTGGCCACGTCGATTGTTGAGGCGAATAACCGCAACGTGACGCGCCAAATTCTCAAGCGTTTGTTTGACCCCACCGAGCGGATCTCGCCGGAAAACCAGCCGGTTCGCGGACTGTGGAACGGTACCGATGGTTTGGCACCGCTGCCGTATTTGGGTCGCCAATTCCCGTCGAACACCAGCCACTATTTGGCCACCCAGAACGCGACACTCGACAGCGCCGATATCGAAGACGCTGTGCGGATGCTGACCCAAAAGGGCTACGGTCGGCGCGCTGGCTCGCGAATCCTGGTGTTCGCGAATTCTGCTGAAACCGACAAGATCGCTACGTGGAAATCCGGCGAAGAATCCCGCGCGGGTGGACCGGTCGCGAATTTTGACTTCATCCCTTCTGCGGATGCCCCGCCTTATCTCACCTCGAAAACAATTGTCGGATCGCCTGCACCGGCTGATCTTGACGGATTGCGGGTGATCGGTTCCTACGGAGACAGCTGGATCATCCCGACCGAAATCCTCCCGAGCGGATATGTGGCCGTCGTGGCCAGCGCTGGCGCTAACAGCCCGCACAACGCAGTCGGTTTCCGTATCCATCCCGATACGTCGTACCAGGGCCTAAAACTTATCCCTGGTAACGCCGGTCCCTATCCGTTGGTCGACAGCTTCTTTACCAACGCTTTCGGTGTCGGTGTCAGGAACCGCTCCGCTGCGGTCTGCATCCAAATCACCGCTGGCTCGACTTACACCGCGCCGAGCTGGCCGGGACCGGCGTAGCCGTCCGAGTTGCGTCAGCGAATGCGAGACAGCGATGCAGAACCCACCGTTGCGTGTTCCGTGGCCATACCTCGATGAGCCCGAACCTGCGTCCGCGTCCGAGTTCTGTCACGGATACGGACTGACCCCACCAGGGCTGGAGAACGCCGATCCCGCACACGGTGGGAGATATCGCGGCAAGGCCGCGAGCGAGAGCCTGCCCGTCAACCGACAGAGAAACGAGGACTGACCCAATGGCCAAAGGTAAAGGCAAGCGCCGACCCCGCGCGAAGTCGGGCCGCTTCAAGAAGAAATAGACCGCAGCACTAACACCGGCACCGACCACTGATTAGGTGGCCGACCGAGACCGCACCGCATCCTGCGCGATACAGCGACGTTGGCCCGTTACCTGACGCGCAGGGTGCGGTGCTTTCTTGTCCGAAACAGGAGACTTTCACCGCTACCGAGCATTCTGTGATCGAAATTGGTTGCAGATACGCAATTTTCGACCCCCCGGCCCTGGTGGGTAGGCCGGTGGTCCTGCGTCACGTGACGACAAAACGGGATCGCAAGGACTGAATTCGATAATCCAAATAGATCCCGACGCGATCCTTTGGCGTTTGCGGACGAGTTGGCTAGTAGCCGACAATCAGCAGGTAAAGGCATATAACCGTGCCAGGCTCGCACGTTGCTATCGGTGCCGAGCTGGTGTAATCTGTTGTCAGCGGCACCGAGTAGACCTCATAAATCGCCTTCGCGGCGTGGAGTCCCGGTTGTGAACTGAGCCCGCAGAACACCAATCAGAAGAATCTGCGCTGGCCCGACGCTACCCAAACGTCTCGATATCGGGCACTAAATTCTCAGGAGGACAACATGTCTCGCAGTCCCGACCCATACGAAAAACTGCCGCAAAGGCTCAGAGACGAGATTGACGCGGTAGATCCCTCAACGTTCGCCAAGCTCGACAAATACGGAATTGTCGAATTTCTACAGGATCGCGGTCTGCCGGTGACGCTATGGGCGGTCCGGGAGGCAATCGGTAACCGATCACTGCCGACCAAGAAAATCGGAAAGGCGTTGCGTGCAAGCGAATTTGATGTACTCGTATGGGCCGCGACACGCGACCTGAACGCAAGGGCGAGCGCGTGATGAATCCAATGCACCACGCCGAAGCATCGGCGTTAGCAACACAATTGGCCGACAAGGCCGCAGATTCGGTGAGCACCGATATCGATGCTCGCGATGACTTTGACCGATTCATCGCCGCATCGCACGCGATATCGCACGCGGCCATCGCCCGATCTGCGAGCAGCATCGCTACCGCTTTGCACGATATCGCCGAACACCTACACGCCACCACCACTAGCGACAAGAGGACCGTGAGATTCTAATGACATTCGATATGAGTGACGCACTGACCGCCGAACAACACATTTCTGCGCTTGAAACTGACGACGTAGCGCGGGTTTCAGTGGCAGAACGCCACGATGCCGCACGCACCGAGGTCGACGGTTACCTCTCTACGCTGCCGGAATGGCAACAGTTGGTGCCCTACCGTCTTGGCGAGCTAATGGCCATCGCCCAGCGAATCGCCGAGCACGCTCGCGTTACGTATGCATCCGACCCAAGCGACGATCTGGCGTACGGCGCCCAAATCGCAAGCGATTTCTCTCCGTTCACGGTTACGCCACCCTACACACCCGAGCCTGTTGGTCCGGTGCCCGTCGGGCTGTTTATCTCACAGATCACCGGATCACCAACACTTGAGCGCCACTATGCATTTGGATCGCGGACACTGCCAGACATCGCAGCGGATGCGCTTGCTGCTGCCCGAGAGGATCGCGGGTGTGACCTTCGGCTGTTGCAACCTACGGGATTGCACGACAGCATCACCGGGCGTTCGAGCCACCTTGTGTGGCCAATCGCGTTGGGTGAGCACGTCGTGTTCGTCCGGTATTGCTCAGAATGCCTCGGTGCGCTGATCCAGAAATACGAAATCGTGGTGCCGAACTGCCAGTTCGTCACGCCGTACCGAGTCGGCTAGAGAAACTAGTAACCGTGTCCGGTGCGATCCCGATAGCTAGATCGCACCGGACCGGTTCCCGGCCAAGCCGTCATTGCTGAACGAATTGGCTTGTACAGCAGTGCCTCTCACTGCCATACGGGCATGATTCTACGCCTACGGCCAAGTTGTAGGGACTGAACAACGTCAGCGTGTCGGCATTGGTGATATCTGACTAGCCAGACTCGCCTGATCTTGGCTAGATGCGCAAATCATATGGCGCACAGTAAATTTAAGGGTCAAACAGAGAGAAACCCCCGACCGTGAATCTGGCAGATAGAGCAGTCGGGGGTTCACCGAAGGGGTGATGTGAACACCATACCAAGCCCGACCGACAACGGCGGTGAGGAACACGGCGATTCTGCGCCAAACAGCGATGAATCACGTTGTGTCTCAATTCCTGACGTAAACGGATTGTCGCCGCATAAGGCGGCACTTGCGTATGCAGATGGCGGTGCGTATCTGCTGCCAGTCGATCCGCGTAAGCCGAAGAATCCCGGTAGCATCGTGGGGCTGGAATGGCAGATCAAATCGACACGCGACGTAGATGTGATCAAGGCGCGTTGGGATTGCGATAGACCGCCGCTGATCGCTGTGCATACCGGGCGCAGTGGCGTTGTCGCATTCGATTTTGACGTAGACGGCCCGATACCCGACGAGCTTTCGTGGCTGAAAACAGGCAGAGTCCAACTTTCACGCCCCGGCGAAGCTGGTAACGAACGCGGCATCTATGTGTTCGCGAGCGCCGAAACGTTCGTCGCCGGGCAATTCCGGCTCAACGACAGTACGCAGGTCGGAGAAATTCGTTCTGGTAATTCGGTGTTCATGGTGCAGCCGTCTACGCACGCAAAAGCCAGTGTCGGCGCGGAGTACAAATGGGTATCGCACGGTCCGGTGCCAGCGCTACCGGAGGTCGCACGGAATTACCTACGGAAGCTCAGCGCCAGGGCGTGGAGTGCAGATGGTTCTGTGGTCGCGGATAGCGCTGCGGTAGCTGCCTTCAAAGCCGAGACTGAATCGGCGAACGTGCGGCCACGTGCGCTGGACAACCTTACGGCGAGCTTGTCAAAAAAGACTGCTGGCACGCGTGATTGCCTACGAAACTATCTGCGAATCGCGGCTAACGAGGCCCGGTTGAATCTGTATCCGTATGCCCGTGCGTCGGCAGAGCTGAAAGCCGCAGCCATTGCGTCCTATGCGCTGAGAGCCCGAAACGGTGAGGTCGGTGCCGAATTCGATTCTCACATCGGCGGGCATGACTTCGCGCGTCTTGAGGCTAACGGCGTCGGGTGGACGCTCTCGCGATCCGCCGATGACATTCGGGCCGAGGTGAACCGCAAGTACGGAACAAACTCCAATGACACCGAATCGGTCGGTCACGTGAACTTTCGTATAGAAAGCGTCGGTGAGCAACAGAAGTCCAACGCGACAACCTATGCCGATCCCGCCGACTCTATTCGATCCGATTTGGCCGACTTCTGGGGTTCGTCGGAACATCTGCAATGGCTACAGCAGTGGGCTCGCGCGCGTTGTGTGTCGCCTACTGCAATGCTCGGTGCATCGCTGGCTCGCGTGGTTTCGGCAATTCCTCCGAATGTCGTGCTGCCGCCAACAGTGGGCAGCTACGCCAGCTTGAACCAGAATTACGCTCTGGTTGGCAAAAGTGGCCGAACCAAGAGTACGAGCATTAGTGCGATGAAAGATTGGCTCAGCGTAGAACCAAACTATCTACCGCGAAAACCGGGCACCACCGAAGGGTTACGCAAGTGCTACGCGCAGATCGGTCGAGTTATCCAGCCAGGTACCGGCGTTGCGGGTATTCCTACGAAATACGAATTCGTTCAACAAGGCAAACAGTGGAGTGTTCTAGCGATAGTCCCCGAGGTTGATTCGCTGATCGCGGCAAAAATGCGCAGCGCGTCATTGATGAGTGAATTACGGTCAGCGTGGTCAGGCGAGGATCTAGCCGAAGACTTTGCGGCCGAGGACAAAACGATTATTTTGCGCGCGAATCGCTATCGCTTCGCGATGATTTTGGGTGTGCAACCGGGTCGCGCTCGACCTCTATTTGACGAAGCTGACGGCGGTACACCACAGCGCTTTATTTGGCTACCGACCATAGATCCTGACATGCCAGACGTGGCACCGGACTTACCTCCGAAACTTGACCTACCGCGTTGGCCGGGAATGTTTCAGCAGGGGATAGTTGATCCTGATATCAGCGTGAATAAGGATCTGGGCAACGAGGCCGATTCGAGCGAATTCGTCACGCTAGGCATACCGAACTCGGTGAGCGATTTAATTTTGCAAACTATGCGGGAGATCAATCGTGGTAATTCCTCGGTAGATCCGCTGGATGGTCATAAGAACTTGGTACAGCTCAAGCTCGCTGCGGCACTGATGGCACTGGATTGCCGCTATGACGCTGTGACACAAGAGGATTGGGATCGCGCGGGTGCTGTCATGGCCGTATCCGATGCCACCCGGCACTCTGTGCAGGAATTGCACCGCTCTGAGACCGAGCGTGTCAACGTGAGTCGCGGAAAACTAGAGGGAATACGCGCGTCGGTCGCTGAGGAGACAAAGCACAGTCGGGACGTGAATCGGGTGGCTTCGCAGATTGTGAAGAAATTGACCAGTGAAGACGGAAAGCTGTCGCGCGGGCTAGTGAGAAATAGCATTGCCGGTCGGGATAAGAAATTTTTTGACGATGCAGAGAACTCGCTGATCGAATCAGGGTTAATTAAGAAAGTTGATAGCGAGAATGCAGGCCCGAAAGGCCACGTCTTGATGCTGCTCGGAGAGGTGTAGCAAACTATGAGAACGGGGAGTCGTGCACATAGGACACATAGGACACACAGGACACCGCTGGCGCAAAAATGTGTGAGGACACCAGACCTTTCTAAAATTTATTTCTATTTTTCCAGGTCAATTAGGTATCGCTCGCGCGGCGTTTTTCGTCGGATCGCGAGTGCGTGTCCTACCTGTCCTATGTGTCCTACGTGTCGGCCGAAAACCCAGCTAAGCAAACTGTGTGTGAAAGGAGAGAGATTATGGCTCGGATACCGGCTAAACCGCGTGTGGGGGAGTTAGGCCATTTGACTCTGCTGTGCGATGCGTGCGGCGATGCGATTGTCGAGAGAAAAACCAAGCGTGGCGGAATCGATGGCGGTGGATACCTCACCGTAGAGAACTCGCGTTGGCGCATGTACCACGACGGGTGCAAATCAGTGACACAAGTGCCCAGCTCGCCGGATTTTCACATCGCGGGAACGTCGTACGGAATGCCTGTGGTGATCAGAGTCGGTCGGGTATCGACCTATCCGTCGCTGATCACCACGTTGGCTGATCTGGCGTCGAACATGACCGGGTTCGACAAGAGCAGTTGGCCCGCACTGCTGAAAAAGATCGCCTTTGACACGGAATGGATGAATGACATGGCTGGTGGGCAGAAGACCGCGCGGGAGATTTTGGACGAGAACCGAGCGATCTATGAAAGTGCGGGAATCATTGGCGACTCGGGACGGATGCTCAAGGCAGGCACAGCGTGACCGAAATACTCAACGGACAGAACGATTTCGCGATGAATATCGGGCAGACGACGGCGCTGATTGCGCAACTGTTGCGCCGCACACCGGGTGCAAAGCTGTCACAGGGCGATATCGCGGACGCAATCGCGAGTGTGTCGGATCTGTATATGGCTGCGGCAACGCTGGAGTTGTGGAAAGAGGGAAAGGTCGAATTCGGTTGGGATAGTGAGGAATCGCAGCTAGTTCTGTGCTCGACCGAGATTGATAGTGAAAACGCCGGCGATGGTCGGTTGGTACTTGGAGAACGGAATTGACATGGCCGAGCCATCGAACGATCAACCTATGGAATCGCACACTGCCGACGATGCGGGATCGAAAACCTATCCTCCACCGCCGCCACCGTCTGAGAAACGGACGATTGACCTAGCGAAGAACTCCGGTCGTCGGTGCACGGCTCACCGCAAAAACGGTGAGCAATGCCGTAAGTGGGCGATCTACGGCAGCACGGTATGCAAAACGCACGGTGGCGCAGCGCCGCAGGTGGTAGCCAAAGCGCAGCAGCGCTTACGTGAGGCATCTGACCGAATGACTCAGCGATTGCTCGGGATGGCCGAGAGCGAGAACATTCCGGCTTACGTAGCGTTGCAAGCGATTAACTCGGCGCTCGACCGCGCTGGTGTTGTGGAGCAAAAGCAGATGAGCGTAGAGGTCACTGCAAAGCCATTTGAGGACCTATTGGCAGATATCGAAGGTGGATCGCGCGCCGACTACAGACGGTCAGTCGGCCACCCTGACCCGGAACCGCATTTCCCAGCGATTGAGTCAGCCCACCGCACCCGCCCCGGCGACCCGACCGGTGTGCGGGTGCTCGGTGCGACGTTCGACGGTCACGCGGTGATCGATGGCGAGCTGGTGGCCGGTGACGACCAGGGCGACCGAACGCCGGGACCGGGGGAGGACGTAGCCGACGACGGCGCAGAATCGCTTAGAGCTTCGATGGCGAACCCGGTTACTCCGCTGATATCGACGCAGGGCGGATTTCTGCCCGCCGAGGACGCGATGACACAGGCTGCCGAAGCGAACCGAGCGCACAAACGCAAGATGCGGAGACGGTGAGCAATTGCGTAGGAATATCGGGTGATCTGCGATCTTGCGCTGTTTCGCCGCGAATTCCGTTGCGGGACAACGCACATTGACCCTTGCGCGCGCCTGTGCGGGTGGCGTAGTCTGTCGCTAGTTCTTTAGTTATAGTTACACCGCAGGTCAGAGCGATTTGACCTGCAATCGCCCTGTGAGGGCACCCGGACCCGAGAGGGCAGATGATGACCAACTTTGCAGACCATGAGGGCGAGTCCACGGAAAAGCTCGTCGCCGAACTCATGCCCGAACTCACGGATGAGTTCATGGAGAAGCTCATCGCCGAATTCAAGGACGAGGCCACAAGAAAGCTCATTCGTGACGCTCTGCGTCGCTGCGCTCAAGGTCGTCGCCACACCCGAGTCGCCGTGAATAGGGTCATTGCCGCGCGGCGGATACTCGATGACGTACGCGGGATGATCGAGAGCACGCGGGCAACGCTGCTAGAGGCTGGCGTGCCGCAGGAGACTATCGACGCAACCCCCGGCCTTGAACCGCTGACGCTGACGTTGGCACACCTGGTCGATCAAATGGACCGGTGACTATGCCCGAGACGATGAGCGTGACCCAAGCCGCGTGCGCGTTGGGGGAGCACCCGGCAGACCTGCGCCGTGCCATCCGAAACGAACAGATTCCGGTAGTCCGCGAAGGCCGCAAGGTACGGGTGTTGACGGCGTACGTGGCTGACCCGGCAGCGTGGCGCGCTGCTCATCTGGCAGCGATGGGCTCGCTATGACCAGGCGCAAGCTGGTGGCCTATCTGCGGGTGTCCACCATTGAGCAGGCCGAACACGGGTTCGGGTTGGACTCCCAGCGCAAGGCCATCCGTGACGCGGCGAAGTCTCTCGGTGCGCGGGTGGTGTCCTGGTGCGCCGATGAGGGCAAGAGCGGTGCGCTCGATGCCACCGACCGGCCGGGTCTCACCGAGGCGTTGACGCTGCTGCGCACGGGTGCCGCCGATGGTCTGATCGTGCGTGATCTGGACCGGCTGGCGCGTGCGGTGACGGTGCAGGAAGCTCTGCTAGCCGAGGTCTGGTGTAACGAGGGCACGGCGGTGTTCACGGCTTCCCCGGCGACCGAGGTCGCCCGCGATGACCCCGACGACCCGATGCGCACCGCGATGCGGGAGATGGCCGGTGTGTTCGCGGGTCTGGAGCGTCGGTTGATCGCCAAACGGCTGCGCGATGGGCGACGGGCCAAAGCTGCGGCCGGTGGTCACGCCATCGGTGCTACGCCGTACGGGTGGTCCTCGGGTAAGCGCAGCGCCGATAATCCCAGTGGCGCGCTTGTGCCGGTGCCGGAGGAACAGGCGGCGCTGCTGCGTATGAAATCGCTTGCAGAACAAGGTAAATCGACTCGTCAGATCGCAGCAGCGTTGACCGATGAGGGTCACCCCACCAAGCGCGGGGGAGCGTGGTCGGGTGCGACGGTGGCGAGAATCCTTGCACGACAACAGAATACGCAGACTACTGGTATGTCGGAAAGCATTGCAGCACAACAGGATAGGGCGGTCTGACAATGGCCTACGTTCGCAAGCATGAGACCAAGCGCGGCACCGCCAAGTTCCGCTATGAGGTGGTTTACCGAGTAAAAGTGCGGACCGACGATGGTCGGGCGGTGACCCGCCTTCGCCAGGAAACGCATCCGACCAAGGCCGCTGCGGACGCTCGGGCTGCCGAATTGAATGCCCGCAAGCACCGTCGCGCCGTTGACCCCGCAGAAGCGCGCAAACGCGGAAACCGCACATTCGGGCAATGGGCTGGTGATTGGCTCGACAGCCAGCATTTGCGCGTAGCCGGTGGGTTCCTCAAAGAGGTCACGGTCACCGGTTACGGCGACGTGCTGGATCGGTACGTATTACCAGAATTCGAGCACGAACCTATCGGCGCTATCGACGTGATGGGGATCGATCGATACATGGCACGGCTTTCGGTACGCAAAACCCGCACGGGCACAACGATTCACCCGAAGACGGTCAAGCACGCATGGCACGTTCTGAGTCGAGTGTTTGAGTACGCCACGCGCAAGGATGCTCTAGAGGTCAATCCGATACCGAAAACCGACTACGCCGACAATCACAAGCGCGGTAAGAAATCTGCCGCTGTGACCAAGCGGTTTGATCACCACCCGCTGACCACCGATCAAATCGGCGCGCTGAGTGCGGCATTGGCTGGTCAATTGCCCGGTGTGGACGGCCAGCCATTGCCCGCGTATCCGGTCTATGCCCTCATGGTCGAATTCCTGGCCAGTACCGGCCTGCGCTCTGCTGAGAACGCCGGTCTAGAAATCGCTGACATTCATCTCAAACCCGCCCTGGCGGGTCAACCGGTCAGCGGCAGCGTTTCCGTGGAACGGGTGAAGAAACGCAAGGGTGGTAAATGGTTCACTGAATCGCCCAAGAGCGAGCGCAGTACGCGTACGGTTCCGCTGCCGGGATGGCTGGCGGCGAAGATGGCCGATTATCTGGCCAATGTGCACCCGTACGGTCAAGTTGGCTCACCGAGTTACCGCGCTGATGCCCCGCTGTGGCCGTCTCGCAAAAACGGTGGGGGATACCGGGCCGAAGGCGTTCGGTACGCGGTGCCATTCGATTGGACTTCACCGCTTTATATGGAGACGTTCGGGCAGACGATTTTTAAACCGGCACTGGCTGCCGCTGGCCTGCCCGTTTCGTCAGCCAAACACACCGGCGACGAAAACGGTTCCAGCGGGGGCGGCGATACCGAAATCGTCAGCGGTGTACGTATCCACGATCTTCGCCATACCGCAGCGCACACGTGGCTACAGGCCGGTTGCGATTTCCGAGAGGTCTCCGAATGGTTGGGGCACGCCGACTACACGGTGACGCTGACGGTGTACTCCGATCTGATCAAGGGTCGCGCGGCATCCTCGGCTAATCCCGCGCCGGAACCGAAATCGGTCACGAATGTTGTGCCGCTGACGGGTCGCACTGGCTAGCCAAAGGTCATGACAGCCGGTGTTTGACGACGTGAGCACTCCAAGGAACGATGACACTGCTCACGAAATCGTCAATCACGCGGCGGCAGCATTCGTTATAGCTGTAATCCATATCGTTTGTATCAAGAGCGTATTTTCTGAGTCGCTGTTCAAAGGTCTGAGTCATATAAGGCGGCACTTTGGTTGGTGCCTCATGTTCTGATAGGCGGGCGACGGTGTAGAGCGTCGAACGGCGTAGTACTTGCCATTCGTCGTCAGAAATACCGGCCAGGCGATATGACGGCGCTGGCTCGTCTTCATCGTCAAGCTGTACTTGTTCGAAAACGTCCAAGTCATGCACATCGTCGGCCCATTCGTCGGACTGGAGCACGTCCACGCCAAGGCTTCTGGCCTGCTCTAATAGCCAGTCGCCGTCCTCGGCAGCTTTTAGCTTGAGTGATGGCTCAAGGATGCGTAGTTGGTTCACGACGGCATCTAGCGCTTGGAATGATGACTCAGCGATATCACGGCTATTGGGAATCAATTCGGGATGACGGTTGAACCTAGCAGAAATTCTAGACATCTCAAATAAGTGTGATACCAGGTCGCCTACCGCCGATATGAATTTGTCGCGAATTGTTGCCTTGCGCGCTATCCGAAATGTCCGAGTCGCGAAAAATGCCGATGTCGAGGCAGCTATGGCCGCAATTGATGCAACGATCATGGACGTGACCTGTAGCCAGGTCGGCCCGCTGGAACTTTGCACGACTACGCAATTCTCCACGCTTTCGCACCCTCTCCGACCCTCGTGTTCCTGACCGCTTCACGGTAGTGGTCCGGCTTGCGGCACCGCTCGATTTGGCGGTCCAAATCAACAGCTAACCAGTGCTATTTTCGTTTGCCAGTTCACCTCAGCGTTTTGGGTATTCGCTAGCTATTGCCCTACATAGCGGCTGAACTGCCTTGTTCGCTACACCATGGGTTGCCACCCCAGCACTACCCCAGCGACCAGCGCAATTAGCGAACAGATCGCCGCCGACAGCTAGCGCGCTGGCACCGCTCGAAGCAGCGCGTAACCGCTTGAATCGCACTGTGGCACAGTCGATTACGAACCATGCGAAACGTTGCTACCAGCGTAGACGTGGTTTGCTGAAGGCGACCGCAAAGCGGCACCGTGAAACTTAAAATCCGCCAAGTGTCGGTTCGAGTCCGACTGGGGGCACTGGATTGCCGCGGAGCTGGCTTAGACCGCGCGGTTCGGTGTGGGCCCGTACCTGTCGAATTTCCCGGCAATCGCGACCTGATGGTCCTCGATGATGCATACGCCGAACCACCGGTGAGCGCCCGCACCGTCGCCTTGCTCCTCGACGGGAACGACGATCTCGGTAGTACCTGTGGTGATCCGGATTCGTGCGCCGGCCTCAGCCAGCGAACTTCCTTCCTGGAAGGCGTGGACCCAGATACGGACCCGTTGTGCTGTGGCAACGGTCATGGTTTCGGTTGCCGGCCCGGAGAGTGCATCCCGGTCGAGCTGTAGGTACCCGTCGGTCAAGGCGATGCGTTGAGTGTCGTAGCAGACCGTCCGGGAATCGCCCACCAGTTCCGCGTGCAGGTCGAGGTCGACGGGGGCCTGCCACTCGAGCGTCACTTCGGTCGTTCGTCGAGGTGTGCCCTGCCGCGGTGGACCACCGGCCTGTCGTGCTGGCCGCGGGATCACTCGCGCCACCACATCGTGGAAATCGCGCAGCTGAACATGATTTCCCGGGCGAAGGCCGGTGATCACCGCCGCACGTCCGCGCGCGGCGGGTGGCAGGCGGTCGAGAACGCGCGCGCTGACCGGTCCGTAAGCGGCGAGTACCGTCAAGGCGTTTGGCAGGCCGCCGGTGTAGTCGGTGAGCGCGTGCGCGTGGGTTCGCAACGCGGACCGCCTGTACTGCTTGCATTCGACTGCCAGCAGTGTGGTCGCAGGTTCGTGAACCGGATCGTAGGACAGGCTGTAGTCAGGCTGGATCGCTCCAGTGCGGCCCTTACCCACCGGGGTGTCGTACCGTGTTCTCAGCTCGGCCCAGATCCGCACAGGACCGTTGACGGAGTCGAAGCTCGCGAGATGGGCGCCGCTGAAGTCGAAGGACAGCCGGCCCTCGTGGACGTGGAAGGTAAGGCGTTCGAACCCGATAGCGGAGACGATCTGCGTGAAGACCCACGCCGAATACACCTCGTGCCGCTTACCCCACACCGGCAACGACAGCAGTTCCAGGACATCTTCGACTTGTTGCTCGACATCCCGTTGCACGGTGGTCAAAGAGGCGACGAGGTCGTCGAGCTGCCCGGCAGCCTCCGCTATCGACTGCGCAGCAGAAGGATCCGACCGTGTGCGCTCAGCGACCGCGGTGATGACTTCCCCGACAGCAAGATCCCAGAAGTCGCTGACCATGACGGCAAGCTGACCCCGGACACGGTCGGCCTCATCGGCCCAGACCTCGGTCAGATGGTCTGCAGCACGGTCGCTGCGGTTGTCGCTGAACCCCTGCGAGTAGTCGGCTCGGTTCGGCCACAACAGCATTGCCTCCGAAAGAAATTCGCGACGGAGCTCCCATATGGGCGCCAGAACCTCGTCCACGGCGCTGATGCCGGACCGCGGGAACGACTTGTCCGGATCCGGCCACATCGCACGGTTGCGGTCTTCCCGAGCGATGTCACCAAGGGTTAGTACGTCGAGGACTTCCACCGTCCGCCACGCGGGGCTTTGGTCCCAGAGCACAAAGGTCGTGGGTCGCATCGCTCGGCGGAACACTCGCTCGAACTCCCGGAATGCTCCGAGGTCGATATCGAGGGGTGGGGCGTCGGCATCGAAATTGAAGCTGAACCGCACGTTGTCGGCGCGAGTGCGTCGCGCGGAGATGAGTTGGTAAAGAATGAGCAAGTCGCCCATCATCGCGCCTACTGGTTCGATCGTCCCCAGCAATGGCCGAATGAGGTCCTCGGCTGACAGTCGAGCGTCACGTAGGGCCTGACGGAAATCTGCGCCGGGCAGATTCAGTCGACTACGCAGTTCCTCGACGATGTCGGTGTCGTAGTCCGCAGGCCGGATCATTCCGTCTCGGACAAGACGATCCCAAAGATTCACAGCTGTAACAACATCAGACATGGTCAATCCTTCGGGAGGCGTCGATGTACTGCGGCTCAGCCGGGAAATGTGACGTCGTAGAACAGGTCGTCGGCGTGGTCGAGTGTGGAGTGCAGGGTCGCCCGCGCTGCGAGCCGGGCGTTGGTCGGATTATGCGGAATGCCGTTGTAGGTGTCCTGCCAGGTCGAGATCACCGCATGGCGCGGCCTGTCGTCGGGTGCGGTCTCCGGCAGTATCGCGTCGAACTTGGCGTCTGCCGGCGTCCCGTTGTGACTGCCGTGGTGTGAGACCTTCAGAAAATGAACAGCGGCGGGCACGCTTTCGCGCTCCATGGTTTTCCAGCTGCGTTCCTCGGCGTCGCCGGCGAACAGAAGCCGCCAGCCGCGCCATTCGAGAGCGAGCACCACGCTGGTGTTGTTGGCCGCCTTGTCGATAGTCACGAGGTTGTCGATCAAACCGCCACGGCGGGCCGTGACCAAGTTGAGGAACGCGCCGACGTCGACGCCGGCGGCGGGATTCGGATCAGCGTGCTGCGACCGGCTGGTGGTCCGCGCCCTGGTCGCAGGCGGGACAGCCCCGGCGTCGAGCGGCTGGAACCGGCCGTAGTAGTCGGCGGTGTCCTCTTCGGGCGCCCAGATCGAGAGCCGGACCTCCCGGAAGGGGTGGGTACCAAGGTGCCGGAGAGCACCGTCGATAGCTCGTGCGGCTCATGATCCGGCACTGTGGAGATCGTCGCGTCGTTGTTGAGGTTACGCAGATAGTGACGGTCGGAATCGAGCGCCATGCCGAACTCCTCGGCTCCACCGCTGAACACGGTGGAGTTGTGGATGCTGCTGTTGCTGAATTGCAGTACGCGCTCGGTCAGCGCGCGGCATCGTAGCGGGACCAGCAGCGTGGCGAGGTCGGCCACCGCCTCGTGGAGTGCCAACGATTCGGGCGACACCGCCGAGTAGAGGTCCGGCGCTATGCCGTCGAGCAGCGCATGCGCCGTCTCGTGGGCGACGATGTCCTGAGAATGGGACGTGTGAATCCAGCGACCGGTGTTGGCCGGATCGGGAAACCGGAAAAATTGCAGGCTGTGTGAATCGCGTTCGTAGAACGCGTTGGGCATCTCTCCGGCCCGGGGTACGACCAGCAGCTGTGGCGCGTCGAAGGCCCACGAGACGGTGCGGCCCAATGCGTCAGGCT
This sequence comes from Mycobacterium sp. C31M, assembly GCF_053345865.1. NCBI lineage: Bacteria > Bacillati > Actinomycetota > Actinomycetes > Mycobacteriales > Mycobacteriaceae > Mycobacterium > Mycobacterium sp. C31M. The sequence goes on along the minus strand of NZ_JBKFAX010000001.1, from coordinate 491,348 downwards.
CCTCTAGGAGCGCGATCGTCTTGTGCACCGCCCCGAATACCGACACCGCCGCGGCAGTCGGATCGACCTCGGAGTCGCCCAACTTCAGTGGGTTCTCGACTTCGTAGCTGCCCCGCTTGGACCGCCCTTTGGGTGCGACGTATCGCGCCGGCGGCGCGAGTGTGCCCTTGTCCGGCGCGAAGTCGAGAACCGCGACGCGCGGTGACACCGGGCCGTCGAGGAACGCGCCGTCCTCGACGAGGATGTCCTCGGTCGGCTCGACGTCCTTGTATCTGGTGACGACCGGGTCCTTGACGATGACTGGTATCCGCACCTGCATGGTGAGATCACCTCGCACAATCGGCAGATGGTTCAGCGTGAGTTGTCCGATCGAATTGTGCATCAGCCCCGGCACGGTGTCACCAGTGCCGCGTTACCTGTTGGGAGCGGGACCGACTCGCCCGATCCTCGGGTTACAGATCGTCGTATGCCGACGGCCCGGGCGGAGGGCCGGCCGGATACCGGCGCAGAATGGTCTGCACATCGTCGGCGATGTCCTCGACCGGCTCGCGCGCATGCAGTTGGCCGGTGTCGTCGAACTCGAACAGCTGAGCCCGCATCAGCAACAGGTCAACCTTGAGCACCTGACCGTCCACCTCACCGTCGACCGGCGATGACAGTCCGCCGCGCACCGTCGTGTACTCAACGGCGTTTTGTCCCTTGGCAATTCTTGGTCGGACGAGGTTGCCGTCGCGATCTGTTCCTGACGCCCGCGGTGACACTGTCGCCTTGCTGTTCACGGTCACCAACCGCCTGTCGGGGGCGACGCACACGAAATCCTCGGGGTTCATCCGAGTGGGCATCTCGAGGATGTTCTCGACGCAGCCCCGGAGATCTTCCTGGGCGGCCAACACGTGATAGCCCCAGCGGCTGAGCACCCGAATCGCGACTTGTTCGCCGAGATTTCCGATCGCCACCATATTGCGCGCGCGACGCCAGTCCTCGATCCGATTCACCAACTCACCCTCGCAGCAGCAGGCGGCGATGTACAACGGCAAGGGACACGTTCACGGGAGGGGCCGGTCGTGAGTGCAGAGGTTGCGCAAGCAAGAAGTGTTGCACCGCAGGCTGAATGCGACCTGATCATGAAGGGCGGCATCAGCAGTGGGATCGTCTACCCGCGAGCCGTCTGCCACTTCGCCGAGAGGTACACGTTCCGCCGACTGGGTGGCGCGTCCGCGGGCGCCATCTCAGCGGCCGCCGCTGCCGCGGCCGAACACGGCCGACGCAGTGGCGGGTTCGACAAGTTGAAGACCGTTCCGACCGATCTCGGCACGCATCTGGCCGATCTCTTCCAGCCTTCCCCGACGACCGAACCCGCCTTCGCGGTGCTGAGCAACTGGCTCGAACCCAAGCGCAGCATTGCCCGCAAGATCTGGCAGACGCTCATCGCGGTCATCCGCGGCGCGCCCGTGGCGTTCCTGTTCGCCGCGGTCCTGATGCTGATCCCGGCTGTCGCGATCGGGGTGGGCTTCGGCCTCCCGGCGACTCTGGCCCAGTGGCTCGGCGGCAGCGTCGCTCTACTGGTGTGGGTGTCAGTGGCCGTCACCATCACGCTTGTCGTGGCGTTGGTGTTCTTTGTGTTCCGAACGTTGAAGGCACTGCCGGGCAATGGTTTCGGGTTGTGTGACGGGCACACCCACGACGCCGGTGTCGATTTCCCACCGCTGACCGACTGGCTCGCCGATGTCCTCGATGACCTGGCCGGCCTGCCGAAGCAGGTGAAGCCGCTGACATTCGGAGATCTCTGGGGTGATACGGCGGTCGAGCTGGCCAAAGTCCTCGACGACAAAGAAGGGAAGAAGGGTACCGCGCCCATCGAGGACCGCATCGCGGCCCTGGAGGCCCGCAGGATCGATTTGGAGGTCATGACCACCAACCTGACCTTCCGACGACCCTACAAATTCCCATTCACCAGCCGCATCTTTTTCTTCTGCGAGAAGCGCCTGCGGGTCTACTTCCCGGACTATGTCGTCGATCATCTCGTCGGCACGTCAGCACCGGCGCCCGACGGGAAGGATGGTGACCACATCGTCTCGATGCGGTGCCCTTGCCACGGCGAACACGTGCGATCACTGCCAGACCCGTGGGACATCCCGGTGGTGATCGCGGCCCGCATGAGTCTGAGCTTCCCGACCCTGATCAGCGCCGTCCCGCTGTTCTGCGTGGACTGGGCTCGTGGTCCCGGGCGTCGCACGCTCATCGAGACCTGGTTCTCCGACGGCGGTATTTCGAGCAACTTCCCCATGCACCTGTTCGACTCGCTGTGGCCGACCCGCCCGACCTTCGGTATCAACCTCTCACCGCAGCACCCCGACTACGACAACGTGGTGTGGACGCCACGCCCGCAGGGCAGAGGCGGGCGGCTGCCGCGTAGCTACGAAATGAAATCGGTGGTGGGGATGTACAAGGCGATCTTCGACACCATGCAGAACTGGGTGGACACGACGCAGATCACCATGCCCGGGTATCGCGATCGGGTCGCGGCGGTGCTCCAGCGCCCTGGCGAAGGCGGCATGAATCTCAAGATGGAACCCGGCATCATCGAGGATCTGGCCAACCGTGGGGCGCAGGCCGCCGCGCTATTCGACGATTTCGACTTCGACCTACACCGCTGGATCCGCTACCGCGTCGCCGGCTCGGAGTTGGATGACACCCTCGCCGCGCTGCGGCACAGTTACCGCGGCGGCACCAAGGAGTTTATCGAGGCCTACGCGCCGACCGCCGGCCGCTACCCGATCAAACCGGACGATGCGGTGATCGAGGATCGCGATGCGACCGCCGCATTGATCGGCGTCGCGGATACCGCGAAGCAGCAGCGACATCCGGCCAGCGCCGGAACCGTACCCAAACCCAGACCGGCGCTCCGCCTGACTCCGCGACAGTGAGAGATCGCGGTCCGGCCCGATGCACCACGTCGACCGGCGGGTCGCCAGGGCTGTTTCTGTATCGCGGCAACGTAATGGAGCTACCACGGGAACGCTGGTGATTCGCGCAGAAAATTGCCAAGTGTCGGTTCGAGTCCGACTGGGGGCACTGGAACGGTCGGTTCACCGATGAGTAGAGGTCGTCGGACGGTGATGTCATGGTCGGAGGCCGATGTCGACGGAGGCTGTCCCTCGCCCGTCCGTCGTAATCGGGTCTGGAGGTCCCCCGAAGTGCTTGCGGCATTGGATGCCTTCGCCGAGCGCGCGGGTCGGCGAAACTGAACCGACGACGGGCAATACGCGCGTATCGCAACGGAAGCGGTTGTGAGTCTTAGTCTCTCGAAATATTACGCGAGCAAGAAACGGTGGTTTGCGGGATCGATAGCCGGATCGACAATTTGCGCTCGACACCCGCGATTTCTGTGGCAAGCAAGCCTTCGCCGGCGGCGACAATTATGAAAAGGCTTGGCACAGACTATAGATTCTTGCGTTGACGAGGGCGACAATTGCAGATGCACCGACATCCGGTCGGTGCGCTGCACGAGCCGAGACCGACATGTCCGAACTGCATTCGATGGCGACCGGCGCGAGCACCGTCCACCACGGTGCGCTCTGGGATATGAGTCATCATCCGCTGCACAGCACATCCGCTGCGTTCCACTGGATGTTCAGCGAGTACGCCCACGACGACCATCCGCGGCGGGTCCCGCCGCACCTCGACTTCATCGAACTGGCAACGATGTCCCGCGAGATGGACCACCTCTGAGCCCTGGATCAGCGTGATTCCGCGAGCGTCGATTCGGTGCCTGTTGCGCCTTCCGGTCGGCGGCGCGTCGCGAGCACACACCCGGCGAGAATCAGCAGCAGTGCGCCGACATTCCACGCGGTCAGCGGTTCGTCGAGCACGACGACACCGGCGGCCAGTGCGACCACCGGATTGACGTAGGTGAACACCAGCGCCCGCGCCGCGCCGACCTCGCGGATCAACGCGAAGAACACGATGAATGCCAACGCGGTGCAGACCACCGCCAGCCCGACCAGGGCCAGCACCACCCGCGCCGACGGCATTGCCGTGGGCCAGGTCGCCATCGCCGGTGCCGCATACACGACGGCGGCGAAGGTCAGGCACACCGCGGTCATCGGCAGCGCGGGCACATCGGTCAGGAACCGGGCGGCGATCAGCGGGGCGATGGCGTAACACAATGCGACCAGCAGCACCTCGATGATCGGCAATGTGCTGCCGCCGATGTGCGGGGCCGCCAGCACCGCCACCCCGGAGATCCCGATGGCCAGCCCGAGAATCCTTACACCGCCCAGCTTCTCGCCACCGGTCAGGCGATCCAAGATGGCCGCGTAGATCGGGGCCGCGGCGATCAGCAGGCCCGTCATCGAACTGGTGAGATGCTGTTCTGCGTCGGTCAGCAGCCACCACGCTGCGATGATCTCGAAGAACGCGAAGCCCAGCAGCGCCGGCCAGTGATCGCGCACCATCCTCGCGGTACGGCGCGACAGGGCCAACGGCAGCAGCACCGCCGCGCCGACCGCCACCCGCACGAAGACGAGGACCGGTACTGATACCCCCTCGACCGCGATCTTGATGAGCAGGTAGGGGATACCCCAGATCACGCTCATCGCCAGGAACAGCACCCACCCCCGTGACCCCACGGGGACACTGTACGAGCCACGGGTGGGCGGATCGCTACTTGCCTGCGAAGTTCGCGTTGATGCGCTGCTGCAGATAGTCCTTCGCGGTGATCGGCGGGTACTTGGCGCGGGGGCCTTCGATCGTCACCTCGCTGTTGGCCTGGGCGAAGAAAGCGATGCTGTACCGGGCGCCGCGGTGATCCGAGGGCCCGGGACTGCGCACCCGGTGGAAGTTCGACGGCAGCAGGTCATCACTCCACCGCATCAGCATGTCGCCGATGTTGCAGGTGATGGCTTCACCGGACGGATGCACCGATGTCCACTCCTGGGTGTCGCGTTCCTTGCCCGGGCACACCTGCAACCCGCCCTGACCGTCCCGCTGGAACAACAGCGTCAGACAGTCGAAATCGGTGTGTGCACCGGCGCGCCACACCCCGGTGAGATCGGCATCCTCGGGCAGGGGGAAATAATGCAACAGACGCAGTGTGCTCTGGTAGGTGTCCGATGACGGATCGTGCGCCTTGGTGAAGAAGTCGCGCTCGAAGCCCAAACGGTCGGCGAACAGGGACAACAGTTCCATCGCCAGTGCCCAGCACTTGTGCTCGAAATCCTGGATGGTCGAGGCGAATCCGGCGAGTTCGTCATCGCTGGGCCACAGACCGTCCATATTGGACAGGGTGACCTGGTAGGACTCCTTCTGGTCGGGCACTCCGACGGAGGGCCGGACCTGGGTGAGTTGCTCCCAGCCCGAGTTGAACCGCTTGGGCCGGCGGGCCTTGATCTGCTCGGGCAGTGCGAAGAACCGTTCGGCCATGCTGAACGCCGCCCGCACCTCGCCGAGGTCGATGCCGTGGTCGACCACCTGAAAGAACCCGATATCGGTTGCCGCGCTCCATAGTTCATCGGCGATCTGGTCGCGGCGGGTGGCCAGATCGGTCAGCGAGATGCGGCGCACTTCGCGGTCGCTCTCGGTTCCCAGCGCGCCCATCGCCCGTTCGCGCTGCAGTTCGGTCATCTCGACCATGGTGATGTGATTCCTCCTCCGTGAGATGTCAGTTCATCGCGATCGACGGATCGGTGAACTGGTTGGTGAACAGGTCCTCGACGGTCACCTCGGCGGGCACGACATTGCCGGTGCTTGCCAGCACGGCACGCAGATCGGCGACATTCGCGGCGGCACGCGCCGGGTCGTACACGCCGAACGAACCGTCCGCCTCGGCGGCGAGCAGTCCCTTCTCCACCAGGATCTGGGCGCCGTAGTCGGCCTCGCCCTGGGTGTAGGGGGAGTAGGTGGTGTCTTGTCCGACGATATCGACGATGGTGGCGTTGACCGCCTCGGGCGCCGCCGCATAGTCCACGCCGGCCTGCTGGATGATCGGCACCAGCTTCTCCAGACACGGCGCCAGTTCCGCGACCCGGTCGGTGCGCACCGTCATGTTGGACGCGTAGATGTCGTACCCGACATCCTTGACCAGCCCCCAGCCGACCGGCTTGTCCCAGTTCGGGGTGTCGCGTTCGTAGACATAGGGTTCGGAGTTCGCGAAGCCCTGTTGCACGATCGACGGGTCGCCGACGAACCTGGCCGGCGAACCGTCATAACTGGGGTCGATCTGGGATTGCTTGAGCATGCCCTTGGCCACCAGCCAGGACGGGAAGATCTGGCCCTCGGAGGTGACGACGGTGGCATCGGTCTTGCCGATATCGGCGACGGTGGTGAAGTCGGGGTGGGTGGCCGGATCCCACATCAGGATCGCCGGGCTGTACTTCAGCAGCGGCGTGACACCGGTGACGGGCTGGTCGGCGGCCGCGGCGACCAGCATGTCCCCGTGCACGATGCCCATGATCAGCGAATCGTCCAGGTACAACTGCGAGGGCACCGACTGGAAGCCGATCGCCGGACCGCCCGCCTTCAGCGTCAGGTCGACGCCGGTCTCCAGGCCGCCGGCCACCAGCGGGCCGGTGACGGACTTGTCCTCGGTGTCGACCTGGTAGCCCGGGCCCAGCATGGCGAACAGCGCGCCCTGATCGGACTGGGGCTGCCACTGTAGTTGGATGCCGACATCGGCCGGACACACGTCGGCAAGCTGCTGTGCCTCGGGAGCCGGCGCCAACGAGGTCTGTTCGGCGGCGGTGTCCTCGCCGGAGGTGTCGGAGGACGAGCATGCGGACAGGGCGAGGGAGGTGGCGGCGGCAAGGGCGGCCGCGCGCCACAGGGCTGATCGGTTCATGGATTCCTCGGTACGTTGGAGGGGAGAGGCGGGTCGGCAAACCCGACATCGGAAAGCCGTCATTGCATGTAATCATGAATTCTGTTGCGGCGCTGTAAATGAAGTCTCGATACCTGCTCTGGTTGGACCTGTACTGGTGATTCAGGTCATTTCCTTACGTCCGGTTTACGTCGAGAAACACGGACGTAATACATGTAATCAAGTCTAGAAATATCCATGCAGCGGGCATGCTGCATGTAACGTTTCGATCCGACGCCAGGAGTTGTCATGGAAACGGCCCAAGCCCTGCGAGACCGGGCGCCCACCGGCTCGACCCACCCATCCGCCCAGATCGAATTCCTTGACATCACAAAGCGATTCGATACGGGCACCGTCGCGCTCGACGGTGTCGACCTGACCATCCGGCACGGCGAGTTCGTCGCCGTCGTCGGACCGTCCGGTTGTGGCAAGTCCACCCTGCTGCGGATGGCCGCGCACCTGGAGGAGCCGACCTCGGGCTCGGTGCGCCTGGGCACCTCGTCGGTCGGGTTCATCTTCCAGGAACCCACCCTGTTGCCGTGGCGCAGTGTGCGAGCCAATGTCGAACTGTGTGCCGAGCTGAGCCACCTGGGCCGTGCGGAGGTGAAAAAACGGGCAGCCGAGTCTATTTCCGCAGTCGGGCTCGACGCGTTCGCCGACCAACTGCCCAAGGCGCTCTCCGGTGGCATGAAGATGCGGGTGTCGATGGCGCGTGCGCTCACCCTGTCGCCCGACGTTCTGCTGCTCGATGAACCGTTCGGGGCGCTGGACGAGATGACGCGGCTGGACATGCAGGTCGAACTGCAACGGTTGTACGCCGAACGTGGGTTCACCGCGATGTTCGTCACGCACTCGGTGTCCGAGGCGGTGTATCTGGCCAGTCGGGTGGTGGTCATGACACCCCGGCCCGGCCGCATCGCCGGCATCGTCGACGTGGGACTTGATTACCCCAGATCCCCGGAACTGCGGTTCGAACAGCGGTTCACCGACTACGCCGCCGAGATCTCCACCCTGCTGCACGGGAGGCCGGCATGACCGTCCTGAGCACCGCGTTGGCCGCACCCAGCCGACTGCTGACCCGCACCGCCGCTGCCGCGCCCGCCGCGAAGTCCAAGCGCGGCAGCAAGATCGGTGCCACCGTGGGCTATTCGCTGCTGTCACTGGCCTTCGGGCTGGGGGTCTGGTCGGCGGTGAGCTACCTGGTGTTGGAGCCCAGCCGTCGCTTTCTGCTGCCGCCACCGATCGACGTGCTGCGCAACTCGCTGATGGATTGGGCGCGGCTGAAGCCCATGCTGGATGCGCTGGCGGTCACCGCCGAGGTCACCGTCATCGGATTCGCGGTCGCGGCCGTCGTGGGTGTGGGCACCGGTGTGCTCATGTGCCAGGCCAAGTGGCTGGAGAAGGTGATCTACCCGTATGCCGTTGTCATCCAGGTGATCCCGATTCTGGCGATCGTTCCGCTGATCGGACTGTGGATGGGTTACGGCATGTCGGCGCGGGTGCTGGTCTGCATGCTGATCGCTGTGTTCCCGATCATCACCAACACCCATTTCGGGATCCGGTCGGTCGACCGCGGTATGCATGAGCTGTTCTCGGTGTCGGGCGCCTCACGCTGGGACCGGCTGATCAAACTCGAAATGCGCGCCGCGCTACCGGCCATCATGACCGGTATGCGCACAGGGGCGGGACTGGTGGTCGTCGGCGCGATCATCGGCGACATGTTCTTCGCCAAGGGTCAACCCGGTGTCGGCACCCTGCTCGACGTGTACCGCGCCCGATTGCAGTCCGAGGACCTGGTGGCAGCGATCGTGCTGGCATCGGCGTTCGGGGTGCTGGTGTTCGCCGTCATGGGATGGATTTCCAAGCTGGCGGTCGGCCGCTGGCACGAGTCAGGGAGCATCAAGTGAGCTTCGACGTTCCGCTCATCGACATCAGTCCGTACGTCACCGGCGGGAGTGCGGCGACCGACCCCGATTGTGCCCGGCTAGCAGTCGATTTCGACCGTGCCTGCCGTGCGGTCGGCTTCATCCAGATCGTCGGTCACGGAATCGAGCACGGTGCGATCGCCGGTCTGACGGCGGCTCTCGATGAGTTCTTCGGGCTGCCGCTGGCGACCAAGAAGCCCTATCGACGCGATCCCGCGACCAACCGCGGCTACTCACCGCCCAAGAGCGAATCGCTGAGTATGAGTCTCGGGATCACCGCCAACCAGATGAACGATTATTACGAGGCCTATACCGTCGGCACCGAGACGGCGACCTTCCCGGGACTCGACCTGCCCGAGGCCAGCTACGCGCCCAACAACTGGCCCGATGCGGCACCGGGATTCCAGCCGCGCGTCGAGCACTATTTCGCCCAGGCTCAGCGATTGGCCCGGACCCTGATGATCACCGTCACCGACGCGCTGGCCTTGCCCACCGGCTACTTCGACCCGATGATCGACCATTCCATCGAAGTGCTGAAGATGAACAATTTCGCCCTGCCCGAGGGTGACGGCACACCGGCGGTCGACCTGCAGGGCATGGGCGCACACACCGACTTCGGCATCCTGACCATCTTGTGGGCCGATCAGGTACCGGGGCTGCAGGTGCTCGACCGCGACGGCAGCTGGCATGATGTGCAACCCGCCGATGGCGCCCTGCTGATCAACCTGGGTGATGCGATGGCGCGGTGGACCAATGACCGGTGGTTGTCCACCGTGCACCGGGTGGACCCACCCGTCGTCGACGGCCGGATCCAGCGTCGCCGCTCGGCGGCATTCTTCTTCGACGGTAATCACGACGCCGTCCTGGAACCGTTGCCCGGCACGGTGGCCGCGGGCCAGACCGGCTACTCACCGATTACGGTTGCCGAGAACATCGCGATGAAGGTCGCCGGACTGCGGACCGGCGTCGCCCCGACGATGCCCCTGCGCGAGGCGGCTCGCGTTTCGGCCGCGGCGAAGTAGAGAGGCGCACACATGACCAGCTCGGAGGGCGCCCTGCTCACCGAATCGGTGCACAACTCGCTGCAGGAGATGATCTTCAGCGGCGATCTCGCCCCCGGGGCGGCTCTCAGCGTTCCGGCGCTGGCGGCGCGCCTCAACGTCAGCCGCACACCGGTGCGGGAGGCCGTCCAGCAGCTGATCTATGAGGGACTGGCCACCCACACCCGCAATGCCGGTGCGCGGGTGACCTTGCTGGACGAGGAGGCCGTCAAGTCGGTGTTCGACGTCCGTGAGGTGCTTGATGGGCTGGCAGCCCAGAACGCGACCGTCAATGCAGGCTGGGCCACCGTCGAGCAGCTGCGCAAGATGGTGCAGGTGCAGCGGGAACTGTTGGACGCGCCCGCCGACCGGTTCCGGGATGCCAAGCTGGACTTGGAGTTCCACACCCTGATCCGGGATACCGCGCGCAACAGGCCGCTCAGTGACGCCTTGGCGCGCCTGGACGGCCAGTCGCACCTGTACCGCTCGGATATGTGGACGTCCGAACTCAATCGGCGGCTCGCGGTCGGCGAGCACGAACGGATCGTGGCCGCGATCGAGTCCGGGGACGCTGAGGGGGCGCGGGTCGCTGCGTGTGCCCACGTGTCCGGTCTCTACATCCGCACCCGCAGGGGCTGAGGATGACGGTGGCGGGGCAACCCATTTCGAAACTGACCAATGCGAGGCTGGCCGACGGATCGTTGGTCGACGTCGAACTGGGGCGTGACGACGGGCACGGCGTCGTCACCGCCGTCACCGCGGCATCCGGAGCGCCGGACGGTGACGGGGTGCTCGACCTGAGCGGGTACGTGTTGCTGACCGCCCCGGCTGAACCACACGCCCACCTGGACAAGGCGCTTTCCTGGGACGAATTGCGGCCCGCACCCGGCGATCTGCACCATGCGATCGCCACGTGGAAGGAGGGCTCACTGCGGTTCGACGAGCAGTCCTTCCGCAAGCGCGCGCGCACCGCGGCACTGGCGTTGCTGCGCAACGGCACCACCGCGGTGCGCACCCACGTCGACGTTCTGGCCGGGGACGATCCGCTGCGCGGTATCCGCGCCGTCGATGCGGTGCGCCGTGAGCTCAGTGGTGTGCTGGATATCGAGATCGTGGCGCTGATCAAGGCCTACTCCGATGTCGAATTGCTCTACGGCGCGCTGGATGCCGGTGCCGATCTGGTCGGCGGGTCACCGCACAATGCCCCGGAGCCGCTGGCCGAGCTGGATCGGCTGCTGGGGGTGGCCGAAGACCGCGGGGTCGGCACCGATCTGCACACCGACGAGTTCCTGGAGGGCGAGCACCACACGCTGCCGGGGTACGCCGCGCGGGTCACTGCTTGGCCGGCCGACCGCATCCGCACTGCCAGCCACTGCACCAGGCTGTCCATGATGACCCCCGCCGAACTCGACGTACTGCTACCGCAGATCGCCGCGGCCGGTCTCGGTGTGGTGGCCAATCCGATCACCAATCTGGCCATCCATGCCCGGGAGATGCCGACGGCGACACCACGCGGTATCGCACCGCTGCAACGCCTGCACGCCGCCGGTATCCCGGTCGCCGCGGGTGCCGACAACGTCCGCGATCCGTTCAACCCGTTGGGCCGCAGCGATGCCCTGGAGACGGCGATGTTGGCGGTCGTCGCCGGACACGTCGAACCGGATGAGGCGATCGCATTGGTGACCGACGATGCCCGCGCGGTGCTTGGCCTGCCGCCGGCCGGGCCGCGGGTGGGCGCGCGCGCCGAGCTGCTGGCGGTCCGCGGCACCAGCGGGCCCGACGTGATCGCCAATGCGCCCGCCGACCGGGTGGTCATACACGACGGCGTGCTGGTGGCGCGCAGCGTGACCCAGACCTGGATGGCCGTCGGCGACTGACGAGGATCTGGCGGGCCCGGTCTAGGAGTCGCGGGCGCCGGCGCGTGCGCCGTCGGCGATCCAGCTGGCCATGATGCTGAGCGCCTGCGCGGACGGGGTGTTCGGCGCCGCGGTGTATCCCACCAGATAGGTGCCCGGTGCCGCGGTGAGTTCGAAAACGTTGTACACCAACGACAGCTCGCCGAACTCGTCGTGCCGGAACCGTTTGGCGCCATGGCGATGCGCGGTCACATTGTGTGCGGCCCACCGGGTGCGGAACTCGACGCTCTGGGTGGCCAACTCGCCGACCACCTGGGTGACCGCCGGCGAGTGGGGAGCCCGCACGGCCTCGGCCTGTAGCAACCCGACCGCGTCGTCGGCCGCAGCCTGCCAATCAGGGAACAACTGGGCAGCAGCGGAATCGAAGAACAGGAACTTGGCGATGTTGGGCCGCCCCGACGCTCTGTCGACGACGGGCGCATACAACGCTCGTCCGAGTGCGTTGGCGGCCAGGATCTCCAGTGTCCCGTCCATGACGATGGCGGGAGCGCCGGCCATGTTGTCCATCAGCGCTTGTACACCATCGGGAATCTTCGGTGTAACAGTGCGTTTCGGACGTACGGGGGTAGCTGTGCGGTTCGCGGCGCGGACCAGGGCCAGGAAATGCGCCGTTTCGTCCTCGGTGAGCCGTAGCGCACGGCAGATCGCCTGCAACACCTCGGCAGAAACTCCGCCGACATTGCCTCGTTCGATTTGTATGTAGTACTCGGTGCTGACCCCGGCCAGTTGCGCTGCCTCCTCACGTCGCAACCCGGGAACTCGGCGTCGCGGCCCCGGTGTCAATCCGACCTGAGCGGGCGTGATGCGGGCGCGTCGGCTCATCAGAAACTCCCTGATGTCCTTCGCGATATCCACACCGCCCACGGTAAAGAACATCCGGGTGCAATGGGAGGGGTTGCGGGTACCCCCTATAAGCAGCGTCTCCCGAGGCCGGGATTTCGCTCGTAGCGTCGTTCGCGTAAGCACATCGACTATCGAGAGGGTGTTCCCGATGTCCGAAGACCAGGCTCAGCAGGCATTCGACAATTTTCTCCAGTTGTGGACCACCGGCACCACCGCCGGTCGCCGCGCGCCCGTGCTGCGCCGGCCCGATGAGGTCGGTCTGGACTACGAGGACGTGGTGTTCCCGTCCATGGACGGGGTCCCCCTGGAGGGCTGGTTCATCCCGGCGGACTCCGACCGGCTGATCATCCATAACCACTTCCTGCCCGGCAATCGTTATGGCTACCCGGGACATCTCCCCGAGTTCGGCGGCCTCGGCGGGTTCGAGGTCAACTTTCTGCCCGAGTACAAGGCACTGCACGACGCGGGGTACAACATCCTGGCCTACGACATTCGCAACCACGGGATGAGCGGCCAGGGTAACGGAGGGATCGCCGGAATCGGCCTCACCGAGTACCGCGATGTCATCGGATCGCTGCGTTACGCGGCAGCCCGCCCCGACACCGGCGGTATGAAGAAGGCACTGCTGTCGGTGTGCCTGGGCGCGGATTCAACCGCGGTGGCCTGGTCCCGGCATCCCGACGAATTCGCCGAGGTGCAGGCGATGGTGATGTTGCAACCGGTGTCCGGTCGCTACATCGTGGAAGAGTTCGTCAAGGGCATCGGGATGGCAGATGGTTACGAGCAGTTCGACCACGCCGTGCACGAACGTACCGGCTTTCACCTCGCCGAGCAGTCGCCGCTCGAGCATGTCAAGGCAGTGACCGTCCCGACTCTGGTCGCTCAGGTCCATGACGATGCGATGACCCGGCCGCAGGATGTCCAGGACATCTATGACGCCCTTCCCATCAAGGAAAAGAAGCTGCATTGGATCGAGGGCACCGACCGCCGGTTCGACGGTTACAACTATTTCGGAATCCACCCGGAACTGCCGATCGAATGGTTCGACAAGCACGTCAGCTGAGCAGTGTCACCCGCGCACCGAGGAATTCCTCGACCGTACGCGGCGCCCGGCCGGTGACACGAAAGACGGTGTCGGTAACCCGATCCTCGGACCCGAGGCTGATCCGTTCGTCCATGCCGGCGAGGATGTGCGCATATTCGGCGGATAGCCCGGAATCCACCATCTGGCGCGCACGTTCGGCCGCGCCGACGGCGTGGTGGCGGGCGGGCCGGCCGGTGAGCCTGGTGTAGATCGCGCAGACCTCCGCGTAGCTGAGTGCCTGCGACCCGGTGAGAATATATTCGTCGGAAACCGGATCAGCTTGCAGCAGAATGGTTGTCGCGACCGCCGCGATATCGGCGACGTCGATGAAACCGATCCGACCGTCGCCGGTCGCGGTGGTCAGCACACCGTCACGCAGGCCGGCTGCCACCGGATGATCGCCGACGAAGTTGGACATGAACCAGGACGGCCGCAGGATCGCCCACTCCGGTGCCAACTCGGTCACCAAGCGATGCAACGCACCGAGGCCGGTGTCACTGGGTTCGGTGGCCGAGGCGCTGAGCAGTACAACTCGGCGCAGTCGGTCGGCGAGCCCGCGCTCCAGGACGGGTCGCACCAGCGGAGCCGGATTCGCAACACCCACCGGCGCAACAAGATACATCCGATCCACACCCGCCACGGCGTCGGCATGGGTGGTCGGGTCGGCCCAGTCGAAGCGCACCCCACCCGGTTCGGGACTGCGACTGGCGGCCCGTACCGTCACCCCGGCGTCGGTGAGGCCCGTCACGACCAGCGACCCGGTGTGCCCGGTCGCACCGGTGACCAGTACCGGCATCAGCCCAGCACCTCCGTGGCCGCCGCCGGGCTCCAGTAATCCCGATACGAGGTAATGCCTTCAGGCCCCACCGCGATCACCGCGACATAACCCAACCGGTACGGGCGCTGCGATGCGACCGCGATGCCCTCGGCCTCGAATTCCACGATGACGGTCTGCGGATCCGCGGTCTGGTGCCGGGTCTGCGCGACGATCGACCGGATGTCGAGCATGTCGGTGTAACCGGCCAGATAGTCGACGACGGCCCCACGACCGTCCAGGCGGCGCGGCTGGCCGGGCCCGGCGAACGGGAACTCCATCACGCCGTCGGGTGCCCAGAGCATCGCAAACCCGTGCATATCGTGGGCCAGTAGCAGCTCGAAGGCCCGATCGAGGACGGCGTTGGTGTGGGCGCGTGGATCGTCGGTCATCACATACCTCCATGAATGGAACGGACCCGTGCCGTTCAATGTACTCGGAGGGCAGCGGGATAGGCTGCGAGGATGACGGCACCGCGACGCAAACCCAGCGGTGGTGCGGTCATGCGCCCGGCGGTCACCGAGGCCATCGCCGACGCCGCCATCGACGAGCTCGTCGAGCACGGCTACGCCAAACTGGCCATGGAGAAGGTGGCCCGCCGGGCCGGTGTCGGCAAGCACACGCTGTACCGGCGCTGGCCGACAAAGGTCGAACTGGTCACCGAGGTGCTCGCGCGACTCAGCGTGCCCGAGGTTCCCGCGCCGGACACCGGCACGTTGCGCGGCGATGTCCGGGCGATGCTCAACGCGGTGCTGACTTGGCTGACCGATCCCCGGATCCGCGCCATCCTGCCCAGCCTGATCGCCGAGTACGGCCGTAACCCGGCACTGGCCCAGGCGGCGGCTACCCATATCGGCGGCCCGCGCCGGGCCTGGGGCCGGGCCGTGCTGGAACGGGCGCAGGTGCCGGTCGATCAGATCGACATGATCCTCGATCTGATGGCCGCTCCGACTTACTGGCGGCTGGTCCACGACCGCCCGGTGGATGACGAGTACCTGGATCGGCTCACCGACATGATCATGGCGGGTATCACCGTCGCTGAGGCCTGAATCACGCTGCGACTTGGGTATTTCGATTCGTTACCGGACACACAGCGGGCGCCTAACCTCGGCACAGTGCCGGCCCAACGGCGGTGCCTAGCCTCGTATTCGTGTGGCGGTGAGGTGCCGCGGTAACACACACGAAGGAATGGAGTCACCCATGAAGCTGACGCGTCGTGTCGCCACCCCGATCCTGGCCGGTGGTATCGCGGTGGCCGGCCTGCTCGGCGTCGGTCTGGGTACCGCGAGTGCTGATCCGGGCCGCCCCTGCGGTGCCCCGAACACCCAGGCCTGCGCGCCCGCTCCGCAGAACAACAATTGGCAGCAGCGCGGTATCGACCAGGCCCGCGGCGATCACCAGCCGTTCCAGTACAACGGTCATCGGGTGGAACCGATGCGCGCGGGCAACGGCGACGGCTGGGGATTCTGGTTCCTGGGGCAGTGGATCCGGCTGTAGCGCTGTGTCAGCGGGCCGGGTAGCCACCAAAACCGGCCCGCTGCACCACAAGTCGGGTCAGCGCGTAGTGCACGGCGCCGGCGACGACGAAGGCGGGCAGTGATGCGGTGGTGTACCGGAACAATGCGCTGGGTTCATAGGACACCGGGTTGAGCAACAGTGAGTACGTCGCCGCGCCCGCCGCCACCGCGGCAAACGCCGCATAGTTGACCCCGCTCCAGTAACCGTAGGCCGATTCGGCGGCGGGCAGGAACAGATCCCGCACGCTGAGTTGGCGATGACGCAAGATGAAGTAGTCCACGATCTGCACAGCACACAACGGCGCCAGAACGATTGCGCCCCAGGACAGGAAGCGGCCGTAGTTGTCGTACACCGCGGCCGGGAAGAAGACCAACACTGCGGCGGGGCCCAAGATGGCGGCCACCAGCCACGGCCACGCCGCAGCGCGGAACAGTCGGCCGCCGCCACCCTTCAGGGCCACCATCGACGCGTACCCCTGGGACAGGATCGCGGTGATGTTGGCGAAGCAGACGATCACCAGTGCCACCAGTCCGATGACCACTCCGGCCAACGGGATGAACCACTGTGTGGGTTCCTCGACCTGCAGCGACAGCGCGGCAATCGCGCCGACCACCGCGGCCACCACCGAGGCGCCGAAGACGCCGACCCAGTTGGGCCAGAACGCCGCCCGCGAACTGCGGGTCAGCCGGGCCAGGTTGCCCAGATTCGGCCACCACGCGAAACCGCCGGCGATGCTGAGTTCGACAGCCAGCATGAAGCTCAGGTGATTGTCCTCGCTCACACCGCCCAGCGGGGCCAGGGCCATCAGCTCGGACCAGGTGTTGTCGGTGCAGACGATGATGATGATGCCGACCAGGACGGCCATCAGCATGGGAGCCAGGATGCGGCAGACGGTTTCGACCGAGACCGGGCCGCGAACCAGGATGAGTGCCGAGACCGCGATCGCCACCAGGGCCAGCAGGCTGGCCGCCGCCCCGGTCTGGGACAGTTCTATCCCGAAGAGCTGGTTGGCGACGATGACGATGCCGTGGCCGAACATGATCGCCAGCACCGCCGACCAGGCCGCCGCGAGCACCGTGGACACGGTGACCATGACCACCCGGGCGCCGATCTCGCCGAAGGTGCTGCGTAAACCGACGAACTGTTCGATGCCGTATTTCACCGAGGGCATGCACGGTGCCAACGCCACCGCCAACACGCTCAGGCCATAGCCGATGACAATGGTGGCGATGGCCTGGGCCAGCCCGACGTAGTAGGCCACGGCGGCACCCTGCAGAAAGGCCCAGGTGGCGATCGCGAGGCCGACATTGACCGACGAGTGCTGCCAGAAGCCCCAGATCCGCTCGCGGGGGAGCAGCGGAAGATCGGTCAGGGTCGGGTCCGGCTGGTCGACGGTGTTGGTTGCAGGCAGACCGCGGCGCACGGTATCGGTCATCAGTACGCCCACCAGGTCAGCAGGGCGATCATCGTGACCAGGGTCAGGACCGCCAACAGGAAATCGCGAAACGGCAGGTCAGCGACAGTCGTATCAGAACTGTCGCTGGTGTCGATGAGGTTCAGCCGCTCCTCGAGCTGCTGATCCGACGGGGTGGTGTGCACAACGACTCATTTCTGATTGGCGGGCCAGTTTAGAAAGAGTGTGTGGCGGGCGCCACGTCTTGTCAACCGTCCGGTGCGAGTCACAAAAATACTTGACTGGTGAGCCAGTTAATAATTAGGCTCGCCGTCATGACCCACAGTTCCCCCCTTCGTCCGACCGCCGGGCCGCTGCCCACTGCGGCGACCGTGGCCGTCATCGGCGCCGGCTACGCCGGTCTGTCGGCCGCCCTGGACCTGCACGATGCCGGTATCGACGTGCTGGTGCTCGAAGGCGCCGACCGGGTCGGCGGACGAACGCTCACCGAGCGCGACGGTGGACTGGTGATCGACCACGGTGGGCAGTGGGTGGGCCCGACCCAGGTCCGGCTGCTGGCCGCCGCCGAGCGATTCGGCTGCACCACCTTCCCGACCTACAACGCCGGTACGCACCTGGAACTGTGGACCGACGGGCTGAGCCGGCCGTTCCGCGGCGCCGGGCCCGAGGACGCGCCCGGGGTTGCCGAGTACATCGCGGCGACCGAGGCCATCGATGCTCTGGCCGCCACCATCGATCTGCAGAATCCCACTGCGACACCGACGATCTCGCAGTGGGACAGCCTGACCGTGCAGTCCTACCTGGAACAGGCCGTGCCGTCCGCGGACGCCCGCACCCGGCTGGCGCTGGCCGTGCAGGGCGTGTGGACCGTCGAGCCCCGCGATATCTCGCTGTTCCACTTCCTGTTCTACATCGCCGCCGCCGGAGGCTTCGACCAGCTGATGGAGACCGAGGGCTGCGCCCAGGAACGCCGCTTCCGCGCCGGGGCACAGTCCGTCGCCCTGGCCATCGCCGAACATCTCGGGGCGGCCGTACAACTGCGCGCCGCGGTCGGGCACGTACACACCCTCGACGACGGGACCGTGCTGCTCGACACCACCCGTGGTCAGGTGCGGGCGCAGCGCGTCATCGTCGCCGCCGCACCCGGCGCCGCCGTGCGGATCGACTTCACCCCACCACTGCCGCAGGCCCGCAGCCGGTGGATGGAACGTAATCCGATGGGTGATGTCGCCAAGATCCACACCGTCTACGACCGGCCGTTCTGGCGCGACGCCGGCCATTCTGGGGAAGCGACCGTTTACGGAAACCACTCGGTGGGTGTCGTTTTCGACAATTCGCCGGAAGATGGACATGTCGGCGTGCTGGTGTCGTTCGTCTACGCCGAACGCCAGCAGCGCTGGTCGAGACTGTCCGCCGACGACCGCCGCGCCGACGTGCTGACCACCCTCACCGAACTGTTCGGGGCTGCCGCGGCCACACCGGCGCGCTACACCGAGAAGAACTGGCCGCAGGATGCCTGGGCCCGCGGCGGTTATGCCGCCAATCCGGCGCCCGGGGTCTGGACCGAACACGGTGAGACCGGTTGGCGCACCGCCTGCGGGCCGATCCACTGGGCCGGGTCGGAGACCTCCGAGGTGTGGAACGGCTATATCGAAGGCGCCATCAACTCGGGACAGCGCGCCGCCGCCGAGATCGTCAACGAGCTGCAGTCGTGATCACCGCGCCCACAACGGATCTGCGTGTGTTCAGCGATCCGTCCTCCGTCGCTGTCGTCGGCGCCTCCGCGGACCGTGCCAAGTGGGGCTACTGGCTGGCCTCCGGTGCGCTCACCGGCGCCCACCGGCGCGCAGTGCACCTGGTCAACGCCCGCACCACCACCGTGCTGGGCCAGCCCTGTGCGGCAAGCATTTCCGAGCTACCCGACACACCCGAACTGGTGGCGCTGTGTGTACCCGCCACCCACGTGGACGATGTCGTGGACACCGCGCTGGCGCGTGGCACCCGCGGATTCCTCGGCATCACCGCAGGCATGGCCGACGACACGGCGCTGGCAGCCCGGATCACCGCGGCCGGCGCCCGGCTGATCGGCACCAACAGCCTGGGCATCTACGACGCCACCAACGACCTGCGGCTGATGTGGGGTGTGCCCACTCCGGGCCCGCTGGCCATCGTCTCGCAGAGCGGCCAACTCGGTTCGGAGCTGATCGCCCTCGGCCGCCGGTTCGGGCTCGGGACCTCACGATTCGTCTCGATCGGTAACCAATCCGATGTCACCGCAGCCGAGGTGCTCGCCGATCTGGCCGGCCACGACGACACCCGGGTCATCGCGCTCTATCTGGAGAGTTTCACCGACGGTGAGGCACTGTTCGACACTCTGGCCGCACTGCGTGCCGTGGGCAAGCCGACCATCCTGCTCACCGTCGGCGCCAGCTCTGCCAGCTCGAGGTTGGCCCGCACCCACACCGGATCGCTGACCTCGTCCCTGGATGTGGTCGACGCCGCGTGCCGGGCCGCCGGAGTGGTGCGGGTCGGTACCCCCGCCGAACTCATCGAAGTGGCAAGGGGTTTCCTCGTCGTACCCGGCCTGCGTGGGCGGCGAGTCGGCGTCGTCGGGGACAGTGGCGGGCAGAGCGGTATCGCCGCCGATGTCGCCGCCGCCGCGGGCCTGGCGGTGCCGCAGTTCGGCGCCGAGCTGTCCCAGCGGCTCGCTGAGGAACTGCCGGCCGGCGCTGCGTCGGCGAACCCGGTCGACCTCGCCGGTGCCGGTGAGCAGGACCTCGCCAACTACGCCGCGATCATCGAACAGGTCAGCACCGCAGGCGATGTGGATGCCGTGCTGCTGACCGGATACTTCGGTTGTTACGGCCAGGATGTCGCTGAGCTGACCGCCGCGGAGACCGCGGTGGCCCGGCGCATCGGTGCATTCGCACACCGCGCGGCCATACCCGTCGTCGTTCACACCATGGCACCGGAATCCGAGGCCGCCCAGGCGCTCTGGGAGGCCGGTGTGCCGACCTACGGTCACATCGAGGCGGCCACACGGGTCCTGGCCGGGCTGGCCGCCGCCACTCCCGTGCAGCGGGACGCCGTGTCGGACCCGGTTGCCACCGGGTCCGCGGTCGGGCCCGGATACTGGTCGGCCCGGGCACTGCTGGCCGAGGCCGGGGTGGCGTTCCCGCATGGCACCGTGGTGCGTGACGGTGCCGAACTATCCACTGCGATAGCAGAACTCACCATGCCGGTGGTGCTGAAAGCCGGATGGCTGGAACACAAGAGCGAGGTCGGCGGTGTGCGGGTGAACCTGCGGGACCGCGCCGATGTCGAGGCTGCCTTCGCGGATATGTGGACCCGGCTCGGCCCGGGGGAGTACGTGCTGGAGGAACAGGACCGCCGACCCGACGTCGTCGAGGTGCTGATCGCCGCCCGTCGTGACCCGCAACTGGGGCCGATGGTCGTCGTCGGCGCCGGCGGCACCGAAACCGAGATGCTGCGCGATATCCGGATGGAATGCGCACCGGTGTCGGCCAGCACCGCCGCCGCGATGCTCGACACGCTGCGGATGGCTCCGCTGCTACGAGGTTGGCGGGGTCGGGCCCCGGTGGACATGGCGGCCCTGGTCGACGCGGTGGTCGCGGTCTCCCGCTTGATCGCGGCCCGGTCCGATATCGCCGACATCGAACTCAACCCCGTGCGCGCCACCGCATCGGGTGCGCTGGCCGTCGATGCTCTGGTGGTATCCCGATGCACGACAACCGATCCGGAAGGTGATCAACCATGACAATCCCGTCCACCCTGGACACCACCACCGAGTTCGCCGACCGGGTCGCCCTGGTCACCGGTGGCGGCTCCGGCATCGGCCGGGCGATCGCGCAACGCTGGGCGCGGGCCGGCGGCACCGTCGCCGTGCTGGGCAGGCGCCGGGAAGCGCTCGACGAGACGGTGCAGCTGATCACCCACGCCGGCGGGCGCGCCGAACCGGTGGTCTGCGATGTCCGCGACCACGCGGCGGTCGCGGATGCCGTCGACGCCGTGGTTGCCCGGCACGGCCGGCTCGACGCCCTGGTCAACAATGCCGCAGGCAACTTCGTCGTGCCCTCGGAGGACCTGTCACCCGGTGGCTGGAAGGCCGTCACCGACATCGTGCTCAACGGCACGTTCTACTGCACCCACGCCGCGGCCCGGCACATGCTGGCCGCCGGCGGCGGCACGGTGCTCAACATCATCGCCAGTTACGCCTGGCACGGGCACCCCGGCACCGTGCACAGCGCCGCGGCCAAGGGCGGGGTGGTCGCGATGACGCGCACGCTGGCCGTCGAGTGGGGTGCGCGCGGCGTGCGGGTCAACTGCCTGGCCCCAGGCCCCACCGAAACCGCCGGCGCCGGTGCCGCGCTGTGGGGTACCGAGCAGGCCCGCGGGGAGGTGCTGGCCGGCGTGCCCGCCAACCGGTTCGCCGAACCTGCCGAGATCGCCGAGTCGGCGGCTTTCCTGCTCAGCGACCGGGCCGGCTACATCACCGGGGAGGTGCTCGTCGCCGACGGCGGGCAGTGGCTCGGCAAATCCATCTACACCGATTCATCCCACTGATCCGAAGGAGTCATCACATGGTCGCCGTGACCACCAACATCCCGGCCTGGCCGCTCACCGACGAGCAGCGCCAGATCGTCGAACTGTGCCGCGATTTCGCCGCCAAGGAGATCCGGCCCCGCGGCCGCGAGGTCGACGAGGCCGACACCGTCACTCCCGTCGACATCTTCGCCAAGGCCGCGCAGGTCGGGATCACCGATTTCATGATCCCCGAGGAGTACGGCGGCGGCGGTTTCACAGATGTGTTCACTCAGTGCCTGGTGCAGGAGGAACTGTGCTTCGGCGACCCGGGCATCGGAAACCTGGTGTGTTCCAACGGTTTCTTCTCCGACCCGATCATGGTGCTGGGTACCGAGGAGCAGAAGAAGCGCTGGCTCACCCCGCTGACCGGACCCCAGGCGGTCATGACGGCGCTGGCAACCACCGAACCCGAATCCGGCTCGGACGCCGCCTCCATCGCCACCACCGCCCGCCGGGTGCCGGGCGGCTACCGGATCAGCGGGCAGAAGGCCTGGATCTCCAATGCCGGTGCCGCCGAGCAGTACGTGATCTTCGCCAAGACCGATCCCACCCAACGGTCGGCGGGCATCTCGGCCTTCCTGGTCACCAAGGATGCCGAGGGGCTCACGTTCGGCGAGCCGATGAAGAAGATGGGCCAGCGCGCGATCGTGTGCCGCGAGATCTTCCTCGACGATGTGTTCGTCGGCGAGGAGGACCGGCTCGGTGAGGAGGGGCAGGGCTTCTACGGCCTGATGGGCACCTTCGACATCTCCCGGGTGGTGCTCGGTGCCGCCGCGGTCGGCGCGGCCCGCGCGGCCTACGAGTACGCCTTGGAGTATGCGAAGACCCGCAAGCAGTTCGGGGTGCCCATCATCGAACATCAGGCGGTCGCCTTCCGGCTGGCGGATATGGCCACCCGGATCGAGTCCGCTCGGCTGCTCACCCTGCACGCGGCGCGCGTCATCGACAGCGGTGCGCCGGCCCGCGGGATCGCCGCGATGGCCAAACTGACCGCCTCGGAGACCGCGATGTTCGTGACGCATGCGGCGGTGCAGACCCTGGGCGGTTGGGGTTACTCGCGCGAGTACCCGGTCGAGCAGTGGATGCGCGATGTCAAGCTGGAGGAGATCGAGGAGGGTACCTCCGACATCATGCGGCTGGTGATCTCCCGAAACCTCGACTGATCCCAACCCTATTGACCGGACGGCCAGTTATTCGACTTGTACCATCGGAGCGACTGCCCAGATCTGCGGACCGGAGGACCGAATGCCACGCCCGAGTGTGGAAGCCGAGCGCCGGCCACAGATCTTGGCGGCAGCGTGCGCGGTGATCGCCTCGGCGGGCATCCCGGCCCTGCGGTTGTCCGATGTCGCGCGTGAAGCCGGTGTGAGCTCGGGGACGGTGCACTATTACTTCGAGACCAAACGCGAAGTGATCGCCGCTGCCTTCGAGTTCAACCTGGCCGACTCGCTGGCCCGGCGCCAGGAGCTGCTGGCCTCGGACAAGGACCACCTCGCGGTGCTGCACGACCTGGTCGAGTCCTACCTGCCCAATGACGAACTGTCGGTCCGGGCCTGGAAGGTTTGGCTGGCGCTGTGGGCCGAGGGCAGCCGGGATCCGGTGCTGCAGGAGATCAACGACCGCCTCTACGGCCAATGGCGCGATGTGGTGGCCGGGGTGATCCAGCAGGCCCAGGACGAAGGGCTGGCCCGGCCCGGTGACGCGGCGGCCCAGGCGAACATGCTGATCGGCATGCTCGACGGGCTGGCCGTCCAGGTCGTGCTCGGTTCGCCGAGCATGTCCCTGGAGCTCATGCGCCGAACCTGCCACGACTTCATCGCCGAAGTCATTGCCCGTTCATGAGCCGCCGAGACATGCTGTAACCGAACAACATCGAGGAAAGGTGCGACAGATGAGTCTCTATGCAGTCGTTGATCCGGCAACCGGCGAGGTGGTGCGCGAGTACCCGACCGCGACCGATGTGCAGATCGAGGAGGCGATCTCGGCGGCGTCGAAGGCGTTCAAGGAGTGGTCGAAGACCACGACCGTGGCCGACCGCGCGGCACTGATCCGTAAGGTCGCCGAACTGCACACCGAGCGCAAGGACGAACTGGCCAAGATCATCCAGCGTGAGATGGGCAAACCGCTGGACCAGTCGGTCGGCGAGGTCGAGTTCAGCGCCGCGATCTACGAGTTCTACGCCGACAACGCCGAGAAGTTCCTGGCCGACGAGCCGATCGAACTGCTCGACGGTGAGGGCAGCGCCGAGATCCGCCGGTCCGCGGTGGGTGTGCTGCTGGGCATCATGCCGTGGAACTACCCGTACTACCAGGTCGCCCGCTTTGCCGGCCCGAACCTGGTGCTGGGCAACACCATTGTGCTCAAGCATGCCCCGCAGTGCCCCGAATCGTCGGCGGCGCTGCAGCAGATCTTCCTCGACGCCGGCTACCCCGCGGGTGCCTACGTCAACGTGTACGCCACCAACGAGCAGATCGCCGAGGCCATCGCCGACCCGCGTGTGCAGGGCGTATCGCTGACCGGTTCCGAGCGTGCCGGTGCCGCGGTCGCCGAGATCGCCGGACGCAACCTGAAGAAGGTGGTGCTCGAGCTCGGCGGGTCCGATCCGTTCATCGTGCTGTCCTCGGCCGACCTGGACGCCACCGTGGAGGCGGCCGTGGACGGCCGTTTCGAGAACACCGGGCAGGCCTGCAACGCCGCCAAGCGGATCATCGTGGTGGAGAGCCTCTACGACGAGTTCGTCGACAAGTTCACCGGCAAGGTGCTGGCCAAGGCCGACGGGCTGGCCCCGCTGTCCTCGGTGGCCGCCGCCGAACGCCTCGACGAGCAGGTCAAGCGCGTCGTCGCCGACGGAGCCACGCTGACCACCGAGGGCCAGCGCAACGGCGCGTTCTTCCCGCCCGGAGTGCTCACCGGTGTCTCACCGGATGCACCGTCATCCAAGGAGGAACTGTTCGGCCCGGTGGCCACCGTCTACAAGGTGGCCGACGAGGACGCCGCGGTCGACCTGGCCAACGACACCCCGTTCGGTCTCGGCTCGTATGTCTTCACCACCGATGCCGACCAGGCCAAGCGGGTCGCCGACAAGATCGACGCCGGCATGGTGTTCGTGAACGCGGTCGGCGCCGAGGGTGTCGAATTGCCGTTCGGCGGCGTCAAGCGTTCCGGCTTCGGCCGCGAGCTCGGACGCTTCGGCATCGACGAGTTCGTCAACAAGAAGCTCGTGCGCATCGCCGGCTGACGGTCACCCGGCGTCACGCAGCAGCGGACTCGGTGCTGCCTGGGTCGGGCCGGTCGGTATCGGCGGTGTCGCCATCGGTATCGGTGTCGTTCTCGTTCGGCTGCGGGGCCGTCCTGCAGATCGTTGCCGTCCGAGTCGTCAGGGTCGGAGTCCTCGGTGGTGTCTTTCGGCAGATTGTGGCCGGGTGCCAACGTCAGCATCCTGCGGTGTGTCGTACCCGGTGCGTCCGCGAGGTCGCCGTCTGATCCGAGCCCGGTCCTCTTCGGCGTGGGCGACGCCGGCGCCGACAGGAGCTCGGCCGCCGGCTCGCCCTGTGGCAAAGGTGACGTTGCCGGTGCGAGCCGTTGCTCCGCCGGTTCACTCTGCCTGGCAACGATATTCGTCACCATGTTACGGAATCCGGCCCCCGGGGCGTTGCCGATGTCCGACGCGACCTTCAGCAACCCGTCGGTCGGATTGTGCGCGCACGCCAGGGCAACGGCATGAGTAGTGGACTACTTGGATACGGCCGATCGCCGCCGGCTCAGGGTAGGGCGCACACGACGCCGGATCTGTGATTGCCTCGAGACGATGAGCATCACCGATTTTGATCCCGAGACCATGGGTGAGCTTCGGCGTCGTTGCGACCTGTCCTTCCCCTACGCGGTGCGGGCAGCCGTCACGTTGAAGGTGGCCGAACATCTGTCGAGCGCGCCGCGGACCACCGTGGCGCTGGCCGACCTGACCGGTACCCAACCGTGGGCACTGGGCAAGGTGCTGGCCCGGCTGGCCGCGGAAGGCTACCTGGACCATTCGAGCGCCGACCGATCGTGGTCACTGACCGCGGCCGGTGCGATCCTCACCAGCCCGCACGTGCGTGGTGCGCTCGCCGCCGACAGCGGTCATGCCCAACTCGACGCGGCTTGGCCGGGCCTGCTGCACACGGTCCGCACCGGTGAGGCCGGTTATCCACAGGTGGTCGGCCGCAGCTACTGGGACACCGTGGCGCAGAACCCGACATTGGGGGAGACCTTCGACACCGGGCTGTCGCAGTGGGCCGGCCAGTGGTCCGGGGATCTGGCTGCGCTGATCGGCGCCGAGTTCGACGGCCACATCGTCGACGTCGGTGGCGGCGTGGGCCGGGTGCTGGCCGACGTGCTGACGGCGTGTCCGCGGGCCACCGGCACCGTAGTGGAACTGCCGTCGACCGCCGCCCGGGCGCGAGAATTTCTGGGCGACAGCGGGTTTGGTGACCGGGCCGGCTGCGTCGAGCAGAGTTTCTTCGAACCGCTGCCCGCCGGGCAGGTCTACCTGCTCACCCAGATCCTGCATGACTGGCCGGATGCCGAGTCGGCGCTGATTCTGCGTCGCCTGGCCGAAGCCGTCGGCGTGGGCCGGATCCTCATCGTCGAGCGGGTCCACGACGAGCTGCCCGGAGCCGATGAAGCGGCCTTCGATCTGCTGATGAACGTCGTGTTCGGCGGCGGTGAGCGATCACCGGCCGACTATGCCGCGCTGGCGAACACGGCCGGTCTGCGGTTGCTCGAGCGCACCGTGATCGGAGCCGGGATGAGCGTGCTGGAGTTCGCGGTGTAACGCTCGACCGCCGACACCACACTCCCTGTGCGTATCCGTTATCGGAAAATGCAGAGGGAGTCGGCAATGACCGTCACGCAGGAAACCCGTTTCGTCCACACCCGGACCACGCTGGCCACCGTCGGCGGGTACGCCGCCCGGTACGGTCTGGTGGTCGTGCTGGCCTGGATCGGTGCACTGAAATTCACCGCCTACGAGGCGCACGGTATCGAGCCGTTGGTGGCCAACTCACCGTTCATGAGCTGGATCTACGGCATCTTCTCGGTGACCACGTTCTCCGCCCTGCTGGGTGTGTTGGAGCTCGCGACGGCCGCGATGCTGGCGGTCAAGCCATGGTTGCCGCGGGTCGCGGCGGTCGGCAGCGTTGTGGCGATCGGGCTGTTCGCAGCGACCATCAGCTTCCTGTTCACCACACCCGGGGTCGGCGAGGCCTCGGCGGGCGGGTTCCCGGTGCTGTCGATGACCGGCCAGTTTCTCATCAAAGACGTTGCACTGATCGGGATCTCGCTGTGGACCTTGGCCGATGCACTGGCCGCGGTGCGCGTTCGCCGTGATCTCGCGGATCTGCATTGAGTCCTACGATGGTGTCGCCATGACCACCACGGCACCGGATGAGGCCGCCCTGGTCGCCGCCCTGCGGGGCGGTGACGAGGCGGCCTTCGCCGCGCTCGTCGAACGGCACACCGCGTCGATGCTGCGGGTGGCCGGTGGTTATGTGCCGAATCATCAGATCGCCGAGGAGGTGGTCCAGGAGACCTGGGTTGCGTTGCTCAAAGGTCTCGACCGGTTCGAGGGCCGATCATCGTTGCGGACATGGCTTTTCACCGTGCTGGTGAACATTGCCAAGACCCGCGGTCTACGCGAACGGCGCGATACCGAGGTGGCGGTGCTGGCCTTCACCGAGGGCACCGTGGACCCGGCCCGGTTCCGCGATGCGTCCGACGAATGGGCCGGGCACTGGAAGGAACACCAGGCGCCCACCCCGTTCCCGGATACGCCGGAGGGCTCGCTGCTGGGTGACGAGTTGCTCGCCGTGACCCGCCGCGAGCTCGACAAGCTACCGGCCCGCCAGCGTGAGGTCGTCACGATGCGCGACGTGTTGGGGATGGATGCCGCCGAGGTGTGTGAGCTGCTGCAGATCACCGTCGCCAACCAACGTGTACTGCTGCACCGCGGGCGGGCCGCGGTGCGCCAAGCACTCGAGGACTACCTGAAGGAGCCGGCATGACGGACAGCGAGCCGATGAACTGCAACGAGCTCGTCGAACTGGTCACCGCCTATCTGGACGGTGCGCTGGATCTGGAGACCCGCGCGCGGTTCGACATCCACCTCACCGAGTGCGACGGTTGCGACAACTACCTGCAGCAGCTGCAGGCCACCGTCGGTGCGCTCGGCAAGGTGGACGCCGGTCAACTCGATCCGGCCTTCCGGGACCGGTTGCTCGGCGCGTTCCGCGACTGGAGGTGACGGTTACCCGGCCTTGCAGCTGGCCCGGTAGATGTGTCCCTCGATGGTGCGCACCGAAAGCGAGACATTCTCGGCGATCTCGCGGTTGGTCAGACCCTGCGCCACCAGCAGCGCGATCTCGCGTTCCCGCTGGGTGAACGGCGGGGTGAACCGGGCCGCCGCGATCGCCGGGCTGACCGCCCCGCCGATAGGAGGCCGCGGCCTGCCCGGCGGCATCGGCCGCCGCCAATCGATTCCATCTGCGCCGAAATCTGTTCCAGCTGCTCGGCATCGTCACGGGCGACCGCGTCGGCGTACTACGCGGCAAGCGAGGCCCGTGGGCCCCGCACCAGACGCGCGAGTTCGGTAAGCCGCGGTCTCGCCGAGGTGTCGTCGAACTGCACGGCGGTTTGCAGGTAGAGCAGCTCACGAGCCCACTGACCGTGTGCGGCGGCGAACTGCGCTGCCCGCCAGGCCTGTTGGCGGGCCTCGCCGAGCCGCAACCGGGCGGCGGCCAGCCAGGCGGCGGCGATATCGGCACTCGATTGGACATAGACATAGGACGGGTGCCGGTGGGCGTGGGCGCTCTGCAGCGCCGCCTCGGCCGCATCGATCTGTCCGGTCCGCGCCAGCGCCTGTGCGCGCAGCAGCTGAAAGCGGTGAAAGCTGTTGGCCAGCACGAAGTCGGTGTCGGTGTCGGTGTCGGTGTGGACGTCGGGGAGCAGGTGCAGCGCGGCGGTCAGGTCGCCGGCGGCCAGCGCCGCCGTGCCGGCCAGTGCCAGGGCGGCGGAGCCCTTGCGCTGCATGAACAGGTTGTAGGCCGGTGCACCTGAGCCGGTACGCCGACAGAACCGCGGGGTCGGCAGGCAGGTCGGACTCCAGCCGCAGCAGTCCGCGTCGCACCGAATATGCCTTACCGGAACCATCATTCATGACAGCGGCGAGCTGTCCGCGCAGCCTGCGCAGCCGTGTCGGACCACAATGGTCGAGTCGCACTTCGGCATACATCGGGTGACCGACGAAAAACCACATCGCCGTCGGCGGGAACACTCCCGATCTGTTGTTCCACGATCTCCGCAGGCGATCAACCGGTCGGCCGCCCGTTCGTGCTCGACGGTCTCGCGCAGAAACATCACGTTGCCCTGGGTCAGCCGCCAGATTCGTACCGCGCAGTCCGGGTCTTGCCGACACCGCCTTTCCGGCCAGTGCGACGCCACGGTAACCGTGGCCGGCCAGGGGATCCGGCGATGACGCCGAACTCCTCGTCCCGGCCGGTCAACGGCCAGCGCTCACGCATTGTGCCGATGCTGATGCGCTGCACGTACCCCTGTCAGGCGAGCGCGGTGAGCCGCAGGCTGACGGATGGCGACCTCCTGATAGTACATAAATTGATGTACTATCTGCGTCATGGAAACCCTGTCCCATACCGATGCGCTGTCGCGCTTCGGTCATGCGCTTTCCGATGTGACGCGAGCCCAGATCCTGCTGAACCTCAACCGGGCACCGGGCTATCCGTCTGAACTGGCTGAGCAACTGGGGGTGTCGCGGCAGATCCTGTCCAACCACCTGTCCTGTCTGCGTGGCTGCGGCCTGGTCACCGCGGTGCCCGAGGGGAGGCGGACCCGCTACGAGTTGGCCGATGACCGGATCGCCCGCGCGCTGGGCGATCTGATGGGTCTGGTGCTGGCCGTCGACCCGAGTTGTTGCACCGATTGCGCGTGCTGCTGATGACCGTCGGAACGACAGCGGCGCGGCAGGCGACCCTGGCCCGTCGCATCCGGTGGTTCGTCGCGATCACCATCACCTACAACGTGATCGAGGCGATCGTGGCGCTGACCGAGGGCGCCCGGGTGTCGTCGACCGCGCTGATCGGGTTCGGCCTGGACTCCACCGTGGAGGTGGCCTCGGCTGCCGCGGTGGCCTGGCAGTTCGCCGGCCGGAGGCCGCAAGAGCGAGAGAAGGTGGCGTTGCGGATCATCGCGTTCTCTTTCTTCGGGCTGGCACTGTTCGTGACGGTGGACGCGGTGCGGGCGCTGACCGGCGCCGAGCAGGCCCGGCACAGTCCGATCGGAATCGGGCTTGCGGCGGCGAGCCTGTTGATCATGCCGGTGCTGTCCTGGGCTCAGCGTCGGGCCGGTCGGGAGCTGGGATCACGCTCGGCCGTGGCGGATTCCAAACAGACCCTGTTGTGCACCTATCTGTCCGCGGTCCTGCTGGCCGGGCTGTTGCTCAACAGCGCCTTCGGGTTGTCCTGGGCCGACCCCGTGGCCGCTCTGGTGATCGCGGCCGTCGCGGTCAAGGAGGGACGCGAGGCATGGCGGGGTCAAACCTGCTGCGCGGCAACACACCAGTGCGGCTGAGCCGTAATACCGTTGCGCCATGAGCTTCTACGAGGTCATCGAGACCGTGGGCGAGGTCATCGACGGTATCGGTGTTGCGGTGATCGCCATCGGCGCGCTGCTGGCGGCCGCCGCGACGGCGCGTCGGATCCTCGGCAAGACCGGCGACGCGTACCGGTTCTTCCGGGAACGACTGGGACGCTCGATCCTGCTGGGGCTGGAACTGCTGGTGGCCGCCGACATAATCCGGACCGTGGCGGTCACCCCGACCTGGGAGAGCGTCGCGGTGCTCGCCGGCATCGTGTTGATCCGCACGTTTCTGAGCTGGTCGCTGGAGCTGGAGATCACCGGGCGCTGGCCGTGGCAGCAGCGCAGTAGGACCGACGCTCAGACGGGTTGACGCTGTTGGGCGCCGACGGGTTCACCGCGGACCCGGGTCCAGCGGTGCAGTAACCACGCTGCCGGAACCGACAGCGCCAGCGTGGTGAGGAACAGGCCCGGCATCGACCCGGTGAACACCGGCCAGCGCAGCACCGAGGCCATCGCCACTTCCATCAGGATCACGTGCACCAGAAAGACCTCATAGGAGATCTCGCCCAGCCACACCACCGGCCGGCTGCCCAGTAGGCGGGCGAATCCACCTCCGGGATCGAGCACCAATGGGGCCAGCAGGCCCACCGCGACCACTGCGTACAGGGTGGATTTCAGCACGGCTTGCCACGGCTGTACCGGTGCCGCCGTCACCGCTCCGGCGATCGGGAGCGCCACCACCAGCAGTGCGATCACCGCGATCACCAGCGGGACGTCGCCTCGGCAGCGCACCGCGCCGACCTGCAGCACCGCAAGCGCCATGCCGCCCACGAAGTGGATCAGGTGGGCGGGCAGCCAGATGTTGGCCGAGGTGGGCAGCACGTCCGTGGCGTGCTGCACCCACAGCCAGATCGGTGTGACCGCACCGAGGGCGGCCAGCCCGGCCAGTACCAGCCGCGGCTGCCAACTCCTTCGACACAACACGTTCAGCAGCAGGCCGGCCAGGATCGGCAGGGCCGCATAAAACGCGACCTCGACCGCCAGGCTCCACATCTGGGTCAGGCCCTGATGCATGACGGCCAGTCGGGGATAGATCTGAGTCAGCGTCAGGTGCTGCACCAGACCTGTCCAGGTATGACCGGGATTCGGTCCGGCATGGCGGAACTCGTACACCAGGTAGGCGGCCAACACCACCACGACATAAGCGGGCATGATGCGTCGCACCCGGTGCCGGGCATAACGCCGCACCGATGGTGCCGCGGTGCCGTCGCGGACCGCCGTCAGCCACGGCCGGAACAGCAGGTAACCGGAGAGCGCAAAGAACACCGGCACACCGACCTCCAGGCGTGCATACAGCGATCCGAAATAGCCGCCTGCCAGCTGACCGGTGCCATAAGCCGCGTGGGTGGCGACGATGAGCAGGGCCGCCAGCGCCCGTAGTCCGGTGAGGGCGGCCACCCGGTTCGGCGTGCCCGGACCGGCATCGGGTGTGGGTCGCATATCCCCTTCAGGGTACGGGCGCATGCCCTCGGGCCTCAGATCGCGGAGGCCAACCGGCCCAGCACCTCGAGGTGGTCGTCGACCGTCGCCAACCCGGCCCCCATGGTGTTGATCGCCAGATGCGATGCGCCGACCTGCGTCCAGGAGGCGATCTCGGCCAGCGTCGCATCGTCGTCACCGTGCCAGGACGCGCGACCCTCCATACCGATCGCGGCCGGGTTCCGGCCGGCCGCGGCGGCGGCCTCGTCGACGACTCCGCGGGCGTGGTCGAGTTTCTGGCCGGGGCCCATCATGGGGAACCAGCCGTCGGCCAGCCGGCCGGCCCGCCGGTATCCGGCGTCGGATGCCGACCCGATCCAGATCGGGATGGGCCGCTGGATCGGTAGCGGCGCCAGGCCGGCGCCGGTGATCCGGTGGTGAGCACCGGTGTAGGTCACCGAGGGCTCGGTCCACAGCCGCCGCAGCACCTGCACCTGTTCGGCCGACCGCTTGCCGCGGGTGCCGAAATCCTCGCCGAGCGCCTCGTATTCGACGGCGTTCCAGCCGATTCCGATACCGAGCCGGAGCCGGCCGCCGCTCAGCAGGTCCACCTCGGCGGCCTGCTTTGCCACCAGAGCGGTCTGGCGCTGCGCCACGATGATCACGCCGGTCACCAACTCGACGGTCCGGGTCACCGCGGCCAGATAGCCGAACATCACCAGCGGTTCGTGAAAGGTGGTGGTGACGTCGTACGGTCCCGCCCAGCCGGTGTGCACGGCCGGGTCGGCGCCGACGACGTGGTCGTAGGCGAGGATGTGGGTGAATCGCAGTTCCTCGACGCGCTGCCCGTAGGCGCGCACCGCACCCGCGTCGCCACCCAACTCTGTCTGTGGGAATACCACTCCGATCCGCATGTCCCCAGCATGCCCGACGTATCGGTGACCTTTTTCGACACGCCGATATGGCTGCGGTCGTTCCGGGGGCCGTTCCGTTAGAAAGTATTCAAAATGGGAAAGGCCGCGGGATGTTCGGGATAACGGTGCGTCGGAGAACGATATATCCGCGCCGTAAATTGTGGCGGACCGCCCTCGGTGCCATTGTTTCGGCGCTGTGCGTCATCGCTCTTATCGCCACACCCACCTCCCATCGGCCGCGGCAGGTCATCGCCGAGGCGCTCAATCCGTTGAGCTTCCCGGCTACCACCATCGGATTCGCTGATTCGCAGGTCTACTTCTATGACGAACCCCAGGTGACGCAGACGGTCCAGAAATGGGTCGCCGACGGGGTGCGCCTGGTCCGGATCGGGATTCCGTGGGCCGGCGTCGAAGCCATCAAGGGTCGCTACGACTGGGCCCGTGCAGATCGAGTGGTGTCCGCGGCCGCCGCCGCGGGTATCTCGGTGATCGCCTGCATCACGTCGAGCCCGTGGTGGGCGATGGCGATCGGTTCGATGCCACCAC
Source organism: Mycobacterium sp. C31M (assembly GCF_053345865.1). Classification (NCBI taxonomy): domain Bacteria; kingdom Bacillati; phylum Actinomycetota; class Actinomycetes; order Mycobacteriales; family Mycobacteriaceae; genus Mycobacterium; species Mycobacterium sp. C31M. The sequence continues at coordinate 457,766 of NZ_JBKFAX010000001.1, read as the reverse complement.
ACGGAAAGCCGGCCTCCCCGGAGGCCTATGGGAAGTTCACCGCGAAGGTCGCTGAGCGGTACCGAGGCAAAATTGCGGCGTACGAGATCTGGAACGAACCCAATGGTTTCACCGGCTATACCCCGTGGCCCGATCCGGCCGGATATACCGCCCTGTTGAAGGCCGCCTATCCGCGTATCAAGGCGGCCGATCCGGCGGCGGTAATTCTCGGCGGAGTCCTGGGATCGGGAAAGACCTGGGGCGCCATGACAATTGATCCGGTCACATTTCTGAAAAGGATGTACGCCAACGGTGCCCAATCGTTTATGGACGCATTGTCCTATCACCCGTACAGCTACAGCATGAAGTTCTCCGGCGGGATGTTGCAGCCCGATTCGCCGGTGGAGCAATTGGTCCGGATGCGCAAGGTGATGCTGGACAACGGAGACGGCGCCCGCAAGATCTGGGTCACCGAATACGGTGCGCCGACCAACCGGGTCAGCGAGGCCAAGCAAGCCGACTTCATCGCCGACATGATCAGCACCTGGCAGGAGTTGCCCTACGCCGGCCCCCTGCTGCTTTATACGACCAGAGACCTGAACAGTTCCGGACGCAACGATGACGAGCGGTTCGGTATCTACCGCTCCGATTGGGTGCCCAAGCCGGCCCAACGGTTGCTGCAGGCCCGTCCGGGCGTCCGGGAGGTGTACGCAAGGTTCGCCGCTCAGGCTGCCGCCGCTGCACCCGTTCTTGGCGAGGTGCTCAGCCCCGTATATGCCAACACCTCGAAGGTGTGGACACAGCAGTGGTCGCTGGGCATGTTGTGGGAGACCGCGCCCGGCACCTTTGCGGCGTCTCCGACGCCGGTCATCGAGCTGGCGCGGGCGCGTAACGGTGGGCTACCCAAGACGACGTTCAAGGACGGCTACCAGGACTTCGGGGGCTGGCAGCCCTTCCGCGTCTGGTACTCGCCGCAGACCGGCGCGCAGTGGGCCAGTGCCGAATTCGCGAAGAAATGGGTGCCCGAACTGGGGTTGGCCACCTCGTCGGAGAAGTGGACCCACAGCGGGACGCGGGTGACCTTCCAACGCGGTCACATGACCTGGGTGCCCTGGGTGGGTGTCAAGGTCGTGGTCACTGGGTAGCTGTCAGCAACTCATGACCGGACCGAGTGGTCAGGGTCGGTAGCGGTGGGGCAGGCGCTACCGACCCTTTTGTCTGCCTGGGTGGGCGGCGCGGTTCCGTCGGTTCACTCTCCTGAATTCAGGATTTGCTGAAACCGCACTCATGATCTTGATTGAACGACGATGGCAAATCGTGATCTTTTACGGTCGACCGAGGGGTTCTTCCGTTCTGGCAATCATGGAAGACGTCTCCCAAGGCTGGGAAAAGAGCTGATCAAATAGTGTCTAATGAGCGATTTTAGTGCGGTCTTCGCTTACGGTCTCGCGCGAGTCAGCGAACGCGCTTCCTTCGACAGGATGGCCGAATTCGGAAAATCTGCGCTGGGGTCTATTCCATCAGGCAACCTACGTGATAGCTTCATCGCGTTGGTTGGGGAATTTGCTGAAAGGGAGATCAACATGTACCGACGTACAGAGAAGTCCGTCAGGATGATCGCTGCTACTGTCGTCGCCGGGGGTGGGATCGCGCTGGCCATGGGCGCCGCGACGGTGGCCGCCGGCGCCGCGCACGCGGACACCGGGCAAAGCACGACCCAGAGCTCGAACAAGTCGCCGCTGCAGCGGTTGGGCAAGTTCGGCTCGAACCTGACCCAGAACATCGGCACCGTCGGCAGCAATCTGCAGATCAACGGCGGCACCGCGGCCGGCAATGCGCAGCAGCAGCTCGGCCAATTCGGAAGCAACCTGCAGCAGAACAGCGGTGCGGCAGCCGCACACGTGCAGCAGCAGCTCGGCACCGTGGGCAGCAATCTGCAGATCAACGGCGGTACGGCGGCCAGTAACGCGCAGCAGCAGCTCGGCCAGGTGGGCACCGACGTGCTGGTCAACGGTGGCACCTCGGCGAGCAATGCTCAGCAGCAGCTCGGCCAGGTCGGCACCGATCTGCTCGAGGGCCTCGGCAGTCTCGGCAGCTAGACACGCGCGAAAGAGGCGGGCAGCGGGGGATACTCCCGCTGCCCGCCTTTGTGGCAGCTGGTCTCCCGTCTTCCTTCAAACGCGATTCATTGCTTTGCTGCAAGGGGTGGGGTCGCCCTGGCGGATGAACCCGGCATGCTCGGATCGATTTGTCACCAGGCTTGGGTTTGCCGTATCAGCAGCAAATTGAAGATCACTGCGATCGGGCGATCGGCGAGATAGTCGTCGGCCGGTGCTGAAAACGTGCGTTGATCTTCAAAGTAGCTGCAAATTTCTTGATATCAGGCACTATCGGTTGTTGCTGTGATGTCCCTATCGCGCGCATCGACTGTGGGTGCGTCCATGTTGTCGAGCATTGCTGAAACTTCTCTGACCTTGATAGCAAACGTCAGTTCGGGCCGATCGGGGTTTGTCGCGAATCTGAGCCGGGTACGCGACGGAGGTGCCAATGGGCGCAAAACAGATTCGCAATTGTGTTGCTATAGGAGATGATGATGGATCGCAAGGGTGCGGGCATGCCGATTTCGTTCAAGGGTGTGGCGTTGATGGGCGCGGCTGCGGCGGTGTCGCTCGGGGTGGCTGTGGCGGGTGCCGGAACCGCCGCGGCTGACACCGAGGACAGCCCATCGGCGCGCCAGAGTGTGCAGAGCGCCACTGGTAGCAGTAGCAATCCCCGGGACTTCGGAAGCAACCTGGTGCGCAATCTCGGCAAGTTCGGAAACGACTTGGTGCAGAACGCCGGCCGCGTCGGCAGCGACGCGCAGCAGCGACTGGGCGGGGCCGGGACCAATGCGTTGATCAACACCGGAACCGCGGCAGACAATCTGGTGGAGAACGCCAGCGAGGCCGGCGGCAACGTCTACGGCAACGCCACCGATGCAGGCGCCAATCTGGGCGAGAACCTCGGTGATGCCGGTAGCAATCTGGTCGACAACGCGAACGAGGCCGGAAGCAACCTCGGCGAGAACCTCGGAGATCTCTTCGATTGATTGATCGCGGCCGCCTCGCGACGGGCAGCGGAATTCCGTTCCGTTGCCCGTCGCGCTGTGCGCCGCCGCGAACATGCGAGGTGACAGTCGTGCGGCGACGGCAGCCGCAACGCGACCGGGAAGTGCCACGGGTCGTTCTGATGTAAAGGTTTGCTGATCGGCTGACTGGTTCGGGCGTGTCGCATTTGCCGTTCGCCGTAGACCGAGGCTTGGCGAGAGGATGTTTGCTGATTCGGTAGCAAAAGGTGCGTGTACCGAACTGTCGCTGGCGTCGTCGACCGGGCCTTGGTGATGCTGGTCGACGACCCGGCGCCGGAAGGGCCTGATAACGGCATAATTGTCGCCAGCGAAAATACTTGCTGCCCTTCAAGATCTGTGAAAGGCGAGGTCACACTCCCTGCCGGCGACGTTGCCACGTCGCGATAGCTAGTCGAATGACATGGATCCAGCAAAGAAAAATGTGGTTTGAACCGTGATCTACGGGGGCACTTCTTCGGCGTCAGATATGATCTGCGCCACACAAACCGTGTTAGCTTCAGACGGTTCGTTAGGTATTTGCTGGAGGGAGACGAATCATGGATAGCAATCGGGTGGGGATGCCCAAGATGATCAGAGGAATGGTGCTGACCGGTGCCGCCGCAGCAATGTGTCTGGGCGTCGCGGTCGCGGGTGCCGGGACGGCATCGGCGGACGACAGCGCGTCCGCTGCGCAGGCGCACGTCGCCGCCCAGCAGCGCGCCGCCGGTCTGACGCCGGAGGACATCGGCGAGTTCGGTGACAACCTGGTGCGCAATGCCGGCCAGTTCGGCAGCAATCTGCAGCGCAATGCCGGGCAGGTGGGCAGCGATGTCCAGCAGGGTCTCGGTCGCGTGGGCACCAATCTGCTGGTCAACGGTGGCACCTTCACCGACAACCTCGTGCAGAACGTGAACCGGACGGGCAACGATCTGGGTCGCAACGCCGGGACCGCCGGGCGCAATCTGATCCGCAATATCGGGAGCCTGTTCAACCGCTGAAGCGCGAAATGGTCGGGGTGACAGGGCATTCTGTCGCCCCGACCTTTTCGTCAGGACTGTGCGAGAACTTCGTTGACGAACTCGTAGACCGCACCGATATGCGGCTCGCGCACGATCGACATGTGCGTGCACTCCAGGTGACGGATGTGCAGGTCACCGGTGAGGATCCGGGGCCACAACCGCGGATCGTCCTTGTTGAGATGGCTCAGCACGAGCAGGGCGCGGCCGGCCCAGGGTTCGGGCGCGTAGCGCAATCCGATCATCATGCCCCACTCCTCGACCGCGACCGTTTTACGATCGAGATCACCGACGAACAGCCCGGCCAACCGGAACTCCTTTTGATGCTCCCACCAGGATTTGGCATCGGTCTGCATGTTGTCCTGCAGCGTCACCTTCACATCCGGCAGCTCGGCCCGCGCCTTCTTCGCCGCCAGTGGTGACAGCCACGGATCCAGCATGACGAGCAATTCGATTGTCTCGCCTTCGCTTTCGAGGATACGGGCCGCCTCCAACGCGATATGCGAGCCCAGCGAATGGCCGATCAGCCGATACGGACCGTGCGGTTGCACGCGTCGCAGATTGCGCACATGCCGACGCGCCGACGCGCGCACCGACATATCGGGGATCGCGCGTTTCTCCAGCCCCTTGGGTTCCAGGGCGTACACCGCGGTCTGATCGCCCACCCGCTCGGTCAACGGCACGAAACACAGCGACGAGGCACCCGCGCCCGAGAAGCAGAACAACGGCGGGCCGATGGTGTCGTCGGACAACGGACGTAAGGCCACGGTGGTCGGCGGCAGCGCTGCAGCGGCATCGGAACCGGCCAGCTTGCGTGCGAACTCCGCCACGGTCGGCGCACTGGCCAGATCCGAGGGGTTGAGCTTCACGCGGTGGGTCTCGTACACGCTGGTGAGCATCTGCGTGACGGTCAGCGAGTCCCCGCCGAGCGCGTAGAAGCCGTCGGTGCGGCCCACCTTCTCCACGTGCAGCGCCGCGGCCCACAAGGTGGCGATCGACGTTTCGTGTTCTCCGCGAGGAGGATCGAACTCGGGTCGGCCTACCGGTGGTAGGGCCGTGCGGTCCACCTTGCCGCGGTCGCCGCGGGGCAGCGCGCTGAGCACCACGATGTGTGCGGGCACCATGTAGGGCGGCAGATCCCGGTGCAACCGGGTCCGCAGATCGGCCACCGCCGGCGTGCGGGCATCGGGATCGGCGGCCACATATGCCGCCAGCGTCGGGGTGCCGGAGGTGTCGGCGATGACGGCGGCCTCGACGACGTCGGGATAACTCAGCAGGGTGGATTCGATCTCGGCGGGCTCGACGAGATAGCCGCGGATCTTCACGGTGGAATCGGCGCGGCCGGACAGCACCAGGTTGCCGTGCTCGTCCAGGCGCCCGACATCGCCACCGGCATAGGTCCGCGATCCGTCGGGGTGCATGGTGAACGTCGCTTCGGTGGCCGCCCGGTCCAGGTAGCCGAGCGAAAGATGCCGCGACGTGATGGAGACACCGCCGTCCTCGGCGATGTCGATCCGCTTGTGCGGTGCGACAACTCCGACGGGAATGACACCCTGCGGCAGTGTTGCGCCGGGTGGGATGTCGTAGGAGGCGATGGCGAGTGTCTCGGTCGAGCCCGCCCAGTTGGTGAAGACGGCGTTGGGCGCGAGCTCGCGGGCCGACCGCACGTGCCGGGCGTGGGCCGGCTCGCCGGTGGTGACGATGCGCTGCACCGTGGGCAGGGTCCGCCCGCGGGCCGCACGGTGCAGGGCGTCGACAAATGCCGGCGTGCAGGTGATCGCCTGTGCGCCGGAGTTCAGGATCTGGTCGAAGGCATCGGCGGCCGATGTCGTCTGTGGATCGACCGCGATGATCTCGGCCCCGCCCAGCAGCGAGGCGATCAGCACGTTGAGGCCCGCCGCGAAGCTGATCGGCATGCACAGTGCGACCTTGCGGCCGTCGCCGAGGCCGAAGCGGTCGTTGAGCAGCTGGGCATCGCACTGCCACAACCCGTTCGGATGTAGCACCGCCTTCGGTGTGCCGGTCGAGCCCGAGGTGAACTGGATGCTGGTCAGGTCGTCGTGGGTGACGCCGGCACCGAAATCTCCGGCCTCGGCGCCGACGGGTAACTGCGCGGGGACCGTCACCACGAGATGCCGATATCCGTGCTCGGCGAGGATGGCCGTGATCTTCTGTACGCGGTTCTCCGGCATCGCCGGATCCAGGGCCACCACCGGGCTCCCGGACGCGAACAGTCCGAGCACAGTCGCCACCGCAGGTGCGGTCAGTGGGGCCGGGACAAGGACGGCGTGCGGTCCGGGCTCGGAGGGCCCGGGCCGGGCCGAAGACGCTGCCGCAGCGAGCAATTGACCGTAGGTGACATCCTCGGTGGCGGTGCGTAGGGCGACCTGGTCGGCCCGCGCCCGCGCAGTCGCGGCGAAGTGGGCGGGCACCGACGGGTGTGCCAGGTCGCGGTCGGGGAACGCCGCGTCCTGCCGGATGGGTTCGGACGGCCCCACCGCCGCGTCGTAGAGACCTTTCGGGGTCGGCGCGCCGCGTCGACGCGACCGGATCGCCCACCCGGTGCCGAGGGCAAGGGCGGCCGCCGTCCCCGCGATGCCGGCGACGGGTGCGATGCGTCGCCATCCGCGGATGCCGACAACGGCGCGCGGCGCTTTGCTGCTGCGCCCATTAAACCGGCTGACCTGCGTCATCAAACCTACTTCTACTGTGCTGAAACGTTTGCTGGAGTTGGGGTTTCGGCAAACCGAGCGTGCCGATCCGTCGACCCGAACTCCGCAGAGTTTAGACCCCCTTGTCTAACTATGATGAGGCTAGCCTCACCGCCGGCCCGGAGCGCGCCGAGCGAAGGTCGGCGGCTATCGGCCCGTCTGCCGGGAGCAGTCCAGCGAGACGGTGACGGTCCGTTTGACGACGATGGGCACCAGGCTGTTGCGGTCGCCGAACCCCTCGACGTTGACCAGCCGCTTCTGTTCCTGCACGTTGCCGATATCGGTGACCTCGCACTCGTCCAGTGGTGCGCTGCCCAGCCGGTTGACCCGGACGTCGATGCCTTGGGCCTCCAGTTGGTCGATGGTCACGGCGGCGGACCCGGCCTGTGCCTGTGCGGGGGTCGAGGTCAACATGCCGACGCCGACAGCGAAGATGAGTGCTGAGAGTGCGGTGCGCATGACCGCTCCTTCCTGGTGGTGGTCGTTATCGATGTATCGATCTTGTTCGCCGGGCGGTCGCGGTGCTTGGAGCCAACGTGGAGATTGTCTGGAGATCACCCGCAGGGACCACTCGCGGCGTTAGCGTGAAACCCTTCGCGGCCACTGGATGGGAGACTTGAAGATGCGTGCCGAAAGTTCGTCGGGTTGTAGGCCCCACCCACCCGCCAGGTCCAGACGCCGGTTGACCGCCGTGCTCGCCGGGTTGCTCGTAGGTCTGTTCGGGGCCACGCTGCTGCTGCCGGCAACAGCCGCCGCCGAGGGCGAGACCTACACCATCGCCACCGACACCACCTTCGCGCCGTTCGAATTTCAGGACGCCGGCGGCAATTTCGTCGGTATCGACATGGACCTGATCCGCGCGATCGGTGAGGACCAGGGTTTCACCGTCGATATCAAGCCGCTCGGGTTCGATGCCGCACTGCAGGCGGTCCAGGCCAATCAGGTCGACGGCGTCATCGCAGGCATGTCCATCACCGACGAGCGCAAGAAGGTCTTCGACTTCTCCGAGCCGTATTTCGAGTCCGGGATCCAGATGGCGGTGCTCGAGGACAATGTGGACATCAAGTCCTACGAGGACCTGCGCGGTAAGCGGGTCTCGGTCAAGAACGGCACCCAGGGCGCGGATTTCGCGAACTCGATCAAAGACCAGTACGGCTTCGAAGTCGTGTCGTTCGCCGACTCGTCCACGATGTTCGACGAGGTGCGCACCGGCAACTCGGTGGCCGCCTTCGAGGACTACCCGGTGCTGCTGTACGCCATCCAGCAGGGCAACGGCTTCAAAACGGTGACACCGAAGGAGGATCCGACCGGTTACGGGTTCGCGGTCAACAAGGGGCAGAACGCCGAACTGCTGCAGAAGTTCAACGCCGGCCTGGAGAGCCTGAAGTCCTCGGGTCGTTATGACGAGATCCTGGCGACCTATCTCGGCGAGAACGCGACCGCCAGTGACGGGTCCTTCTTGGGCCTGATCAAGAGCACGATGCCGATGTTGTTGGCCGGCCTGAAGATGACGATCATTCTGACGGTATCGTCCATCTTCTTCGCGTTGATCCTCGGCATCATCTTCGGCCTGGCCAGGGTGTCGCGGTCGATCTGGCTGCGGGCCATCGGCACCACGTTCGTCGACATCTTCCGCGGCACCCCGCTGATCGTGCAGGCCTTCTTCATATACTTCGGCATCCCCACCGCACTGGGCTTTCAGATGTCGGCGGTAACGGCGGGCATCATCACGCTCTCGCTCAATGCCGGCGCCTATATGACCGAGATCGTGCGTGGCGGCATCCTGTCCGTCGACAAGGGGCAGATGGAGGCGGCACGCAGCCTGGGTATCGGATATCTGCCCACGATGCGCAAAGTCATCCTGCCGCAGGCGATCCGCACAATGATCCCGTCCTATATCAACCAGTTCGTCATCACCTTGAAGGACACCTCGATCCTCTCGGTGCTCGGAATCGCCGAGCTGACCCAGAGCGGACGCATCATCATCGCGGGCAATTACAAGGCGTTCGAGATGTGGCTGATCGTCGGCATCATCTACTTCATCGTCATCATGGCGCTGACCAAACTGTCCGACCGTCTCGAGAAGAGGCTCGTGAAATGAGCGAACTGGTAACCGAAGCCGCGGCCGCCGAGCCCGCGGGCACCGTCAAGATCCGGATCGAGGGGCTCAAGAAGTCTTTCGGTGACCTCGTGGTGCTCGACGGCATCGACACCACCATCAGTCACGGTGAGGTCGTCTGCGTGATCGGCCCGTCCGGCTCGGGCAAGTCGACTTTCCTGCGGTGTCTGAACAAGCTGGAGGACATCACCGGTGGAAAGGTCGTGGTCGACGATTTTGATCTGACCGACGCCAAGGTCGACCTGGACAAGGTGCGTCAGCACATCGGCATGGTGTTCCAGCACTTCAACCTGTTTCCGCACATGACGGTGCTGGACAATGTCACCTTGGCGCCGCTGCTGACCAAGAAGATGGACAAGGCGGCCGCCGAGAAGAAGGCGCTCGATCTTCTTGGCCAGGTGGGCCTGGCCGAGAAGGCGAACGTCAAACCGTCGACCCTGTCGGGCGGTCAGAAACAGCGCGTCGCGATCGCCCGGGCCCTGGCGATGAACCCGTCGATCATGTTGTTCGACGAGGCCACCAGCGCGCTGGACCCGGAGATGGTCGGCGATGTGCTGGAGGTGCTGCGCACGTTGGCCCGCGGCGGTATGACGATGGTGGTGGTGACCCATGAGATGGGCTTCGCCCGCGAGGTGGCGTCCCGGGTGATCTTCATGGCCGACGGGCACATCGTCGAGGAGGGGCCACCGGCGGACATCTTCGACAACCCGAAACATCCTAGGCTGCAGGAGTTTCTGTCGAAGGTACTCTAGGGGGGCGGTGCCTCAACACAAACCCTGGACCGGTGATCCGGTCTGGCTGCCTGCCGTGCTGCGGGCCGAAGGATCCGATTCGGGCTAAAGCCGTGCATTTGATATGCGCATTGGGAGCCGGCGACAGTTGAAACCGCGGGCAGTTGCCTGAGGCGAAGCAGTAGGCTCACGTCGCATGAATCAAAGTTCGGATGACGAGCAGGTTGTAGAGCCTGCAATTGGGCTTGAGTTGCCACCGCGAGAGAATCTGGCGGTAGTGACCAGTTCGGGGTCCGTCAGCTGCCTCGTAAGTCCGGGTTGGATTGGGTGTGAGACGCTTTCGACGAATTGGGAGAGCCACCCTGATGGAACGCCCCGCCACGGCGTGGCATGCGACGCGAACGGTGTGATCGATTGGATCGACGGCCAGATTGGCGACCTGCCGCGAACAGTAATAGGTAAGGAGGGGTATGCCGCCTTTGGATGGACGATCCAAGCCGTCGATGATGGTCTCCGATTTACCAATGATCTGACTCGCCACGGGATGTTGGTCACCCCGCAAGGAGTGGTGGGTTTTTGACCGGCACGGACTTTTTCGATCCTAATCACCTCGGTTGGGCGTTCATCCTGGGGCCAGCGACAATCGTCGCTGCTGCAATCAACCTCGACAACAGATATCTAGGTCCCTACTTTGCCCTCGTTGACGTAGTGCTGAACGATTTCGGGACCGGGTATCGCTGGCATGACCGGGAGATTTTGCTGTCGCTCGTTCGTCGAGTCGGGTACATAGTCGTAATGGGGTTTCTGCTCAACCTCTTTCAGTATCAGCTTCGAGATATCGCTGCTGTCTTCTTCGTAGCGGGATTTCTTCTCTTGTGGCCGGCCTTCGCGCGTCCGCTGCCGGTGCCAGGGCGGAAATCAGATCGTCTCGTCCTTCTCGTGTGGGCGTCCTACTGGATCAGCGTTGTGCTGTTTGGTTTGTTTGGTGCGCGGCTTTGGGCTCTAATTCGAGCCGTATCTGGCCAGGAGCCATGGGAATTCATTCGAAGCAACCTCGCATGGACGTTCTTCTGGGGCTTGGCGGCATTGGTTGTGACAGGATTCCGAGCGAGACTGCAGGGCAGGTTCTGGCAACGCGCCAGAGATGGATACGACGGCGGCGGACCTGAAGAGACGAGGGACACGCAAGTTTGATCGACGACCTATTTCGATGGCAACTTGAGAGTCTGGCCTGCTCCGGGTCCTACCGTCGAAAGCTGTTAATAATTAAGATCATGACACCGCAAGGCGCAGCAGCAGTAGACCTGCGGGCGCTTCTCGGTGCGCTACTCTTGATCGAGATGCACCAGCGCCCTGGCATCACGCGAGCGATTGAGTGGATCTTTTCGGTTGCCGTACCGACGGCTTTCCGTAGACCTATCACTCGCGGACCACTTCAAATCGCGAACGGTCCCTGGGACTTCGCGGCCGCCGTTGAGTGCGCTCTCAGCAGACTTAGGCCTCTAGTAGAAAGAGCCGAAGATGCCGACTCTGCGATTCGTTCGGTGGCCGTCGCGTGGAACGGCAAAGCAGTGCGGCAACCCTGCTCAGCGTATGGCTATTCCGAGGTACTCGCTGCCGCTTACCCTGTATCGCTACGGGCGTTGCGTTGTTCCATCGATAGTCGGTCGTACAGTCCTTCTGCCTCCTGCCAGCGTTCTTCATAGCGTTGGGGGTAGCTGGACCGCTGCACTGCTTGGCAGAAACGGCCACCGCTAATAGCCAGTGTGTTGTAGTCGTGGCCGTCGATGCGGACCTGAAGCAGGCGGTCATAAAACTGGCCCGCCGCGCAGCCGGTGTCCATGCGGCACTGGGCCGTGCCCCACCAGCTTGGGGTGGCGTCCCACGTGTTGCCAGGTTGCTGCTGAAATACGCCGCTACTGAGACCGTCGCTACCCACGGCCACGTGTGGTAATGCCATCGTCGGGGGATCGGCCTGATTGGCGTAAACTCGGAGGTTCGTCTCGACTAGCCCAGTGGCAAGGGCGGCGATTTGTCCTCGGGGCCCAATGCCCATTCTGCGACCCGCGGCAACGATCTCGCGCGCATTATCAATTTGGTGCTTCGTATAGTTAGTCAGTTCTCCTCCAGAAGTTGGCACTGGCAAAGGCTGGAAGGCGATGTCGAACACCTAGCTTATTTCGCCTTGTTTGTCTTGGCGTGCGGCCGGGGACTGACTGAAGCGCTCGAACTTTGCTCACTATCGATTTCGCTGGGAGACAATATTATGCCGCGAGGCTGGTAGGTGCGCTTCCTGATCGGAGATCGCAAATCGTTCGTGTGGGAGTGGCTAACTTTCGGTCCAACGAACACAATTGGGAGGCGACGGTGCGCGAGTTCCAGCGTCGCGCCCCGGGACTGCGGGTGGACGGGATCGTCGGCCCCGCGACCGCAGCCGCGCTACGGCTACGGATCGTGTGACTATTCCGCGGTGGGTGTCAGGTAGCCGCCGCGGCGGAAGAATTCCTTGCCGGCATGCTCGGTGCCTTCGGCCGCGCGGACCTTGGTGATCACCAGGCCGAGGTTGCCGCCGCGGTAGGCGGCCGGACCGCAGACCACAGCGCCGCCGCCTTCCTGCACGATCACCCGACCGGGTGTACCGCCATAATGGATCTCGGAGACGTGCGCTTCGAGCACCTCGATGCGCTCACCTCGATAGAAGGTGAACGGGCGTGGGTACGGTGCCGACAGCGCACGCACCAACCGCTCGAGATCCTCTGCGGGCCAGGACCAGTCGATCAGACTGTCGCGCTCGGAGCGCTTGTGGAAGTAGGTGCGGGTGGCCTTGTTCTGCGGACGCCACTGCGGATTACCCGACTCCAGCGCGGCCAGGGCTTCCTTCAGTGCACCGGGAATCAGATCGATACCCCGCTCGACCAGTTCGGTGCCGGTGTCCTTGGGGCCGATCGGCAGCGAATGCTGCACCAGGATGTCACCGGTGTCGAGGTCCTCGTCCATCCGGTGGACCGTCAGCCCGATCTGCGCCTCGCCGCTGATCAGCGACCAGATGACGGGGGAGAAACCGGTGCCCTTCGGCAGCAGCGAGTCGTGCAGGTTCAGCGTGCCGTGCGGGGGCAGGCTGTACAGCTCTGCGGGCATCCAGGTGTACCAGCTGTTCACCACGATGACATCGGGTTCGGCGCGCTTGACCAGGTCGATCGTCTCATTGTCGACCCGTTCGGTCAGGTGCACAGGGATGCCGCGCTCGCGGGCCAGGTCCTCGACCGAATCGGAGAAGATCCCCTTGTAGGAATCGTCGCTGGCGGGATGGGTGACCGATAGTGCGACGTCGTGGCCGAGGTCGATGAGGGCCTGCAGGGTTTTGACGCCCCATGTCTGGAAGCCGAACGAAACGATGCGCATCCCCGAAAACCCTTACTGACCTTGGAACCTGTGAGCCACATGAGAAAAATCCCATGTTCGATGTCACGGACAAGTTAACAGATTGCCTTAGGCTTAGCTAACTAGAACGACGGTGCCGATTTTTGTCGGCTCGCGTGCGGGTGTGCAACACCCTGTACAGGTAGTTACCAGCGCAAATGTCGGTGGCTGGCAGTTCCGTCAACTGAATCGCCGACGCTGCTGGTCCGGGGTGGTCCGCAATCACCCGAGTTCGATGCTGTTCCCGCTGCCGGATTGGCTGATGGTGGGGGAGCCGGATCGGTAGGTGACCTTGTTCTCGAAACCCGACACGGTGATCTCACCGGCGGATTCCGCCGTCACGACGTTCTCGAAACCCGACACGGTGACCGCAGTGCAGTGCCCGGTGACATCGACGGTGTTGTTGGCGCCGCTGATGATCAGGATGTTGTCGTCACAGGTCACCGACCGGTTGCTGCCGATCCCGGTGACGGTGATGGTGCCACCTGGCTCCGCGGTGCCGCCCGGCGGCGCGTTCGGGGCGCCCGGTTCGATGACGATCGGCGGCAGGTCGGGCAACTCGGTAATCACCGGAGCATCGGTCAATTGTCCTCCGCCACCCGAGATTCCGGGCGTCCCCGGCGTCGAGGTGCTGCTGTAGAGCCAGAACGCCACCGCCCCGCCACCGATCAGCAGGAAGGCGATCATCAGCGGCACGATCAGCATCCACGGCCGGAAACCGGAACCCGAGGACTGCGGTGTCGGATACGGCGCCGCGTAACCGTACGGATCCGGGTTGTAGGAGGTCTGTCCGTAGGGCGACTGACCGTACGGGGACTGGCCGTACGGACTGGCCTCGGGCCACTGCTGGGTCGGCGGTGGCAGGGGAGGCGGCGTGCCGTAACCGGTCCCGTAGCCGGGCTGTTCGGCACCGAGTTCGGTCGGTTCCAGCGCGCGGATCCGGGCCTCCGGATCGTCCTGCGGGTTCATAAGCGCGATGGTCGCATATCGGGTGTGCAGGTGGGCCGAAAAGGCTGCGGCGCCGGACCCAGGGGTAGGTCCGGCGCCGCAGTTTCGCTCGCCCTATACCGGCGCAGCAGTTTTCTTCTGCGCCGGCTCTTCGGCGTGCGAGCTGTGATCGTCGAGCATCGTCAGTTCGTCGAACGGGTCCTTACCGCTCAGGACGGCGTCCACCTTGGCGCGGTCCATCGTCTTGGTCCAGGTACCGACCAGCAGGGTCGCCACGGCGTTGCCGGAGAAGTTGGTGACTGCCCGCGCCTCGGACATGAACCGGTCGATACCCACGATCAGACCGACACCGTCGAGCAGATCCGGGCGGTGCGCCTGCAGCCCGCCGGCCAGCGTGGCCAGCCCGGCACCGGTGACACCGGCGGCACCCTTGGACGCGACGATCATGAACACCAGCAGGCCGATCTGCTCGGTCACCGACAGCGGATCGCCGAGCGCACTGGCGATGAACAGCGAGGCCATCGTCAGGTAGATCGCGGTGCCGTCCAGGTTGAACGAGTACCCGGTGGGCACCACCACACCGACGGTGGAGCGATCCACGCCGAGGTGTTCCATCTTGGCGATCAGGCGCGGCAGCGCCGACTCCGACGACGAGGTCGACACGATGAGCAGGTACTCACGGGCCAGGTAGCGCAGCAGCTTGAAGATCGAAACCCGCGCGACCAGTTGCAACAGTGTGCCCAGGACACCGAAGACGAAGATGGCACAGGTGATGTAGAAGCCGAGCATGAGTGCCGCGAGCTGGCCGACCGCGGCCCAGCCGGTCTGGCCGACGACATTGGCGATGGCGCCGAAGGCACCGATCGGGGCCAGCCACAGGATCATCACCAGGACCTTGAACACCAGCTTCTGCAGGTGCTCGATGCCCCGCAGGATCGGGTCGCCGGCCGAACCGAGGCCCTGGATGGCGAAGCCGACGAGCAATGCGATGAACAGTGCCTGCAGCACGCTGCCCTCGGTCAACGAGGAGAACAGCGAGGTCGGGATGATGCCCTGGACAAAATCGAGCAGACCGCCGGACTCGTGTGCCTTCTCCGCCAGCTCGGCACCCTTGCCCGCGGTGCTGTCGCTGAGTTGCAGACCGCTGCCCGGGTGCAGGATGTTGCCGACCAGCAGGCCGATGGCCAGCGCGAAGGTGGACATCGCCAGGAAGTAGACGAACGCCAGGCCGCCGACCTTGCCGATGGTGGCCGCCTTGCGGACCGAGCCGATGCCCAACACGATCGTGCAGAAGATGACCGGGGCGATCATCATCTTGATCAGGGCGACGAACATGGTGCCCAGGACGCCGACGCTCTTGCCGACCTCGGGCGCGTAGATGCCCACACCGATGCCCGCGATCACCGAGATGATGACGGCGATGAACAGCCAGTGTGTGCGGTCGTGCTTCTTCTTGGGCTCCTCCGGCGTCGGCTCGGAAGCCGGCCGGTCCATCGTGGCTGTCATCGGTTCTCCTTCGAACGCAAGGCGAAAATGGGTCTGAAAGGATGTTCGACCAGAGCGTGAGGCAGGTCACGTTTTTGTTCATTACGTTCAACGCGGGAGGTGTTGCGCGATGCGGGTGGGCGGGACGCAGTGGCGCTCGGGTTGGCCGTCGGGATGGCCCAAGTCGTTGGCGGGCCAGGCCATCGCGCTGCAGATCCTGGTGATCGCGCTGATCGTGGCGGCCGCGAGTGCCCTGGCGCTGTTCGACGCCCGCCGCGATGGTGACGCGGCGGCCGAGGCGCAGGTGCTGGGGATCGCGACCGCGCTGGCCGATTCCCCGTCGACCGCGGACGCGATCGTGGCCGGCCGTGCCACCGACACCCTGCAACCGGTCACCGAATTGGTGCGCAGGCACACCGACATCGCGTTCATCACGATCATGGCGCCCGGCCGCACCCGCTACACGCACACCGATCCCACCCAGATCGGCGGCTCGTATCTGGGCAATATCGAGCCGGCGCTGCACGGGCGCTCGTTCACCGAGGTCTACACCGGGACACTGGGACCCTCGATCCGTGCGGTGGCACCGGTGCACGATGGCGACGGCCGGGTCATCGGGCTGGTCGCCGCCGGCATCCTGCAGCAGAGCCTGGCCGACCGGTGGCGTGCGCAGTGGCCCGTCATCGCGGCGGTGGGCCTTGGCGCCCTTGCTGTTTCGCTGATCGGGGTGTGGGGTATCCGGCGCCGGCTGTTACGTCAGACCCGCGGCCTGCGCCCGGACGAACTGCGTGTCATGTACGACCACCACGATGCGATCCTGCATTCGGTGTCCGAGGGTTTGATCGTGCTGGAGCGTGACGGTGTCGTCCTGGTCAACGACGAGGCCCGCCGGCTGCTGGCGCTGCCGCCCGAACAGGTGGCCCAAGCCGATCTGCCGGCGTTCCTGCGCAGTTACAACCCCGGCGCCCGCGACGAGATCCATGTCACCGACGAGCGGGTGCTGGTGGTCAACCGGTCCCGGGTGACCGGTGCATCCGAGGTGGTCACCATCCGCGACCGCACCGAATTGCAGGGTGCGCTGGGCGAATTGAGCTCGTTGAAGGTGCTCACCGATTCGTTGCGGGCCCAGGCGCACGAGGCGGCCAACAAGCTGCACACCGTCGTGACGATGGTCGAGATGGGTCGTGCCGGAGAGGCGGTGGCGTTCGCGACGGCCGAACTCGAACTGTCCCAACAACTCGTCGACCGGCTGTCTGCGGCGGTGGGCGAGCCCGCCCTGGTGGCGCTGCTGCTGGGCAAGAGCGCCCAGGCCGACGAACGCGGTATCGAACTGACCGTCACCGAGGACACCCAATTGCCCGCCGATACCGACGCGCTGCTGCTCAGCGGACAGGAGATGGTGACCGTGCTGGGGAATCTGATCGACAATGCGATGGACGCCTGCGATCGTGACGACCCGTGGGTCGAGGTGACCGTGGTTCAAGGGGCCGACGGCTTGCTGATCCGGGTGGCCGACAGCGGAGAAGGTATGGACGCCAACACCTTCGAGAAGGCGATGCAACGCGGCTACTCCACGAAGTCGGGCGCGGACACCGCGGCGCACGGGCTTGGCCTGGCGTTGGTGGCGCAGGTGGTGAAGAAACACGGTGGCACGCTCGGCGCGGATGTGACCTACGGTTCGGTGGTGACGGTGACGGTGCCGAGTTCATGATCAACGTGCTGATCGTCGAGGACGAGGTGCTGATCGCCGAGGCCCACCGGACCTATCTGGGCCGAATCTCCGGCTTCTCGGTGGCGGCCGTGACGCACACCGCGCGTGATGCGATGCGCGCAGCGTCCGAGGCCGCGGCCTCGGATGCGCCGATCGATCTGGTGCTGCTGGACATCGGACTGCCCGACGCCAGTGGCATCACGCTGGCCTCGGCGTTGTCGGGCCTGCAACCGACGCCGGACATCATCGCGATCACCTCCGAGCGCGATCTGGAGATGGTGCGGGCGGCCGTCGGGCACGGAGCGCTGGCCTATCTGCTCAAACCGTTCACCTTCGCCGCCTTCCGGGACCGGTTGCAGCGTTATCAGCGTTATCGCCAGGCGCTGCCGGCCGGCACCGATGCGGCCAGCCAGGACGAGGTCGACCGGGCGTTGGCGGAGTTGCGGGTCGGGGCTGGGCGCACGGTGGCGCCCAAGGGTGTCGCACCGGGGACCAATGACGAGATCGCCCGGACTGTTCGCGATGCGGCCGAGGGCATCACCGCGGATGCGGTCGCCAAACAGGTCGGGGTGTCCCGGGTGACGGCCTGGCGTTACCTGGAACGGCTGGCCGAGGAGGGCACCGTCAGCCGCAACACCGATTACGGCAAGGCCGGACGGCCGAAGACGCGCTATCAGTGGCGCTGAGGGTGTTGTCGGCCGTAACGGATCGGACACACATCAGGCAAATTCAGATTCGCCTCCCAGCAAATACATCGGCGGCGCTCTATGCTTTTGCCACCGGTGTCCGAAAGGGTTGCTGTGCGTGCTGTGAATTCCACGGGGTTTCTGAGTTCCTGGCGTCCTCCGCTGGTCGTGGTCGGGGTCTGCGCGGTGATCCTGACCGCTGCGCCGGTGGTCGGTGCGGCCCCGGAATCCGCCGCGGAACCCGCTACCGCGACCGTCACCGTCAACACAGGCAGCCGTGACCTGAACGTGCGCTCGGCACCCTCGGCGAGCAGTCAGAAGGTGGGGGCGCTGCGTAACGGTTCGCAGATCGTCATCAGCTGTCATACCCGCGGCACGGTGTTCTCCGGCGGCCCCTACGGCCTGTCCACCGACCTGTGGAATCGACTGGCCGACGGCGGCTACGTGACCGACGCGATGCTCGACACCGGGTCCAACGAACCCGTCGTGCCACCCTGCGCGACCGAGTCGACACGGCCGGCCCAGGCCCGGGCCGATGGTCGGACCGTCACGAAGAACCCGGGTGAGGTGGGCACCGCGATGTGGGGTGCCATGGAGAAGTGGTACTTCGCCACGGGTGAGCAGTCCTACCCGGCGCTGCGTGGCGCACCCCGCGATCTGCCGGCCGCCGCCCGAAAGGCGGGCTGGACCGTCGTCGAGGAACCCCAGGCACGGGCCATGGTGGTGATTCCGCCGGGTGTGCTGGACGCGCCCGATTCCGGCCATGTGGCGTGGGTCGACACCACCTCGCGCCGTCCGGATGGGGTGTATCTGCGCCTCACCGAGATGGACACTGCCGGGTGGGGTTCCAACATCTGGTCGGGGCGCACCGTCAAGGCGCAGCAGGGGTTGGCCTACATCCTGTTGCCCTGACGCGGTGGCAAATTATGTAGCAACGTCGGCACCCGAACGGCGCCCGCAATGCGGTGGCGACGGTCACAAAGTTTGCTGATGTGTCGGCTGTGATCTGGCGCTCATTTTGAGTTCGCGGGCTGAGGAAATTTTGTGGGACGCATGTGGTTCGGTGCCCAAGCAGCCTTAGCTGCTCTCGCAAGTATGCATTTAAAGGCCGTAAACAAGTTTGCCATCGGAAGGTCACAACTGCATAACGATCTTTTTCTGAGGGATGTCTGAGAGGTTGCGGGGCGGCGAACTCGGCGCGCGTCAAGATCGATGTTTGGGTACCGTTTTTCGTCGCTACACTCGCCTTGAGACGCGCTCGACCATCGGGCGCCTGGCGTATCAAGAGCCGGTATCGCCACCCGGCGGAGGTGTTGAAGAGATGGCAAGTGTTTCCGTGCGTGCAAACGCCGCGGCGCTGAACGACTCGCAAACCGCTTTCGCAGGCTCGGTCGCGATCTCCCGCGGACCGATCGCCGATGTCGCGGCCAACGCCGGCGCGATCGTCGTCACCAACTACGCCGATGACAGCCTGACCGTGGTGCGCCCGCATGCCGTCGCGGCGCCATCGCTGGTCGAGGTTGATGGTGAGCCGTTCGCCGTCGCGCTCACCGAGGACCGCGCCTTCGTCGTGACCAGTGCCGCCGAGGCCGACGCCCTGGTGGTCGTCGATATCCGCACCAACGCGGTGGTCGGCAGTTACCCGCTGGCCTTCGGTGTCACCGCGGTCGCCGCCAGCCCGGACGGCAAGCGTGCCTACGCCGCGCGCGCCGGCCACGATCATGTGGACGTCGCCGTCGTGGACACCACCGCCGACCGGGTGGGCACCATCGATATCGCCACCGGTGCGGCCACCTCGATCGACGGTCTCGCGGTGGACCGCTCCGGACGTCGCCTCTACGTCGGTCTGACCACCGCCACCGGCAGTCGGCTGGTCGTCGTGGACACCGAGACCAACCAGATTCGCAAGAACATCGGCACCGGTGCCCCGATCCGCGACGTCGCCGTCGGCGCCGACGGGACCGTCTACGTGCTGACGTCGGATCTGCACAGCCGCGGCGCCATCAAGGTCGTCGACCCGGCCAAGCTCGCCGTCACCGCCACTTTCGGTGCGGGCACCCTGCCCATCCAGATGGCGCTGTCGGCCGACGGATCGCGCGCCTACGTCATCGACTATGACGCGGTGTCGGTGCTGTGCACCCTCACCCACGAGGTCGTCGAGACCATCACCGTCGGCGCGCGCCCGACCGCGGCGGCACTGAGCGCCGCGGGTGACCGGCTCTACATCGGCGATGTCGACGGCCAGATCACCGCACTGCGGGTGGCCGCGCCGGCGCCGACGTACTCGCCGTTCGACGTGGCGGCGTTCGCCGACGTGCGCGAGCTCGCGCAGGTCTGACTCAGCGGGTGCAGTCCAGTGACACCGAGATCGACTGACTGACCACGACCTCGACGAGGTCCCCGTCATCGTGGTGCGTACCCCAGCCGTCGTCCTCGGCCCGCACCAGCCGGGTGACCTGCTGCGGGTTGCGCACATTGGTCACGACGCACTGTTCCAGTGATGCACTGCCGATGCGGTCGATGTTGACGGTGTATCCCTCGGCCTGCAGGCGACCGATGGTGACGATCGCACCCTCGTCGGCGGCGGCCTGCCCGACGGGGCCGAGCAGCACCCCAAGTGCCGCCGCGAATAGCCATACCACGCGCATGGCGAACCTCCTCGCGAAGCCCGACCTGCCCGGTATATCGCCCGCGGGTCCCCTTTTGTTGCGGTTTGTGGAGTGCCGGCCGAAACCATTACGGGTTTCGCTCCACAAATCGCAAGGTATGTCAGCG
The DNA here is from genome assembly GCF_053345865.1 of Mycobacterium sp. C31M. Lineage (NCBI taxonomy): Bacteria > Bacillati > Actinomycetota > Actinomycetes > Mycobacteriales > Mycobacteriaceae > Mycobacterium > Mycobacterium sp. C31M. Next base: position 437,079 of record NZ_JBKFAX010000001.1, on the reverse strand, counting down.
TTCGGCGCGCTGGTAGGCGGTCACCACCGCGGCCCCGCCCAGGCCGATGTTGTGCTGCAGGGCGGCGTTCACCCCGGACACCTGCCGCTTGTCGGCGGTCCCGCGCAGCTGCCAGGTCAGCTCGGCGCACTGTGCCAGTCCGGTCGCGCCCAACGGGTGCCCCTTCGAGATCAGTCCGCCCGACGGGTTGACCACCCAGCGCCCACCGTAGGTGGTGTCCTCGTTGTCGATCAGTGCCGGCGCCTCACCGGGTGCGCACAGCCCCAACGCCTCGTAGAGCAGCAGCTCGTTGGCGCTGAAGCAGTCGTGCAGCTCGATCACCGCGAAATCCTGCGGGCCCAGTCCGGACTGATCGTAAACCTGTTGGGCGGCTTGCACATTCATGTCGTGGCCGATGATATTGGCGGCGCTGCCGTCGAAGGTGGAGGCAAAGTCGGTGGTCATCGCCTGGCCGACGATCTCGACCGCCTGACCGGCGAGGCCGTGCTGTTCGACGAACTTTTCACTGGCCAGGATGGCCGCACCCGATCCGTCCGAGGTGGGGGAGCACTGCAGTTTGGTCAGCGGGTCTGAGATCATCTTCGCGGCCAGGATGTCGTCGAGGGTGTACTCGTCCTGGAACTGGGCGTACGGATTGTTCACCGAATGCTTGTGGTTCTTGAAGCCGATCTTCGCGAAATGCTCTGCGGTGGTGCCGTACTTCTCCATGTGCTCGCGGCCGGCGGCGCCGAACATCCACGGCGCCACCGGGAATCCGAATTCGTCGATCTCGGCGAGTGCCTTCACATGCTTACCGAGTGGGGATTCGCGGTCCTGTGCGCCACCGCCGAGCGACCCGGGCTGCATCTTCTCGAACCCCAGCGCGATGGCGCAGTCGGCCAACCCGCCCCGAATCGACTGGGCGGCAAGGTAAAGCGCCGTCGAGCCGGTGGAACAGTTGTTGTTGACGTTGACGATCGGGATGCCCGTCATCCCCAGCTCGTACAGGGCGCGCTGCCCCGAGGTCGAATCGCCCGAGCAGTACCCGACATAACCCTGCTGCACCTGGTCATAGGAGATCCCGGCATCCTCGAGCGCCTTGGTGCCCGATTCGCGGGCCATGTCCGGGTAGTCCCAGCCTTCCCGGCGGCCCGGCTTCTCGAACTTGGTCATCCCGACCCCGACGACGAACACACGTTCCGGCATGGCTGTCCCTTTCGCTACGTTGCGTTGCGTTTGGAGACAACCTAGCCGAAGGCTCTGTTGTGCTCCGGGCAGTAGTAGTCCACCGAGTTGACGATGAACGCGGCCGCCTGCCGGGCGCTGACCCCGGTGTAGTCCATGATCTCCAGCCCGATGTCGGTGGCGCCGACACCGGAGTCCAACTCACTGCACACCTGAAAGGCGTTCGAGATGACCTCGGCGGCGGAGTCATAGGTGATGCCCTCGGCCCGCAGATCGGCCAGGAACGCGGCGTCGGCCGCCGATGTCACCGCACCCGCGGTGCCCGCGGTGACCACGCCGATGGCGCCGGCAGCGATGGCGATTCCGGTCAGCTGGAGCAAGCGGGCAGTGCTGGACATGTCGTTTCTCCCCTGGTGGCGACCCGGTTCTCCGGGTGTGTGCCAACAGGGTCCAACGGCGTCCTTGATGGATTCTTGGGGCTGCTCAGGCGGTCGGGCTCAGCCGTAGGTCAACCACCATTGGTGCAGCTCCTCGATGGTGACACCCTGCGCGTTGCCCAGCAGCAGGCCGTCGTTCTTGGTCCAGGTGATGTCCGGGCCGCCGTCGTAGAGCCCGCACGAGATCGAGCCCTCGACCGTGCCGGGGGTATCGGTGTAGTGCCAGGTGGTGGGGGAATCTCGTTCGCTGTTCGGGCATTTGAAAAGCTCCGAGTTGCCGGTGATCGCATCCTCGAAGTTCGCCCGCAACGTGCCCTGATCGCCGAACAACGAGTATCGCGACGCCGCCGGACCGCCGGGCAGGCTGGACTGCCCACAGTCGGCGGTCGCCAGCGCCCCCGGTACCGGCGGCTGCACCGGTTGGCAGACCCCCGGGTCGTAACCCTGCGGCAGCATGCCGAAGAGCTTGTCCTGCATCGCCGCCGGATCGGGAGCGCGGGTGGTTCGGGTCGGCCGGGTGGTGGTCTCGGCGGTGGCCGATGCGCTGGTGGTCAGCCCCGCGGTTTTGGTGCCATCGGGCTGCACGGCCAGGAAGATGCCGACCGCACCGAGTGCCAGCACCAGGACGGCCGCGACCACGGCGATCGGCACCCACGGCGTCTTCTTCTTGGGCGGCGCCGGTGGGCGGGCCGGCGCATTCCAGTGCGGGCCGCCGGCATGGAACGCGGCCGGGGTGGCGCCCGGTGGTGGCCCCGGCGGCGGGGTGGGGGTGAACGGACGCGGCGTGGCGCCAGGTGGCGGTGTCGCGCCGTACGGCGGTGGGGTGGCACCCGGCGGTGGAGGTGGCACCGGATACTGCGGGCCCGGCATGGTGGCCGCCTCACCGCGCTGCACGATATTGGCCGCCTGGTCCTGATCCCGGACGCTGAGCGCGTCGGTGGCCGCGGTGGCCAGATCGCCGGCGCTGGCGAACCGTTCGGCCGGCTTCTTCGCCATCCCGCGCGAGATCACCCGGTCGAACGCGATCGGCACACCCGGCCGGGTCTGGCTGGGCGCCGGGATGGGTTGCATCAGATGGGCGGTGATGACCATGCTGACGCTGTCACCGGGAAACGGTTGTGAGCCGGTCAGGCATTCGTGCAGCACACAGGTCAGCGCGTAGACGTCGGCGCGGTAGGTGACCTCGTCACTGGTGAATCGTTCCGGAGCCATGTACGCGTAAGTGCCTACGGCCGTACCCAATTCGGTCAGCTTCTCGTCACTGGCGGCATTGGCGATACCGAAGTCGACCAGATAGGCGAAGTCGTCCCGGGTGATCAGGATGTTCTCCGGCTTGACGTCGCGGTGCATGATGCCGCTCTCGTGCGCGGCGTCGAGGGCCGAGGCGATCTGCCGCACGATGGCCACCGCCCGCGCCGGTGTCATGGGCCCGTAGCTCTTCAGGATCTTGCGCAGGTCTGCGCCGTTGATCATGCGCATGTCGACAAACAACACACCGTCGATCTCGCCGTAGTCATGGATCGGCACCACATGCGGTTCCTGTAACCGGCCCGCCGAATGCGCCTCGCGTTGCAGTCGCTTGCGGAACACCGGGTCGTGGGAGACGCCCTCGGGCAACAGCTTCAGGGCGACGATGCGGTCCTTCTCGGTGTCCTCGGCCTCATAGACCTCACCCATGCCGCCGCGACCGATGAGTCGGCGCAGACGGTACCGGCCGAAATCGGTGCCCACCCGCGATGTCGGCTCGCTCATTGATCTGCCCCTGTCAGCGCACGTCGGCCCATCACATTAATCGGTGCGGCGGGCGCTCACAGCAGGAGCGTCACGCCGGGGTCGCGATCTCGAAGACGAACTCGTGATCGCACACCCGGATCCGGTCGCCGTGGTTGAGCGTGGCGGTGCCGCGGATCCGTTGCCCGCCCACCTCCACACCGTTGGCCGACCGCAGGTCGGTGACGACGAAGCTGGTGCCGGTGTCGATGATGACGGCGTGGTGGCGGCTGACGCTGACATCGTCGAGGACGATGTCATTGTCGGGCAGCCTGCCGATCCTCGTCGCGGCCGCCACCAACGGATGGACCCGCCCCGAGGCGGACCGGATCTGCGCGGGCGCGTTCTGCACGCCGACCGCGGTGCGCAGGTCGATCCGGGAGATCTGATGCACCGCGGTGGTGCGGGCAGCCTGGCGGACGTTGAGCGGCTCCTGGCGCAGGATCCGCTCCGAGAGCGCGCGCACCGTCGGACTCGGGTCGATACCGAGATCCTCGGCCAGCGTGGTGCGCAGGCGTTGGTAGGCATCGAGCGCGTCGGACTGTCGATCGCTGATGTAGTACGCGGTGATCAATTGGGTCCACAACGGTTCCCGGTAGGGATGTTCGGTCACCAGGGCCTCCAGCGACCCGATCACCGCATAGCCGCGGTTACAGGCGATCTCGGCTTCGGCGTGCGCGGTGTGCACGACGACCTTGTCCTCGACCAGCGCGGTGGCGAACGGGCTGACGAACTCGAAGTCGCGCAGATCCTCGAGCACCGGGCCGCGCCACTGGGCCAGTGCCGCCGACAGATGACTGCTGGCCTGTTCGAAGCGGCTCTCCGCGGCGGCCTGCACGCCGGCGTTCTTGGCCGCCACGAAGCGACCGATATCGCAGTCCGCGTCGGTGACCGCCAACCGGTATCCCGGCGGTGCGCTGGCGAGCACCGCGCGGCCGTCGGCACCGGAACTGCTGATCACCTTGCGCAGATTCGACACATACGAATGCAGACTGGCCTTGGGCTCGGGCGGCGGGAACTGCTCCCACGCCGCGGCGACCAGTGAATCGGCAGCGACCGGACGGTTACGGCTCATGACCAGCAGCGCCAGCACCGCCCGCTGTTTGGGTGTTCCCAACGGCACGGGGGTGCCGCCGACGTTCAGCTGCAACGGGCCGAGCACCCCGAAATCCAATTCCCCGCTCATGATCGTCCGCTGTTCATGACCAACGATTGTGCCCGGATACCGCCTGCAACCGCCCGGGAAAGTGGTAGAACGTGTTCTAGTTTTGGCGAAGGGGTGACGATGACGTTGCGGGTCGTGCAGTGGGCCACCGGTGGGGTCGGAGTGGCCGCCATCAAGGGGGTGCTCGAACATCCCGATCTCGAACTCGTCGGCTGCTGGGTGCACTCGGCCGCCAAGGACGGCCGCGATGTCGGCGACCTCATCGGCGCCGACCCGATCGGCGTCGCGGCCACCAGCAGTGTCGAGGAGATCCTGGCGCTGGAGGCCGACGCCGTCATCTACGCACCGCTGCTGCCCAACACCGACGAGGTCGCCGCCCTGTTGCGCTCCGGCAAGAACGTCATCACCCCGGTGGGCTGGGTGTATCCGAGCGAGAAGCAGGCCGCCCCGCTGCGCGAGGCCGGACTGGCCGGTAACGCGACACTGCACGGCACCGGCATCGCGCCGGGCGGGATCAGCGAGAAGTTCCCGCTGCTGTTCTCTGTGATGTCCACCGGCGTGACTTTCGTTCGTGCCGAGGAATTCTCCGACCTGCGCACCTACCACGCACCGGACGTGGTGCGCCATGTGATGGGCTTCGGTGAGACGCCGGACAGGGCGCTCTCGGGGCCGATGCAGAAGCTGCTCGACGGTGGGTTCATCCAGGCCGTGAAGATGTGCGTCGACGAGTTCGGATTCAACGCCGACCCGAAGATCGTTGCCCGCCAGGAGATCGCGGTGGCCACCGCGCCGATCGATTCGCCGATCGGCAGCATCGAACCGGGGCAAGTGGCCGGCCGCAAGTTCCACTGGGAGGCCCTCGTCGGCGACGAGGTGGTGGTGCGGGTGACCGTCAACTGGCTGATGGGCGAACAGAACCTGGACCCGGCCTGGGATTTTGGTCCCGATGGTCAGCGCTACGAGATGGAGGTCCGTGGCAATCCCGACTTCGTGGTGTCCATCACCGGTTTCCAGGGTGAGGTCGGCGAGGAGGGGCCCGAGCCGGGTGTCGTCGCGACCGCTGCGCATTGTGTGAACTCGGTACCGGCCGTGTGCGCGGCCCCGCCCGGGGTGGCCAGCTATCTGGATCTGCCGCTGTTCAGTGCCAAGGCGGCGCCGCGACTGCGCCGGAACTGAACCAGATGGCGAGAATTCGCCGCCGAAAACTCGCCATCGACCTCAGGTTCGGCGAACGGAACTAGCATGGCCATCATGGCGCAACCCTTGGTGGTGGAGCAATCACGGGCGATCCCGGTCGTCCAGGACGAGCTGTTCGCGCGATTGGTGCCGATGCCGTTGCCCGACCTGTTCCGTCGCTGGTACGGGCCCATCCCACCGATCAAGGACACCCGCGATCAGACCGGTGACTGGGATGCGATCGGACAGTCGCGCACCGTCCTGCTCACCGGCGGCGGCAGCATGCACGAGGAGCTCACCTCCTACGACCCGCCGCGATCGTTCGGATACACACTGTCGCAGGTCACCGGGGCGTTGGCGCCACTGGTCGACCATGTCGACGGGGTCTGGTTGTTCGACCCGGCCGGCACCGGGACAACGGTGACCTGGCGCTGGACCATCTACCCCCGGTCCGGCGTGACGGCCCTCGCGCTGCCGATCTTTGGACGGCTGTGGAAGGGTTATGCCCGCCGGTCGCTGGAGCAGCTGTCCGACACATTGCTGCGACCAATGTGACCCGCGGTCTGGTACTGGCCGGCGGCGGGTTGGCCGGTATCGCCTGGGAGACCGGGGTGCTGACCGGGATCGCCGACGAGGCGCCGGAAATCGCCGCGGCAGTGTTGAACTCCGATGTGCTGGTGGGTACCTCGGCCGGTTCGACGGTGGCCGCCCAGATCGGCATCGCGACGCCGCTGCGCGAGCTCTATGACCGCCAGCTCGCCGCCGACAGCCACGAGATCGACCCCGGCATCGGCATGGACGATCTCACCGCGGTCTTCCTCGGCGCACTCGGCACACCCGGGGACACCGCGGACCGGCTGCGCCACATCGGGCAGATCGCCCTGGCCGCCGACACCGTGCCGGAGGCGCTACGCCGCGCGGTGATCGCGCACCGGCTGCCCGCACACGAGTGGCCCCGGCGGGATCTGCGCATCACCGCCATCGACACCGCGACCGGTGAGCTGGTGGTGTTCACCCCGGATTCGGGTGTGCCGCTGGTCGATGCGGTGGCGGCCAGCTGCGCGGTGCCCGGTGCGTGGCCACCGGTGACGCTCGGCGACCGCCGCTACATGGACGGTGGGGTGGGCAGCACGGTGCACATGCCCGTCGCGGCCGACTGCGACGCGGTGGTGGTGCTGGTACCGGCGGCGCAGGAAGCGCCCTCACCGTTCGGTGACGGTGCCGCCGCCGAGGTCGAGGCATTTGGGGCAACGACTTTCGCACTGTTCGCCGATGACGCCGCGCTGGCGGCGTTCGGGCCCAATCCGCTGGATCCGGCCTGCCGTGCGCCGGCGGCACTGGCCGGGTATGCGCAGGGCCGGCGGGCCGCCGCGGCGCTGGCCGAGTTCCTCGCTTAACTCAGCGCGTCGAGGGCGGCCGCCGCCAGTTCCTGGCCCATCTCGATGACCTCCTCGGCGCGGTGGTACTCCAGGCTGCGGCACGCAGTGCGCGGCACCTCGATCAGCAGATCCGGCGGGTAGGTGGCCAGGGTGTGCCGGGCCAGCGCGGACTGCGCGATATCGATGGTGCGGTTCATGATCTCGAAGCTGCCCAGCCGCGGCAGTGCGGGCGCGCCCTCGACGGTGTCGGCGACCGCGGGCGGATCGTCGAGGGCGCTGCTGAACCGGCTCAGTACCGACTTGGCCGCGGGCGAGTCCATCATCCGTTGCGCCGTCGACGTATCGAGAAGAGCCGTTGTGCTGCGCCACATCCGGCTAAGTCGCTCGGTGGTCACCCGCGGTTCGGGCTCCTCGTCGCGGACCGTCGGGTCACCACCGGACAGGCTCACCGCGATGGTGATATCGGCGTTGACCGCCGACAGTGGTGCCATCGGCAACGGGTCCAGGATGCCGCCGTCGGCCAGCAGCCGACCGTCGAGCACATGTGGGGTGAAGATCCCCGGAATCGCGATCGACGCCCGGATCGCGTCAACGAGCGGCCCGTGCTGCAGCCACACCGACTTGCCGGTGAGCAGGTCGGTGGCCACCGAGGTGTACGGGATGGGCAGCGACTCGATCGTCACATCACCCAGGATGTCGCGAACTGCGTCGAGGATCTTCTCCGCCCGCAGTACACCGGGGGAGGTGAGGGAGGGATCCAACAGCCGCAGCACGGCGCGCTGGGTCAATGAGCCTGCCCAGTGGGCGAATTCGTCGAGTTTGCCGGCGGCGTGCAGGCCACCCACCAGTGCGCCCATCGACGAGCCGGCCACGCCGACGATCTGATGGCCACGTTCGGACAACTCGTTGATCACCCCGATGTGCGCATAACCGCGCGCACCCCCGCTGCCCAGCGCCAGCGCAATTCGCATGCACTCCATTCTGATGCACCCGGGGCCCGCCATCGACAACACTGTGACGATGGCGATCAAGCTGCCAGGCCGACTGGGTCGTCCCACCCCCAAGGACGCGCTGTCCGGGCTGGTGACGGGGCTGTTCTCGATCCCGGAAGGGATGGCCTACGCCAGTATCGGTGGATTCAACCCGGTCGCCGGTATCTACGCCGGCATCGTGCCCGGCATCATCGGATCGCTCTTCGCCCGCACTGTGCTCATGGTGACGACATTGACCAGCGCGATCGCCCTCACCTCACGCAGCGTGCTGGAGGACGCCGGTCTGGATCCGGGAGATCCGGCGAATGTCGCCGCGCTGGCGATCATCGTCGGCATCGTCATGCTGGTGTTCGGGTTGCTCAAGTTCGGCTCGGCCATGAGCTTCGTCTCCAACGCCGTGATGACCGGGTTCGCGACCGGGATCGCGCTGCAGATCATCGCCGGGGTGTTGGCCGACGCCACCGGGTATCGGCCCGACAGCGGTAACACCATCGGCAAGTTCGTCGACTCGCTGGCCCATGTCGGCATGTGGCAGCCGGCCACGGTCGCGGTCGCCGCGGCCACCGTCGGTGTCTGGGCGGTGTTCCACTTCGTCAAACCACTGAAGTCGTTCGCCACGCTGCTGGCGCTCGTCATCGTGACGGCCGGTGTCGAGGTGTTCGATATCGCGGTCGAGACCGTCGGCGATATCGCCTCGATCGCCAATGCCCTTCCGCCGGTGACGGTTCCCAACTTTGCGGCGATGCCCGAGCTGATCATGGGCGGTGTCGCGGTGGCACTGGTGGCGCTGGCCCAGGCGGCCGGAATCTCGGCGGCGGTGCCGAACCCGGATGGCAGTCGCACCAACATGAACGGCGACTTCCTGGCGCAGGGCGCGGCCAACGCCGTCGGCGGCTTCTTCGGGGCGCTGCCGGCCGGCGGCTCGCTGTCCCGTACCGGGGTGGCCACCTCGGCGGGTGCACAGACCCGCTGGGCGGGGATCTTCGCCGGGGTCTGGCTGGCGCTGCTGGTGCTGGTGGCCGGTTCGGCCGCCGAGATCATCCCGATGCCGGTGATCGGCGGCCTGATCCTGGTCATCGGCGCGGAGTTGGTGGTCGGGCGCTGGCCCGATATCAAGCTGGTGCTCCGCGTCGCCCCGCTGTCCGCGGTGGCCATGCTGATCACCTTCGTCGCCACCACCGAGCTGCCGCTGCACACCGCGATCGTCGTCGGTGTCATCACCTCGCTGGTGCTTTACTGCGCCAAGGTCGCCAAGGCCGCGGAGCTGCGGGCGCTGGTCCGCGACGACCAGGGCTGGCGCGAGGTGCCGGTGCCGGAACGCTGCCCGGACAACGCGGTGACGGTGCTGTTCTATTCGGGCGTCGGACTGTTCGCCGAGGTCGCCCGGATCGACGAGAAATGGCCACGGGCGGACGGCACCCGCAATGCAGTGGTGGTGCTGAGCCTGTGGGCATTGCCCGATGTGCCGTCCTCGGTGGCCATCAAGGCGCTGCGACGGTGGGCCGGCCAGTTGACCGCTCACCACGGCCGCCTGATCATCGCCGGGGTCAGCCCGGAGACCCGGGAGGTTCTGCAGCGCGGTGGCATCGGCGATCTACTCGGCCCCGACGGGATCGTCGAGGCCACCGACCGGGCGTTCGAGGCCATCGAGATCGCGGCCGCACGGGGGCGCGAGTGGATCGCGCAGCGGCCGTTCGACTCGTTCGACTCGCCTTGATTCGAAACGTTCGCTAGCCGCACTCGCCGCGTTCGGCGGCATTGGCCGCCATGATGACGCCGGCCTGTTGGGCCTGGGTCAGATCCACCCAGGTGGCATCGAAGGTGCCGGGCCCGACGGCACCGTCGGCCTGCAGTGTCTTGAGATAGGTCTCGACCGGCTCGCGATGCTCGTCGAACCACCGTTTGGCGGCCAGGCAGGCCTGGCCGTACTGGTTTTCGGTGGCCACCGACGGCACGTCGACGACGGTGGTGACACCGTCGGGGGACACCCGCACCGCGCCGGCCGCCGGCGACTCGGCCGGTAGCCGTGGCGGCTCGGCCTCGGCGGTGTGCGGCGTCTCGGGTGCCGCGCTGTCGGCGGGTTCCTCGTTCGCGGATCCACATGCGGTGAGTGCAGCGGCGGCGGCCAGGACGGCGATCGGGTAGCGGCGCATGAGGCCAATCTATGCAACACTGGCGGCCATGACGGAGGGGACTGGGAACTCAGCTTTCCGGCGGTGTTGTCGCGCTCACTGAGTGCGCACCCGACCGTTCCCTTTTCGTTCTGGAGTTCTCTTCTCATGGCTGCCCCCGTTCTCACACCACCTGCCGTCTCCGCGCCGACCCGGCTGCGCCTACCGGACCTGCTGGCCGCGACCGACCGGTGCGCCGACGATGTGCTGTCCGGTCGGTACGACCGCCTGATGAACGGCGGCCGGTTACCCGTCGAGGAGCGTTGGTACAAGCGCCTCTACAGCGACGACGAACTCGACATCTGGTTGATCAGCTGGGTACTGGACAAGTCCACCGAACTGCACGATCACGGCGGATCGCTCGGCGCATTGACGGTGGTATCCGGAGCTCTGCAGGAAACCCGTTGGGACGGCAGCGAATTGCGTACCCGTGAGCTCGGGGCCGGGGACCAGGCCGGTTTCCCGTTGGGCTGGGTGCACGATGTCGTGTGGACGCCTGCCCCCGTCCCTGCTCCGGTCACCCTGAGTGTGCATGCCTACTCGCCGCCCTTGACCGCCATGTCCTACTACTCGGTGACCGAGCGGAACACATTGCGCCGCAGCCGCACCGAGCTCACCGACGCGCCGGAGGGATAGCACATGCCCAGCCGTATCGACGCGGTGCTGGACGCCGCCAGGACCCGATTGCAGCGGGTCGAGGCGGCGCAGGTGCCTGCCGCGTTGCGGCGCGGTGCGGTGCTCGTCGACATCCGGCCGGCCGCGCAGCGGGCTGCCGAGGGGGCGGTGCCCGCTGCGCTGGTCATCGAACGCAACCACCTGGAATGGCGCTGCGATCCGACCAGTGACGCACGTATCCCCGAAGCCGTCGGCGACGATGTCGAGTGGATCATCCTGTGCTCGGAGGGGTACACCTCCAGCCTGGCTGCCGTCGCACTGCAGGATCTCGGTCTGCACAAGGCCACCGATGTCATCGGCGGCTATCACGCCCTGCCCGACGAGCTGCGCTCAGCTGCTCTCGTCTGAGCGCAGGATCGGGCGCAGCTCATCGGTCTTCTCGGGCGTCCAACCCGGCGGCTGCAGAATCGCGGCCCACGCGTTGGCGACATCGCGTACATAGACGTGGCCGTGTCCGTCGGGAACATCCACCGCAACCGCCATATCGGCGGACACCTGCAGGAACGTCACCACCGGTATCCACTCCATGCGCGGTGACACGTCGTATCCGCGGGGCTCTTTGAGCCAATCGGGTTTGGCGAACAGCAGATCCGGATTCCACCACGAGATCGGGTCGGACGCGTGCTGCAGATACACCACCCGGGGCTGACCCCACGGGTCGTCTGGGCGGCCGAGGTCCTGGGATGCCTTGGCCGAGAACCGGACGTTCTCGCCCTTGTCGTAGATCGGTAGCCACATCGGGGAGCCCGCGTCCCTGTCGCGGGTGAGCGTGGTCCAGATGGTGTTCTTGAAGGTCGGTCCGGAGAACAACGCCCCGTCGGTGCGGGCGATCAGATTGTTCAGCGCCAGGAAGGGTGCCTCGCCGCCGAATGATCCGAGGCTTTCGCCGAACACCACGACCTTCGGGCGGTCGGCCTCGGGCAGTTCGCGCACCATCGCATCGACCGCCTCGAACAACGCCTGCCCGGCCTGCAGGGCGTTCTCCTGGTCGACCAGGAACGAGATCCAGCTCGGCAGAAACGAATACTGCATCGACACGATCGCGGTGTCGCCGTTGTACATGTACTCCAGCGAGGACGCCTCGGCCTCATTGATCCAGCCGGTGCCGGTGGTGGTGGCGATCGCGATGACCGCGCGCTCCAGTCCACCGGTGCGGCGCAATTCGTCGGCCGCCAGTCGGGCGGTGGCCCTGATGCCGTCGGCGGAGTTCAATCCGGCATAGGCGCGAATGGGTTCGGTGGCCGGCGCGCCGTTGAACTCGGTCAGCTCGGCCACCGATGGTCCGTTGGCCACGAAGTTGCGGCCCTGGTGACCGAGGGACTCCCAGCTGACCAGCGACTGCGGACCGCCCGACCGTAAAGGTGTTGTGGGCGAGGGATTGTCGGGATCGTCCTCGTTGTTGACGGATTCGAAGGTGTTGTTGATGGTGGTCATCGCGAACCGCACCACGATCCCGTTGAGCAGCGCGATGGCCAACGCCAGGACGAGCACCACGGCCACCACGCCGGACACCCGCGGCGGGGCGATGCGTTCCAACTGGCCGACCAGGAATCGGATCAGCTTGCCGACCAGTTGACCGAGTTCGACGAACAGGAACAGGAAGACCAGCGCCAGTACCGCGGTCAGCGGGTGGTCCCAGAAGCCCAGGCGCGGAACGCCCATCAGATCCCGGATGTCGTCCTGCCAGACATGAAAATAGACGATCGCCGCGATCTGCCCGACGATGCCGACCCCGATGAGCACCAGCCAGGCCCGCGGTGGCGGGGCGGGGCTGGAATCTTTGGAGCGCATATAGCGGATCAGCCACACGCTGAACACACCCAGGCTGTAACCGATCGCGCCGGCCGCGCCGCTGACAAGTCCCTGGAACAGTGGGCCGCGGGGCAGTAGTGACGGGGTCAGTGACAGCCAGATGAATACCAGGCCGACCGCCGTCCCGGTGAACGTGTAGTGCCGAGTCCACCACGCGCGCTTGGGTGGCGTTTCGGGCACTTCTGGCTCGACGACGGTGGCAGTCACCGCTCGACTTTAGCGATGGGTGAAGTTCGCCGCGCGCTTCTCGGTGAACGCGGCCATGCCTTCCTTCTGGTCCTCGGTGGCGAAGGCCGAGTGGAAGATCCGTCGTTCGTAGAGCAGGCCCTCGGCCAGCGTCGACTCGAAGGCGCGGTTGACGGCCTCCTTGGCCATCCGGGCCGCCGACAGTGACATCCCGGCGATGGTCGCGGCGGTGGCGTTGGCCTCCTCGAGCAGGGTGTCGGCCGGCACCACCCGCGAGACCAGGCCGCTGCGGTCGGCCTCGGCGGCGTCGATGGTGCGGCCGGTGAGGATCAGATCCATCGCCTTGGCCTTGCCGATCGCGCGGGTCAGCCGCTGGCTGCCGCCCATGCCCGGCAGCACACCGAGTTTGATCTCGGGCTGCCCGAACTTGGCGGTGTCGGCGGCGATCAGCAGATCGCACATCATGGCCAGTTCGCAGCCACCGCCGAGGGCGTATCCGGCGACCGCGGCGATGGTGGGGGTGCGGGTGGCGGCGAACTTGCCCCACAGTGCGAAGAAGTCCTGGCTGTACACGTCGGCGAACGAGAGATCGGCCATCTCCTTGATATCGGCGCCGGCGGCGAAGGCCTTCTCGCTGCCGGTGACGATGATCGCGCCGATACCCGCGTCAGCATCGAATTCGGCTGCGGCGCTGGTGACTTCGTGCATCACCTGGCTGTTGAGGGCGTTGAGTGCCTTCGGCCGGTTCAGGGTGATGGTGCCGACCCGGCCTTCGCGGGTCACCAGGATGGTCTCGTAGCTCATGGGTTGCTCCTTCTAGAACGTGAGATCGGGTTCGGCGGAGGCGAAGTAGGCGTCGACGGCGGCGTCGTCGACGTCGGCCAGCGTCGCGGGGGACCACTGTGGATTGCGGTCCTTGTCGACCAGTTGGGCGCGGATGCCCTCGACGAAGTCGTGCGACTTGATCGAGGCGGCCGACACCCGGAACTCCTGATGTAGCACCTCTTCCAGGGTGTGCAGATGTGAAGCGCGGCGCACCGCGGTGAGCGTGACCGCCAGGGCGATGGGGGAGCGGGTGGCGATCAGGTCGGCCGCCTTGGCCGCGGCGGTGGCTCCGATGTGGCCGAGGGCCTCCTCGCCGTGGCCCTGCAGATCATTGATGATGTCGGTGACGGTGGCTCCGGCGTAACAGGTGTCGATCCAGTCGCGCTGGGCCAGCAAGTCGCTGGCCGGCGGTTCCTCGGCGTAGGAGTCCAGGGCGTCCTCGTGCCCGTAGTTCACGACGGCCTCGGCGAAGTCGGCCAGCCGGTCGTGCGGCACGAAGTGGTCGGCGAATCCCATCGCGATGGCGTCGGCACCCGAGAAGGGTGCCCCGGTCAACGCGGCGTGCAGGCCCAGCGCGCCCGGCGCCCGGGACAGCAGGTAGGTGCCGCCGACGTCGGGGATGAATCCGATGCCGACCTCGGGCATGCCCATCTTGGTCTTCTCGGTGACGACGCGGACATTGCCATGTGAGCCGACGCCGACGCCGCCGCCCATCACGATCCCGTCCATCAGGGCGACATACGGCTTGGGGAAGCGCCCGATGTGGGCGTTGAGCTGGTACTCCTGCGCGAAGAACTGCCGTGCGTAGGAGCCGTCGGCCTTGGCGCTGTGATACAGCGCGACCACGTCACCACCTGCGCACAGGCCGCGTTCGCCGGCGCCGGTGAGCAGCACCGACTTGATCGAGTCGTCGTGTTCCCAGTCCGTGAGCGCCTGCTGAAGGCCGGCGATCATGGCGTCGTTGAGGGAGTTGATCGCCTTTGGGCGATTCAACGTGACGATCCCGACGCCGTTCCGGACACTTACTAGGATGTCCTCGTTTTCTGCCACGAATGCAATCTAGTTCGTAGTCCGAGCGTGACGTACGACGGGTAGGGTTTCCACAGCTTCATCCCAGGAATCAACCTCGGACCAGGTAACTGAGAGCGCTCTCAGTGCAGGGGTATCGCGGGAACCTGTTCACGGCAATGATCGTTAATTGTGTGTTCGTAACTCGAACCACCAGAACTTGAGGAGAGGACCTACGGTGCGCGAAAGCAGCAACCCGGTATTCCGATCCCTGCCCAAGGGGCAGCAGGGCGGATACGCGCAATTCGGTACCGGAGCCGCAAGCTTCGGTGCCCAGCAGGTGCATGCGGATCCCTACGCCGCAACCCAGTACCCCGATCAGCAGCAGGCCGGTGTCTCCCGGCCGATGACGATCGACGACGTCGTCACCAAGACCGGCATCAGCCTCGCGCTGCTGACCGCGGTGGCCGTCGTCTCGTACTACATGGTCAGCACCAACCTGGCTCTGGCCACGCCGTTCACCCTGGTGGGTGCGCTCGGCGGTCTGGCACTGGTGCTCATCGCGACGTTCGGCCGTAAGCAGGACAACCCGGCCATCGTGCTGAGCTACGCCGCGCTGGAGGGCCTGTTCCTCGGTGCGGTGTCGTTCATCATCGCCAACCTGGCCTCGGTCGGTGGCGTCGGCATGATCGCGCAGGCGATCGTCGGCACGCTCGGCGTGTTCTTCGGCATGCTCGTGGTCTACAAGACCGGTGCCATCCGCGTCACCCCGAAGTTCACCCGGATGATCGTCGCCGGCCTGTTCGGCGTCGTCGCCCTGATGCTGGTGAACCTGGTGCTCGGCCTGTTCGGTGTCGGTGGCGGTGCGGGCATGGGCCTGCGCGACGGTGGCGCCATCGCGATCGGCTTCTCGCTGCTGTGCATCGCGCTGGCGGCGTTCAGCTTCCTGATCGACTTCGACGCGGCTGACCAGATGATCCGCGCCGGTGCTCCGGAGAAGGCTGCATGGGGCGTCGCCCTGGGCCTGATGGTCACCCTGGTGTGGCTGTACCTGGAGATCCTGCGCCTGCTGAGTTACTTCAACAACGACTAGCAGTTCGGCGAGAGAAAGGGCGTCCCGCACGGGGCGCCCTTTTTCGTTGCCCTGGTGCGTTCAGATCGAGAATTCAGTCAGAAACTCGATCTGAGCGCACCGCGGTGCGGAGTTATCCACAGATCACGCTTGCCGGGTGTCCAGCCTGCTATCGATCCGCCAATCTCGATATATGGCACAGCCCTTCATCGGCAGCGAACTTGTCGCGGCGGGACGCATCTCGAAATACCGTCTAGGTCGCCGGTTCACGGCTATCCACCCCAACGTGTACGTCGAACGCGATGTTGAACTCAGTCTCGAGGAGCGGGCGATGGCAGCCTGGCTGTGGTCGGGTCGCGGTGGCGTCCTGTGCGGGCTCACCGCTGCAGCGCTACACGGCGCGCGCCATATTGAAGACTCGCGGCCCGTGGAGCTCGTCTGGTCCAACCGCAGGCCGCCGCACGGGATTCGTACTCACAATCACGAACTGCTCGGCGACGAGGTCACGGAGGTGGGCAGGTGGGGACTACCGGCGACCACGATCGACCGCACGGTCTTCGATCTGGCTCGGCGCGGCACGCTCGATGAGGCGGTAACCCGACTGGACGCGCTGGGGAATGCCAGGCGGTTCTGTAGTTCGGACGTGCTCGGGTGGGCGCGCGAGCGGCACGCCGGGATGCCCGGTATGCGGCAGCTTGAGCTCGCGCTCGATCTGCATGATGCGGGTGCCGAGTCACCCCGGGAGACCTGGCTACGCCTGCTGATCGTCAGCGCGGGCTACCCGCGACCGCGCACCCAGATTCCCCTGCGAAGTCCGGATGGACGGCGGAAGTACTACCTGGACATGGGGTGGGAAGACCTCAAGCTGGCCGTCGAGTACGACGGCGACCATCACCGCACCGATCCCGGGCAGTACGCATCGGACATCGTGCGCACCGAAGACCTTGTCGACCTCGGCTGGTACCGGATCCGAGTGACGAAACGGCATCGCACAGCCGACGTCTTGCAGCGGCTGTCGCGCGCGTGGTCGGTGGCGGTGCACTCAGACCGAGAAAACGTTCGAAATGTCGATCTGACTGCACCGTCGGTGCGGGATCGGAACGCTAGGGGACCCGCGGCGTGACTCGGCCGGCCGCCTCGACGGCATTGGCCCGCGCCACCTCGACATCGGCATCCCGCGCCAGGGCGACACCCATGCGCCGCTTGACGAAGCTCTCCGGCTTGCCGAACAGCCGAATATCGGTGTGCGGCACCCGAAGTGCATCGTCCACGCCGTCGAACACCACACCCTCGGCGTCGACACCGCCGTAGATCACCGCGCTCGCGCCCGGGGTCTTCAGCGTGGTGTCGACCGGCAGACCCAGGATCGCGCGGGCGTGCAGTTCGAACTCGTTCTGCCACTGCGTGATCATCGTGACCATGCCGGTGTCGTGCGGGCGCGGACTCACCTCGGAGAACCACACCTGGTCGTCCTTGACGAACAGTTCCACCCCGAAGATGCCCTGCCCGCCGAGATTCTCGGTCACCACGCCGGCGATCTCCTGGGCCCGGGCCAGTGCCGCCGCCGACATCGGATGCGGCTGCCAGCTCTCGACGTAATCGCCGCCGACCTGCTTGTGCCCGATCGGCTCGCAGAATTGGGTTCCGTCGGCAGCCCGCACCGTCAGCAGCGTGATCTCGTAGTCGAAGTCGATGAACCCCTCGACGATGATCCGGCCGCCGGATACCCGGCCACCGGCCATCGCGTAATCCCAGGCCGCCGCGACATCGTCGGGGCCGTCGATCTTGCTCTGCCCCTTGCCCGAACTGCTCATCACCGGCTTGACCACACACGGGTAGCCGATGCCGCCATCGATGGCCGCCTGCAACTCGGCCAGCGAATCGCAGAACTTGTACGGGCTCGTCGGCTGGCCCAGTGTCTCGGCGGCCAGCCGGCGGATACCCTCGCGGTCCATCGTCAACCGGGCCGCCCGCGCCGTCGGGATCACCCGCACCACACCGGAGGCCTCCAGCTCTTCGAGCACCGGTGTGGCGATGGCCTCGATCTCCGGCACCACCAGGTCCGGCTTCTCCGCTTCGATCAACGCCCGCAGCGCGCCCGCGTCGGTCATCGCCAGCACCCGCGCATGGTGGGCCACCTGATGGCCCGGCGCGTTCGGATAGCGGTCGACGGCAATGGTTTCGACACCGAGACGCTGCAGCGCGATGAGTACCTCGCGGCCGAGTTCACCGGAGCCGAGCAGCATCACCCGGGTGGCGTTCGGGGACAAGGGTGTTCCGAGAGTGGTCATCGGGACGCCAGTCCAGGGCGTCAGGACAGCCGCTCCACGACCATCGCCATACCCTGGCCGCCGCCGACACACATCGACTCGATGCCGAACGTCTTGTCGTGGGTGGCCAGGTTGTTCAGCAGGGTCGCGGTGATCCGGGCGCCGGTCATACCGAACGGGTGGCCCAGCGCGATCGCGCCACCGGACACGTTGAGCTTGTCCTCGTCGATGCCCAGTTCACGCGCCGACCCGAGCACCTGCACCGCGAACGCCTCGTTGATCTCGACCAGGTCGATATCGGAGATCGTCTTGCCGGCCTTGGCCAGCGCCTTCTTGATCGCCTCGATCGGGCCCAGACCCATGATCTCCGGCGACAGGCCCGACACCCCGGTCGACACGATGCGCGCCAGCGGGGTCAGTCCCAGCTCCTTGGCCTTGGTGTCGCTCATGATGATCACCGCGGCGGCACCGTCGTTCAACGGACATGCGTTGCCGGCGGTGATGGTGCCGTTCGGCCGGAACACCGGCTTGAGCTGGCTGATCTTCTCGTAGGTGGTGCCGGCGCGCGGGCCGTCATCGGTGGAGACGACGGTGCCGTCGGGCAGTGTCACCGGCGAGATCTCGCGCCCGAAGAAGCCGCTCTTGATGGCTTCCTCGGCGCGGTTCTGCGACCGCACACCCCAGTGGTCCTGGTCCTCGCGGCTGATGCCGGTGAAGGTGGCGACGTTCTCGGCCGTCTGGCCCATGGCGATGTAGACGTCCGGGATCAGCCCGTCCTCGCGCGGGTCGTGCCACTTCACATCGCCCTCGGCCTGGGCGATGGTGCGCGCCTGCGCCTCCTCGAACAGGGGGTTCTTCGAGTTCGGTGCACCGTCGGCGGCGCCCACGGCGAACCGTGACACCGTCTCGACACCGGCGGAGATGAACACGTCGCCCTCTCCGGCCTTGATCGCATGGAAGGCCATCCGGGTGGTCTGCAACGACGACGAGCAGTACCGGTTGACGGTGGTGCCGGGCAGGAAGTCGTAACCGAGCTCTACCGCGACGGCGCGGCCGATGTTGTAGCCGGCCTCACCGGCGGGCTGCGCGCTGCCCATCATCAGGTCGTCGATATCGCGCGGATCCAGCGACGGCACCTTGTCCAGCGCCGCACGGACCATCTGGGCGGCCAGGTCGTCGGGACGCATGGTGACCAGCGATCCCTTGCCGGCCCGCCCGATCGGCGAGCGTGCGGTGGCGACGATGACGGCTTCGGGCATGTTGACCTCCGTGAACAAGTGCTTGGTTGGCTCTACGCTAGCCCGCGGGCACCACGATGGGTGCGGGGACCCCGGTTGAGCGACGCCACAGCCGGCTGACATTGCCGATCCAGGACAGCGGTGAGCCGCTCTCGTCGATGCGCGACTCCAGTGCCGCCTCGGCGGGCATGCCGGATACGAACTCGCCCAACGCATTACACAAAGCCGGCAACAGCTGCTTGGCGGCCAGGTCGTAACCGGCCCCGGACGGGTGGAACATGTCGGGCGAGAACAGCAGCTCCGGGGTCTTGTAG
Organism: Mycobacterium sp. C31M; assembly: GCF_053345865.1. NCBI lineage: Bacteria > Bacillati > Actinomycetota > Actinomycetes > Mycobacteriales > Mycobacteriaceae > Mycobacterium > Mycobacterium sp. C31M. The sequence goes on along the minus strand of NZ_JBKFAX010000001.1, from coordinate 417,425 downwards.
AAGTGCGGCGCCAGCAGGTCCGAGAACGGCACCGGCACCCCGCCGGCGGACCGGACCGCCGAGGCCTGTGCCCGGGCCAGTCGCAGGCCCTGGCTGCGCGCCACCCAGCGCAGCGGTTGCGGGATGGCCTTGATGACGCCGAAATCGGGACAGGTGCCCACCACCACGACGGCTCCGGCGTCACGTAACCGCTGGACGGCCCGGCCGACCCGACGGGCCGACGGACCCAGACCGTTGGGCTTGGTGATGTCGTTGGCGCCGATCATGATGACCGCGGCATCCGGAGGAGGGCCCGCGACGAACATCGCGTCGATCTGGCCGGCCAACCCCTTGGAGGTGGCGCCGACGATTGCCTTGGTGCTCAGCCTGATGCGCTTGCCGGACTCCTCGGCCAGGCCACGGGCCAGCAGCACGCCGGGTACCTCGTCGGCGCTCGTGCTGCCGTAACCGGTGGCGGTGGAATCCCCGAAGATCATCAGGTGCAGGTCGTACGGGGTATCCCGGGTCCAGCGTTGCACCGGACCGCCACCGGCGGTGTACACGCCGTCCGCGCGCGGCGGAACGTCCCAGGATTTGGGGATGACCTGGCGAGCCTGGTCGGCCTGCCCGCTCAGTAGGTTGCGGGCTCCGACATATGCCGAACCCGTCGATGCGAGCGCGGCGGCTGCCAGTGCGATGGACGTCCTGCGTCTGCGGACGTGAGGAGCGTTCAGGCGTGAGCCCACGCCATGAGTTTAGAGCCGCATTCGGCAAAGTCAGTAGGCGCGCGAGTGGGCGCGGTCACATTGGGGTATCGAACGCGGTACCAAATCAGATTCAGGGATTGTTGAACAAATTGACGGGAGGCAAGCTAAATTCAACCGCCTGGCTAACTAATTTCAGCCAGATGGGAACTACAACGGTGTAGGAAGTGGTGGCGATGACGGCACCAAGCAGGGTCTCAGGAGATCCGCGGGCAACGATCAGTGCAGCTAGAGCGCGTCAATCGCGACGTTTCCCGGTCGGCGACTGGCGACCGGTCGAGATTGTCGAGGACGGTGCCGGGATCGCGGGCAGGCTCGCCGGTCTGGTCGCCATGTTGACGATCAAGCCCACGCTGGCTATCGGTAGTTATGCCCCCAAACTGCCGTGGCCGTTCGGGGTGCTGGACTTCGCCGCCCGGGTGCTGCGACCGACGCCGGGCACCGTGCGCGCCACCATCGCGCTGCCGCACTGCACCGCCTCCCTGATCCGCGCCGCCGGTGTGCTGCCCGCCGACGGGAAGCGCTCGGTCATCCTGTATCTGCACGGCGGCGGGTTCCTGGCCTGTGGAGCCAACACCCATGGCCGGATGGTCACGGAGCTGTCCCGATTCGCCGACAGCCCGGTGTTCCTGCCGAACTACCGGATGGTGCCCAAGCACTCCATCGGCCAAGCGCTCGACGACTGTTATGACGCCTACAAGTGGCTGCGGCTGACCGGGTACGCCCCCGAGCACATCGTGTTGGCCGGTGACTCGGCCGGCGGGTACCTGGCGCTCGCATTGGCCCAGCGGCTACAGGACGAGGGGATCGCGGGCGAGACACCGGCCGCGGTCGTCACCATCTCCCCGCTGTTCGAGATCGACAGCGACACCCGGGCGCAGCACCCCAACGCCCACACCGATGCGATGTTCCCGCTCCGGGCGATCGAGGCACTCGCCGATATCGTCGGGGCGGCCGGTGAGCGTCAGGGCGACGAGGAGATCTACGAGCCGCTGCACCACATCGCACCCGGGTTGCCCCGCACGCTGATTCACGTATCGGGGTCGGAGGTTCTGCTCAACGATGCGCGTAAGGCGGCGCGCATGCTCGCCGAGGCGGGCGTCCCGGTGGAGGTGCGCATCTGGCCAGGTCAGATGCACGTGTTCCAGCTGTGTTCACCCATCGTCGGAGAGGCGACCCGCTCGCTGCGTCAGATCGGTGACTACATTCGCGAGGCCACGTGGTGAGTTGGCGGACGGCCTGACACGATAGGTGTCATGCGCATCGCCAGCCATGTCAGTGAGCTCATCGGTAACACCCCGCTGGTCCGGCTGAACTCGGTGGTTCCGCCGGGCGCCGGGCTGGTGGCCGCCAAGATCGAGTACCTGAATCCGGGTGGCAGCGCCAAGGACCGCATCGCGGTCAAGATGATCGACGCCGCCGAGGCGTCGGGCGCGTTGAAGCCCGGTGGCACCATCGTCGAACCCACCTCCGGCAACACCGGTGTCGGGCTGGCGCTGGTGGCCCAGCAGCGTGGGTATCACTGCGTGTTCGTCTGCCCAGACAAGGTCAGCGAAGACAAGCAGAATGTGCTGCGCGCGTACGGCGCCGAGGTCGTGGTGTGCCCGACGGCCGTCCCGCCGGACCACCCGGACAGCTACTACAGCGTCTCCAACCGCCTTGTCGATGAGATCGACGGCGCATGGAAACCCGATCAGTACTCCAACCCGATGGGTCCGGCGAGCCACTACGAGACCACCGGCCCGGAGATCTGGGCCGATACCGATGGCAAGATCACCCATTTCGTCGCAGGCGTGGGCACCGGCGGGACCATCACCGGCACCGGCCGCTACCTCAAGGAGGTGTCCGACGGTCGGGTGAAGATCATCGGCGCCGACCCGGAGGGCTCGGTGTACTCCGGCGGCACCGGTCGGCCGTATCTGGTCGAAGGGGTCGGCGAGGACTTCTGGCCGAGCGCCTACGACCCGGCCGTGCCCGACGAGATCATCGCGGTGTCGGACGCGGATTCCTTCGATATGACCCGGCGGTTGGCGCGCGAGGAGGCGCTGCTGGTGGGCGGGTCGTGCGGGATGGCCGTGGTGGCCGCGATCAAGGTCGCCGAGCAGGCCGGCCCCGATGCCGTGGTGGTCGTGCTGCTGCCCGACGGCGGCCGCGGTTACCTGTCCAAGGTCTTCAACGATGCGTGGATGTCGTCCTACGGGTTCCTGCGCAGCCGCCTCGACGGCACCATCTCGGAGCCGACCGTGGGCGAGGTGCTGCGCCACAAGTCCGGTGCGCTACCGGATCTGGTGCACACCCACCCGTCGGAGACCGTGCGCGACGCCATCAACATCCTGCGCGAGTACGGGGTGTCGCAGATGCCCGTCGTCGGTGCCGAGCCACCCGTGATGGCCGGTGAGGTCGCCGGAAGTGTCTCCGAAAGGGAGTTGCTGTCAGCTGTTTTCGAGGGTCGAGCAAAGTTGGCTGACGCGGTGGCCGAGCACATGAGCGCACCGTTGCCGCTGATCGGTTCCGGTGAACTCCTCGGTACCGCGGCAAAAACGCTGCGGGACTATGACGCCGTCATGGTCGTCGAGGACGGCAAGCCGATCGGCGTGCTGACCCGCCACGATCTGTTGGGGTCGCTGTCCAAGGGGCCCGTCGGCGGGTAGAACCCTCTTTGCGTTGGCAAACATGCAGGTCGACGCGAACGTATCGGTGCGATGAAGTTGGCGTTAGCCGGGCATTGTGAGCTGCTTCTCAGGTAGGGTTACTCGCCGCAGAGCCAGCTAATTTCCTCACCTGGAAGGCGCACATGACCGAGCAACCGCCACCACCTCCCGGGAATTACCCGCCGCCTCCGCCACCGCCGGGTGGTTATCCGCCGCCGCCCCCACCCGGAGGGTTTCCGCCGCCACCGCCGCCCGGTGCAGGATTCGGTGGTTACGGTCCGCCTGCCGGCGTCCTGCCCAAGGGCGCCTACACGCCGTGGTTCACCCGGGTGTTGGCTTTTCTGATCGACGTGGTCCCAGTGCTGATCCTGCAGGGCATCGGTTATGGACTGCTGCTCGGTACACGGGAAACCGTCTGCGTCACAGACACTTCGGAGTACGACCTCGGTGAATTCTGTGCCACCGGAGCATCGACACTCGGACAGGTGTCGGTGGCGGCCTTCGGGTTGCTCGCGCTGGTGTTCTACTTCTGGAACTACGGGTACCGGCAAGGGACCACGGGCTCGAGCCTCGGCAAGTCCATCATGAAGTTCCGGATTGTCAGCGAGGCAACCGGGCAGCCGATCGGAGTCGGCATGTCTATCGCACGTCAGCTCATCTACGTCGTGGCGAACGCGATCTGTTTCCTCCCATGGCTGGTCGCCGTCCTGTTCCCGTTGTGGGATCCCAAGGCGCAGACCCTGGTGGACAAGTTGATCAAGACAGTCGCGCTGCCGATCTGACCTGTTTGGACATCGAAAGCGCCGGCCCACGCGGGCCGGCGCTTTCGCCGATACACCCCTGAGGACCCCATGACCCAGCCCGACGCCTACACCCCCTGGCTCCATCGGGTGCTGGCCTTCGTCATCGATCTGCTGCCGGCCGCGGTGCTGCAGGGCATCGGGTACGGATTGCTGCTCGGCACCAGGGAGACGGTGTGTGTCACCGACGATTCACAGTTCGACCTCGGCGGGTACTGCGCCACCGGGGCATCTACGCTGGGCCAGACATCTTTTGCGGCGGCCTGGGTGCTGGCGGCCGCATTCGTCGTGTGGAACTACGGATACCGGCAGGGGACCACCGGTTCCAGCCTCGGCAAGGGTGTGCTGAAGTTCAAGGTGGTCAACGAGAACACCGGCCTGCCAATCGGATTCGCCATGTCGATCGTTCGACAGTTGGCGCACGCGGTGGACGCGGTGATCTGCTACGTCGGCTTTCTCTTTCCGCTGTGGGACGCCAAAAGCCAGACACTCGCCGACAAGATAATCAAGACCATCTGCGTGCCGTTGTGACATAGGCTCATTGGCTGTTGCGTTCGACAATTTCTCAGATCTGACGAGAAGGGGATATGACTCAACCGCCTCCGCCGCCGGGTGAATACCCGCCCGGCGGTTTTCCGCCGCCGCCCGAGAACAATCCGCCCCCCGGCGGCTACCCGCCGCCACCGCAGGGCGGCTACCCACCGCCACCCGGGCAGTACCCACCGCCGCAGGGCGGCTATCCACCGCCACCCCCGCAGGGTGGGTATCCGCCGCCCCCGCCGTCCTATGGCGGCTTTCCGCCCCAGGCCCCGGGATATCCGCCGGCCGGTGGACCCGGATTCGGTGCCCCTGCCTACAGCGTCGGCGCGGCCGTCTCCTGGGCGTGGAACAAGTTCACCCAGAACGCCGTGGCCATCCTGGTCCCGACCGTGGTCCTGGGCCTGATCTACAGCGCTCTGCAGTTCGTCATCCAGTCCATTTCCAGCGGATTCGCCACGGCCGGCAGCTCGTCCTATGACGACTACGGTTTCGCGGCCTCCTACTCGCTCGGGATGGGCGGCATCCTGGTGACCATCGTCGGGGCGATCGTCTCGGCGGTCGTGATGGCGGTGGTGCAATCGGCCTATATCGGCGGCATGCTCGACATCGCCAACGGCCGGCCTGTCGAGATCGGCTCGTTCTTCAAGCCGCGCAATGTCGTCAACGTGATCATCGCGTCGGTGCTGTCGAGCATCATCATCGGCATCGGCGTGCTGCTGTGCGTCGTCCCCGGCATCCTCGCCACGATCGTGCTGATGTTCACCACCGTGATCGTCGTCGACCGCAACGTGTCGGGTATCGACGGCCTGACGGGCAGCTTCGAGATCGCCAAGGCCAATTTCGGCCCGGTCGCGCTGACCTGGCTCACCACCATCGGCATCACGATCCTGGGTGTGCTGGCATGTGTCGTCGGCCTGGTTGTGGCCTACCCGGTGGCCATCCTGGTGACGGTGTACGCCTACCGGAAGCTGACGGGCGGCTACCTCGCCGCGCCCACACAGAACAGCTTCTAAAGAATCGCGGCGAACCGGGGTGGGCATGTGATGCCCACCCCGGTTCGGCGTTTCGGCATCAAGAATTCACCAAGCGCGACCATCGACACTGCCTCGGTGGCCGGAGCGGTCCGGCCCGTCCGCATCTACCGAGAAGGTGACATGACACATCCTCCCTACCCGCCCGGCGGGTTTCCGCCGGGCCAGAACATCCCGCCCGCCGGGGGCTGTCCGCCGCCGGGAAGTCATCCGCCGGTCGGCGCCGGTGGTTTTGGTCCGCCGCCCGGTGTTGAGTCGACGGGGGCGTATACGCCGTGGTTCACCCGGGTGCTGGCGTGGTTGATCGATTACGTCCCGGTGTTCCTGATCGTGGGAATCGGTTTCGGCGTGTTGGCCGGGACGCGGGAGACGGTGTGTCTGACCGACACATCGGAGTATGACCTGGGTGAGTTCTGTGCCACGGGCGCCTCGAGTATCGGGCAGCTCTCGGCGTTGGGGATCTTCCCGCTGTTGGCGTTGGTGTTCGTGGTGTGGAATCTCGGGTTCAAGCAGGGGGCGACGGGGTCGAGCCTCGGCAAGTCGATCATGAAGTTCAAGATTGTCGGCGAGAACAACGGTCAGCCAATCGGTTTCGGGTTGTCGCTGGCACGGGAGCTGATCTATCTGGTGGCCTATTTCGCGTGCGGCATCGTGTGGTTGGCGGCGGTGCTGTTCCCGTTGTGGGATCCCAAGGCGCAGACCTTGGTGGACAAGCTGATCAAGACGGTCGCGCTGCCGATCTGAGGATGCGCACCTGGCGCCGGGCCGTCACACGCACCGGCCGCCATCGGTGCAGAACCGTTCCCGAATCAACGGACGCAGAACTCGCGGTGATCTTGACGGTCGCCGGACCGCATGGGTGACATAGGCTCAGCCCACGCGCCGATGGCGCTGCGTTTGTCAGTACTCAATTCTCACGAGAAGGTGACATGACACAACCGCCTCCGCCGCCGGGCAGCACGCCGCCCGGCGGTTTCCCGCCGCCGCCCGAGAACATCCCGCCGGCCGGCGGGCACCCGCCCCCGGGGAGCTACTCGCCCCCGCCGTCGGGCAATTACCCGCCCCCGCCGCAAGGTGGCTTCCCGCCGCCTCCGCAGGGCGGTTACCCGCCGCCTCCGCCGCAGGGTGGCTTCCCGCCGCCTCCGCAGGGCGGTTACCCGCCGCCTCCGCCGCAGGGTGGTTACGCACCGCCCCCGCCCGCGGGCTACCCGCCGGCCGGCTACGGCGGCGCCCCTGCCCCGTTCAGCGTCGGTGACGCGTTCTCCTGGGCCTGGAACAAGTTCAGCAAGAACGCGGCGGCGCTGATCGTCCCGACGCTGGTGTACGCGCTGATCGTCGGTGTCCTGGCGGGCATCATCTACGGGCTGGCGTTCGCGCTGGCGCCCAGTGGGGTGACCACCTACGACTCCTATGACACCGGGTTCAGCTACGAGTACAGCGCCGGTTTCGGCGCCGCCAGCTTCATCGTCATCGCGCTCGGCGGCATCGTGTTCCTGGTGCTGATGGCGGCGATCTCGTCGGCCTACATCAGCGGCATCCTGGACATCGCCAACGGCGTTCCGGTGACGGCGGGTTCGTTCTTCAAGCCGCGTCTCATCGGGCCGGTGATCGTGGCAACCCTGCTGGTCGGCATCGCCACCGCCATCGGCAGCGTGCTCTGCTACATCCCCGGTCTGATCGTGTCGATCTTCGCCTTCTTCACCACCGTCGCGCTGCTGGACCGCAACCTGTCGGCCATCGACGCGATCAAGACGAGCATCGATATCGCGAAGAAGAACTTCGTCCAGGTGCTGCTCGTCTGGCTGCTGTTCTCGGTCATCCTGGCCGTCGGCTCGTTCGTCTGCTACGTCGGCCTGCTGGTCGCCGCACCGGTCGCGATCCTGTTCGAGGTCTACGCATTCCGCAAGCTGACCGGTGGACAGGTCGCACCGCTGACACCGTAAGCACGCCTTGGCAAGGGCGGGGTGGACCACATGTGGTCCACCCCGTTTTTGTCGCCGCGGGCACCACTACCCTTGTCCTCATGGGTGAACAGCGCAGTGCACACGACGCACATCGGTGGCAGGGTCTGGCGACCCGGGCCATCCACGCCGGCTTCCGGCCCGACCCGGCCACCGGCGCCGTCAACGCCCCGATCTACGCCAGTTCCACGTTCGCGCAGGACGGAGTCGGTGGCCTGCGCGGTGGTTTCGAGTATGCCCGCACCGGAAATCCGACCAGGGCGGCGCTGGAGGCCTCACTGGCCGCCGTCGAGCAGGCCGATTTCGGCCGCGCATTCGCCTCCGGGATGGCGGCCACCGACTGCGCATTGCGGGCGGCGCTGCGTCCCGGTGACCACGTTGTCATCCCCGACGATGCCTACGGCGGCACCTTCCGGCTGATCGACAAGGTGTTCACCCAGTGGGGGATTCGGTACACCCCGGCCCCGTTGGCCGATCTGGACGCGGTGACCGCCGCGGTGACACCGGAGACCAAGCTCATCTGGGTGGAGACACCCACCAACCCGCTGCTGTCCATCGCCGATATCGCCGGAATCGCCGAGATCTCGCACAAAGCCGGGGCGAAGTTGTTGGTGGACAACACCTTCGCCTCACCCGCGCTGCAGCAGCCGTTGACCCTGGGCGCCGATATCGTGCTGCACTCCACCACCAAATACATTGGCGGACACTCCGATGTCGTCGGTGGTGCGCTGCTGACCAGTTCCGAGGAGCTCGACACCGCATTCGCCTTCCTGCAGAACGGGGCGGGTGCGGTGCCCGGCCCGTTCGACGCCTATCTGACGATGCGCGGCCTGAAGACCCTGGTGCTGCGGATGCAGCGGCACAGTGAGAATGCTGCGAAGGTGGCCGAATTCCTGGCCGAACACCCCGCGGTCGACACCGTGCTCTATCCGGGGCTACCCAGCCATCCCAACCACGAGGTGGCTGCCAAGCAGATGTCCGGTTTCGGCGGCATGATCTCGGTGCGCCTGCGTGGGGGACTGGCCGCGGCCCGTGATCTGTGCGCCCGCACGGAGATTTTCATTCTCGCAGAATCTTTGGGCGGGGTGGAGTCGCTGATCGAGCACCCCGGTGCGATGACGCACGCGTCGACGGCCGGTTCACAGCTGGAGGTGCCCGAGGATCTGGTCCGGCTGTCGGTCGGCATCGAGGAGGCCGCCGACCTGTTGGGCGATCTGGAGCAGGCGCTGCGCTAGGAGCCGAGCGCGGGCCGCAGCGCGGACGCGGTGACGGCCACGTTGATCTCGGCGAGCCCGGTCGGTGATTCGTCGATCCAGCTGCCCAGCGCGATCTCGCCGGCCCGGGCATGCACCCAGCGCCAGCCCCGGTCGTTGAGGCTCAGCACCGCGCCCAGGCCGTCCACCGCGTGCAGCAGCGAGATCGCCGCGGCGGTCGGCGTCGCCGGCGGTCTGCGGTCGAACAAGGCAGCCAGCAGGGCCGTCCGAGCCCGCTCGACCCGGTCGCGGTTCTGCATCGGGAAAGCGAAACCTTTGGGCTGCAACGGGACCCGTTGAATCTGGCCGGCGCGCTCAAGCTGGCTCAGCAGCAGATCCTCGGCGGTGCGGCTCAGCTTCGACACTGCCGCGGCAGGCTTGAGCGGGCGCCGGGTGAGCATCTCCCACGCCGGGCCGGTGACCGGATCCAACAGGGCGGTGCCCGTCAGGGCGAGCAGCCGACCGGCCGCGACGGTGTCACCGTCGGTGGCCGGTCGGGCTCGGGATGCCCAGGCGAGGTCCAGCAGTATTGCCGCGCCGAGCACCCGCTGTCGGCGTTGCCGTTCCAGCGCGGGTTGGGCAGCGGCGTTGTCGAGGAGCAGCAGCAGCAGATCCTCGGCGATCAGGGCCATCTAGGCGTGATAGGGCTCCGCGCTGACCAGCGTGACCTTGACGGTGCTGCCGCTGGGCACGGTGTAGGTGCGGGTCTCACCGACCTTGGCGTCGATCAGGGCACCGCCCAGCGGGGAACTCGGCGAGTAGACCTCGAGCTTGCCGTCGCTGACGCCCTCCTGGCGGGTGGCGATCAGGAAGGTCTCGGTGTCCTTCTCGTCGCCGTCGTAGTAGACCTTGACGACCGAGCCGGGCAGGGCGACACCGGAGACGGTCGGAGCCTCGCCGACCTTGGCGCTGTTGAGCAGTTCCTGCAGCTGACGGATGCGGGCTTCTTCCTGGCCCTGCTCCTCGCGGGCGGCGTGGTAGCCACCGTTCTCGCGCAGGTCGCCCTCTTCGCGACGGTCGTTGATCTCGGCGGCGATGACGGGCCGGTGAGCGATGAGCTGATCCAGCTCCGCCTTCAACCGGTCGTGTGCTTCCTGGGTCAGCCAGGTGACCTGGGTATCGGTCATGTCCTCGCACTCCTGTCGTTGTTCATTCTCGCGCTGTGTCGCGTGGGAAGGTCGTGTGTATCGCCGCGATTGCAGGCGCCGTCTGCGCGCAAATGCAGCAATACACGGCTCCAGTGCGGAACCGTGTATGGGCCGAGCTTACCACCGCCGCGTCAACGGATTTTCACGATTTCGCAGTTCGGCGTTCGTTGCGCAAACCGTTCTAGGGCGCTAACAGATAGTCCGGTACGTCGATACCGCAGCCGTAGATATCGCCCACGACCGGCGGTTTCGTGGATTTGACCTCCGCGTCGATCACCACCGAATCCGCGGTGGACGGGGGCACCAGGACCTCGCGCCGCCCGGTCTCGTCACCGTCGATGGACCGGGCCCGCACGATGCACACCGCGGGCAGCGACGGGTCCGCCCTGGTCACCGTGATGGTCACCTCGACGGTCTGGTCGTCGATCAGCCGGTAGCCGCTCAGTTCACCCTTGGCGTCGGCGGTCCCGAACCGCTGGAAGGCGATGATCGCGATGCCCACCCCGACCACCACAATCGTCAGAAAAAGGCCGATCACCAGCCATCGGCGGGTGCTGCGGGACAGCTTTTGACGCCCGTAGCGGGCGGCGGGACGCTCGATGGTCAAGGTTTTGGGTGCCCGTCGGTCGGTGGCTTCTCTTAGACCTGGAACTATAGGGGTGGTGGGCATAAGCGAGAGGGACGCCTTCGTTGGATGAGAGACGATGACTGAATTGCGCTTGATGGCGGTACACGCCCATCCCGACGATGAGTCCAGCAAGGGGGCGGCCACGACCGCCCGCTACTCCGACGAGGGCGCCAGGGTGATGGTGGTGACCCTGACGGGCGGGGAACGTGGGGACATCCTGAACCCCGCGATGGACATCCCCGAGGTGCACGGCCGTATCCACGAGGTGCGCCGTGACGAGATGGCCCGCGCCGCGGACATCCTCGGCGTCGAGCATCACTGGCTCGGCTATGTCGACTCCGGGCTGCCCGAGGGCGATCCGCTGCCGCCGCTGCCCGAGGGCTGCTTCGCCCTGGAGCCGCTCGATGGACCGGTGGAACGACTGGTCCGGGTCATCCGCGAGTTCCGCCCGCACGTGCTGACCACCTACGACGAGAATGGCGGCTACCCGCACCCGGACCACATCCGCTGCCATGAGGTGTCCGTTGCGGCGTACGAGGCTGCCGCCGACCACCTGCGCTATGCCGACGCTGGGGCGCCGTGGGCCGTGTCCAAGCTCTACTACAACCACGGCTTCCTGCGGCAGCGCATGCAGGTCCTGCAGGACGAGTTCGCCCATCACGGCCAGGAGGGCCCGTTCGCCAAGTGGCTGGAGAACTGGGACGCCGAGGAGGACGTCATCGAGCAGCGCGTCACCACCCGCATCGAATGCGCGAAATACTTCACTCAGCGTGATGACGCCCTGCTGGCGCACGCGACCCAGATCGACCCCAAGAGTTTCTTCTTCACCACCCCGATGGAGTGGCAGCAGCGGCTCTGGCCCACCGAGGAGTTCGAGCTCGCGCGGTCCAGGATCCCGGTGCAGCTGCCCGAAACCGATCTGTTCGCCGGAATCGAGCCATGACTGACCTGCTTCTGATCGCCACCACACTGCTCGCCGAGGACGGCGCCCCGCGCCAGACAGGGCCCGATTTCGGCAAGGCCAGCCCGGTCGGCCTGCTGATCCTGGTGCTGTTGCTGATCGGCACCTTTGCGCTGGTCTTCTCGATGAACCGGCACCTCAAGCGGCTGCCGGAGTCGTTCGACCCCGACCATCCGGAAGCCGATCAGGCCGTCGACGAGGGCACCGCAGGTGACGCCAAGGGGTAACACCCTGGGCGCGGCCACCAGCCCGTACCTGCGCCAGCACGCCGACAATCCGGTGCGCTGGCAGCAGTGGACGTCCGAGGCGCTGGCCGAAGCGGTGCGCCGCGATGTGCCGATCCTGCTGTCGATCGGGTACGCGGCCTGCCACTGGTGCCACGTGATGGCCCACGAATCCTTTGCCGATGACGAGGTCGCCGCCGCCGTCAACGACCACTTCGTCTGCATCAAGGTCGACCGTGAGGAACGGCCCGACCTCGATGCGGTCTACATGAACGCCACCGTCGCGATGACCGGTCAGGGCGGCTGGCCGATGACCTGCTTCCTGACCCCCGACGGCCGGCCCTTCTTCTGTGGCACGTACTACCCCAAAGACGGCTTTCTGCAGCTCATTTCGGCGGTCAAGGAGACTTGGGCCGAACGTCGCGGTGAGGTCGAGCAGGCCTCCGATGAGATCGCCGGCGAATTGCAGTCGATGACCTCCGGGTTGCCCGGCACCGGGCCGGCGCTGGACGCAGGCGTGTGTGATGACGCCGTCGCCGCCGTGCTGCGCGACGAGGACGTCGCCAACGGCGGATTCGGTGGCGCGCCCAAGTTTCCGCCGTCGGCGCTGTTGGAGGCGCTGCTGCGCCACCACGAGCGCACCGGGTCGACGACGGTGCTCGACGTGATCCGGCGCGCGGGTGCCGCGATGGCCCGCGGCGGGTTGTACGACCAGCTGGCCGGGGGATTCGCCCGGTACAGCGTCGACGCGGGCTGGGTGGTGCCCCATTTCGAGAAGATGCTCTACGACAACGCGCAGCTGCTGCGGTTCTACGCACACTGGGCGCGTCGCACCGCAGATCCCCTGGCGCGCAGAGTCACCGAAGAGACTGCCCGGTTCATCATCGACGGCCTCGGCGATGGTGGGCTGTTCACCTCGTCGCTGGACGCCGATTCCGCGGGTGTGGAGGGCCTGACCTACGTCTGGAATCCGGCCCAGTTGCTTGATGTGCTGGGTGACGATGGTGATTGGGCCGCTGCACTTTTTGAGGTCACCGCGGCCGGAACCTTCGAGAACGGCAGCTCGGTGCTGCAGTTGCGTGGCGATCCCGAGGACTGGGCTCGTTTCGAGCGGGTGCGTGGCGCGCTGTCGGCGGTGAGGGCGCAGCGGCCCCAGCCCGGCCGCGACGACAAAGTGGTGACGGCCTGGAACGGGCTGGCCATCACTGCGCTGGTCGAGGCGTCGGTGGCGCTGGACAAACGCGAATATGCGTCTGCGGCAATCGATTGTGCGCGTAAGCTGCTGGCCCTGCACCTCGTCGACGGTCGCTTGCGCCGGGCCAGCCTGGGCGGGGTGGTCGGCGACAGCGCCGCCATCCTGGAGGACTACGCGATGCTGGCCACCGCGCTGTGCGGTCTGTACCAGCTGACCGGCACACCGTCCTGGCTCACCGTCGGTACCGGCCTGATCGACACCGCGTTGGACCACTTCGCCGACCCGCAGCGGCCGGGGCATTGGTTCGACACCGCCGATGATGCCGAGGTCCTGGTGTTGCGGCCGGCCGACCCGCTCGACAACGCGACACCGTCCGGCGCCTCGTCGATTGTCGAGGCGTTGCAATTCGCGGCGCACCTGAGTGCCGACCCCCGCTACGGCGCCGCCCATGACGCGACGCTGGCCAACGCCACCACCATATTGACGAAACTGCCACGCTCTGGCGGACATTGGCTCTCCGTCGCCGAAGCGGCGGTGCGCGGCCCGATCCAGATTGCGGTTGCCTGTGATCCGCAGGACTCCGAGCTGCTGACCGCAGCGCGCATGCTGGCGCCCGGCGGTGCGGTCGTCGTCGGCGGGGCACGGGATTCGAGTGAGTTGCTGGTCGGCCGCGACCGCGTGGGTGGCCGAGACGCGGCGTATGTGTGCCGCGGCCGGGTGTGCGATCTGCCGGTCACCACGGTCGCCGATCTTGATGCCGCGCTGCGGCGGCCCGTGTAGCGTGCGGCACATGAGCTTCGAGCCGGATGCATTGCAGGGTTTCGTTCAGCGCTACCTCGACACCGCGGCCAACGGCAGTGCCGACGACGTCGCCGCGCTCTACGCCGAGGACGCCACATTGGAGGACCCGGTGGGCGGCGGCGAGGTGCACATCGGACGGCAGGCCATCGCCGGGTTCTACAAGAACGTCGAGGGCGTCGACGCGACCACCGAGCTGCTGTCGTTCCGCGCGGGTGGCACCGAAGCCGCGTTCGTCTTCGCGATCACCGTCGGTGGCGCGATGCGGATCGAGCCGATCGAGGTCATGACGTTCAACGCCGAGGGTCTGATCACCTCGATGAAGGCCTACTGGGGCCCGGCCAACATCACCCAGCTCTGATGCGATTTGTGGAGTCTTACCCGGAATGAGTCCGGGCGAGACTCCACAAATCACAGCGTCAGAAGACGGCGAACCACATCGCGATGTAGTGGCAGATGGCCGCGACCGCGGTACAGGCGTGGAAGAACTCGTGGTGGCCGAAGGTCGTCGGCCACGGGTTGGGCCACTTCAACGCATAGAACACCCCGCCGATCGAGTAGAGCGCGCCGCCGACGATCAGCAGCACCACCGCCGCCACACCGGCGCCGTGCATGATCGGGCCGATGAACCAGGCCGCCACCCACCCCAGCAGGATGTAGAGCGGCACCCCGAGCCAGCGCGGCGCCGACGGCCAGAACATCTTCAGGAAGACTCCGGCGATCGCGCCGCCCCACACGATCCAGAACAGCACCATGCCCTTCTCCGAGGGCAGGGCCAGCAGGGCGAATGGGGTGTAGCTGCCCGCGATGAAGATGAAGATCATCGAGTGATCGGCCCGCTTCATCCACTTGCGGGCGCGAGCGGATTCCCACGTGATCCGGTGGTAGGTGCCGCTGACGGCGAACATCGCCACGATGGTGCAGGTGTAGATGAGCGTCGCGATACCGGCGCGGGTGGATTCCAGCGACCACGACACCGACACCAGCGCCGCGCCGGCGATGAACGCGACGACGGCCGAGTAGACGTGGATCCAGCCGCGTGCCCGCGGCTTACCCAGGAACTGAGCGACCCCCTCGGCGAACGCCTCGGGTAGATCCTCCGCCGGTCGCACCGCCGCCGACCGATACGGGCGACTGGAGTCGATCGTCATGTCACCTCCAGTGACTGGCATGGGAGATCCCGAAGGCCACAGTAGTCTTAACCGCTGTGGAGATCATTCCGCCGCGGCTCAAGGAGCCGGCCTACCGGCTGTACGAGATGCGGTTGCGCCGTGAGCTGGCGCAGTCCCGATCGGAACTCCCGCGCCACATCGCCGTGCTGTGTGACGGCAATCGCCGGTGGGCGCGGGACGCGGGCTTCGACGATGTCAGTTATGGCTACCGCAAGGGCGCGGCCAAGATCGCCGAGATGCTGCGGTGGTGCCAGGCCACCGGGATCGAACTGACGACGGTCTACCTGCTCTCGACGGAGAACCTGCAGCGCGATCCCGACGAACTCGCCGCACTGATCGAGATCATCACCGATGTCGTCGAGCAGATCTGCGCGCCGGACAACCAGTGGAGCGTCCGCACCGTCGGCGACCTCGAACTGCTGGGCGAGGAGCCGGCGCGCCGGCTGCGTGAGGCCACCGAACGTACCGCGGCACGGTCCGCACCCGGAGCGCTCCAGGTCAACGTCGCGGTCGGGTACGGCGGCCGCCAAGAGATCGTCGACGCCGTCCGCGGCCTACTGAGCAAGCAGCTGGCCAACGGCGCCAGTGCCGAACAGCTCGTCGAGGCCGTCACCGTCGACGCCATCTCGGAGAACCTGTACACCTCGGGGCAGCCCGATCCCGATCTGGTCATCCGGACCAGCGGTGAGCAACGTCTCTCCGGATTCCTGTTGTGGCAGAGCGCCTATTCGGAGATGTGGTTCACCGAGGCGCACTGGCCGGCGTTCCGGCGGGTCGACTTCCTGCGGGCGCTGCGTGACTACACCCAGCGGCACCGCAGGCACGGGTTGTAGCCGTCATGGCCGCGCTGTCGGCGATCGTCTTCGCGCTCAGCTGGTGGCTCGGGCTCTATCTTGTCGCGCGCGATCCGCGCAAACCGGTGCTGGCGCTGGCCGCCGCGGGTCTGTGCAGCTTCGCGGTGGTGGTGGCACTGGACGCGGTGCGCATCGTGACCGAATCGGCGCTGCTCAGCCGGGTCGAGGTGTTCCTCATGGTGCTGCCCGGCATCTTCTGGTTCGCCGTGCTGGTCGAGCTGTCCCGGCCGATCGACAGCTGGCGCAGCCGGGTCGGTGAGATCGGACTCGTCGGTGTCGTCGCTGCGGTGGCGTTCACCGGTGCGGCGCTGGCAGGCGGTGTGGACGGGCCGCTGCGGTTGGGGCATTGGCTGATGTTCGCGGCAGTGTCCTTGCCGTCACTGGGCGCGATGGTGACCGCGGTGCTGCGACCGGCCCAGCCGGTGCCGGTGGTGCGGTTCGTTCTGGTGGCGACGCTGTTCTTCGCCCTCGCCAACGTCATCCTGATCATTCCGCTCGGACTGCTGCCGAGCGGATTGGCACTGGCATCGACCGGGTTCGACGTGGCGCTGCTGGGTGTCGCCGTTGCGCTCTGGGATGCCTTCGACGAGGGCCAGGCGCTCAAGGCGGACATGCTGCGGTCGTTCATCGGCACAGCGGTGATCGCGATCCTGTTCGGCGGGCAGGCGGTGATCGGGCTGATGATCGCCGGTGGTTCCGCGCAGACGGCGCTGACGGTGCTGCTGTTCACCAGCTCGGCCATCGCGATCGCGATCAACGTGCTGGCCGACCCGTTGTCCGGGGTGCTGGACCGGCTGGCGTTCAGCCCGGCATTGCGCGCCGACCGGGCGGCACTGCGCCGCACCGAGGCGGCACTGCCGCTGCGGTCGGACAACCCACTGGACCAACTCGACGACGACACCTTCGCCCGGCTGACCCGCCGCGCGCTCGGCCACTACGGTGACCTGTCCAAACTGGTGGCCAGCCCGCTGACCGCGCTGCCGGTGATCGACGACCGGCTCGCCGCCCGCGGCGCCGCGGACCAGCCGCTGGAGCGGGCCAACGAACTCAAGGCTCTGCTGGCCGACCGGATCGCCGCGCTGAAACCGCGTGACAGCGGTGATTTCGGCACCAGCGAGCAGTGGCGGCATTACAACTCGCTGTACTTCCCCTATGTCGTCGGCGTGCGGGCGTACGCGCAGAACGCCACCGCCGCGGGCCTGGACCCGGTGGCCCGGCAGGCCTGGCAGTGGTTCGTCACCGACGTCCCGCAGCGCTCGTTGCACAACTGGCAGAGCGCGGCGGCCCGGGTGATCGCTGCCGATCTGCGCGGTACTCATGTGGTTCCGACCCGCTGAGCTGCGGTTGGCAGTGTCTGGCAGCGTTCGGCGTCGAAGTGGCAGCCCGTTCTGAGGACCGTTGGTGACAGGTCGGCACCGGAGCCGCCGTCACCAGAGGTAGTGGCGTCGGTTCCGGTTCCGGCCCTCCACCTTCGACGAGAGGAACACCCGATGTCCGCCATCACCGCTCCTGCCGTATCCGCCGACTCCTTCCTGCGCCTTGCCATGCGCGCCGACGCGATCATCGTCTTCGTCGCGGGGGTGGCCCTGCTGGCCGCCGCGGGCTGGTTCGCCGACCTGACGGGTCTGCCGCGCTCGGTCGAAGTGGGCGTCGGCGTCTTCTCGGTCGTCTACGGTGTCGTCGTGATCGCGCTGGCCGCACTCGACCGGGTGCGCCCCGGTGGTATCGGCACCATCATTGCCAACCTGGTGTGCACCGTCATCGCCGTCGCGGTGGTGCTCGCCGGGGTGTTCGAGCTGACCGGTATCGGAATCGCGCTGGTTCTCGGCACCGGGCTGTACACCCTGGTGATGGCCGAACTGCAGTACGTCGGGGTGCGCAAGCTCGCCGGGGGCGAGCGAAGCGACGGGCGATACTGACGCAGTCAGGTAGCGCACTACTCGGGTCACGGCAGCCGACCGGGCGGACAGTGAGAAAGACCGTCCCAGGAGGTTGCCGTGACCGCTGTCGATACGTGTGACGTGTGCATCGTGGGTGCCGGGTTGGCGGGGATGAACGCTTTGTTCGTCGCTGGGCAGTACCTGCAACCCGGCCAGAAGGTCATCCTGCTCGAGCGCCGGCCGCGGGTCGGCGGCATGTGGGTCGACACCTATCCCTATGTGCGGCTGCATCAACCGCATCCGATGTTCACCGCCGGCAACATCGCGTGGACGCTGGGCCGCGAGCCGAGCTATCTGGCCACCCGTGATGAGGTGCTCGACCATTTCGAGCACTGCCTGCAGCAGATCCGGCAGCGCATCCAGATCGATGTGCGGTTCGGCTGGACGCTGCTATCTGACTCCGAGCAGGACGCCGGTGTACAGATCAGCTGTCGCGACGACACCGGTGCGACACGCACCGTCGAGGCCGATCGGTTGATCAAGGCCTACGGTCTGCGCGTCACGCCCAACGAGCCGCTGGCGGTGTCGAGCGACAATGTCCGTTCGGTGTCACCCAATTCCTGCGATGTGCGGTGCGGTGAATTCGTCGACAGCGCGGCGCCGGTATGGATCATCGGCAGCGGTAAGACGGCCATGGACACCGCGCACACGATCATCACCGACAACCCCGGCCGTGAGGTGAACATGGTGGCCGGCACGGGAACGTTCTTCAGCAACCGGGACAGGTTCTTTCCCGCCGGCTGGAAGCGGTACTGGTCGGGACTCCCGGTCAGTGCGCTCGGTCCGAAGCTGAGTCGTCGCTTCGACGGAACCAACGAAGAGCAGACGATGCGCTGGCTGCACACCACCTATGGCACCGGGCCGGTCGCGCGGCCGGGCCATTTCATGGTCGGGGTGCTGTCGGAGGCCGAGAACCGCACCATCACCGCCGGATTGAACGACGTCATCACCGATCACCTCGACGACATCGTCGATCGCGACGGGGTGACCGAGCTGGTGTTGCGCGGCGGCCGGACACAGGAAATCGAACCCGGCAGCTGGGTGGTGAACTGCACCGGCTACCTGGTGGGCGCCGATGTGCCCTACGAGCCCTACACCTCACCCAGCGGCAGGGTCCTCTCGCTGCAGCCCCGGTCGATGACGTTGCATCTGACGTCCTATATGGGCTACTTCATGACGCATCTGATGTTCCTGGACAAGCTGAACTCGCTGCCGCTGTATGCGGTGGATCTGCAGGAACTGGCGGACAGATCAAAGACGGTGCTGCCGTGCGTGATGTTCGCGCTGGTGCAGTACAACCTGAGTTTGACGTTCGATGCCGTGCCGGCCAAGGTCTTCGCCGATTGCGGGCTGGACTTCGACCGGTGGTATCCGCGGCACCGCCGGATGATCCGGACCGTACAGTTCCTGCGCACCCACCGCGCTGAGCGGGAACGCTTGCGCCGCACTCTGGACACCGTCGGCGAACGCTTCGAAGTCCGCTGCGGCCCACTGGAATCGGTGACTAGAGCTTCCGCAACCGCAGCCGGTTGATGGAGTGGTCGGAATCCTTACGCAACACCAGGGTGGCCCGCGGCCGGGTCGGCAGGATGTTCTCGATCAGGTTGGGCCGGTTGATCGAATGCCAGATGTCGTGGGCGGCGAACACCGCCTGCTCGTCGGTCAGTGTCGCGTAGTGATGGAAGTGCGAGGCCGGGTTGGCGAAGGCGCCGGCGCGCATCGACAGGAACCGGGAGATGTACCATTGCTCGATGTCCTCCAGTCGGGCATCGACATAGAGTGAGAAGTCGAACAGGTCCGAGACCATCAGCGCGGGCCCGGTCTGCAGGACGTTGAGGCCCTCCAGGATCAGGATGTCGGGCTGGCGGATCCGCTGTTTCTCGCCGGGCACGATGTCGTAGATCAGGTGTGAGTACACCGGGGCGCAGGCCTGATCCGAGCCCGACTTGACCGCGGTGACGAAACGCATCAGCGCGCGCCGGTCGTAGCTCTCCGGGAAACCCTTGCGGTGCATCAGGTTCCGTCGGGCCAGCTCGGCATTCGGATAGAGGAAGCCGTCGGTGGTCACCAGGTCGACGCGGGGGTGGTGCTCCCAGCGGGACAGCAGCGCCTGCAGCACACGCGCCGTGGTGGACTTGCCCACCGCGACACTGCCGGCCACTCCGATGACGAACGGCACCGGGTTGTCCGGGTTCTGCTCACCAAGGAATTCGGCGGTGGCGGCGAACAACCGTTGGTGGGCGGCAACCTGCAGATGGATCAACCGGGCCAACGGCAGGTAGACCTCTTCGACCTCCAGCAGGTCGATCTGCTCGCCCAGGCCGCGCAGGCCGACGAGCTCGGCTTCGGTCAGTGCCAACGGGGTCGACATACGCAACGAGCGCCATTGGGTCCGGTTGAACTCCACATAAGGGCTCGGCTCGCTGGGCCGCGACATGTTTCCAGTCTTGCATTTACGGTTGACGGTATGAACGTCAGCACCCTCATTGATGAATATCTCTTGCTCGGTCTGCGCTTCGACCGCGTCGAGGAGGGCTATGTCGACTCGTTTACCGGCGACCCGACGCTGCGCCAGCGGGTGGCCGACGAACCCACCCCCGATCCGGCCGAACTCGCCCGCACAGCCCGGCGGCTGCTGGCCGAGGTGCCGGCCGCCGAGGGCCTCGACACCCAGCGCGCCGATTACCTGAGCGCGCACCTGAAGGCACTGGCTTGCGCCGGCCGCAAGTTCGCCGGCGAGGACGTCGGATTCGTCGAGGAGGTCCGCGAGTACTTCGACGTCGACATCACCAAGGGCGATCAGGACCGCTACCGCGACTCCCACCGCAAGCTCGACGAGGCGCTCGGCGGCAGTGGACCGCTGGCGCAGCGGCTGCAGGCCTACCGGCAGACCGAGGAGATCCCGCCGGCCCGCCTCGAGGAGTGCATCCATGCGTTCTCCTCGGCGCTGCGCGACCGGGTGCGCGCCACCTTCCCGCTGCCCGATGCCGAGACCATCAACTACGAGGTGGTCACCGACAAGCCGTGGTCGGGCTTCAACTACTACCTCGGCGACTACAAATCCACGGTCGCCGTCAACGCCGACCTCAAACAGCAGATGTCCAATCTGCCGCGGCTGGTCGCACACGAGTCCTACCCAGGCCATCACACCGAGCACTGCCGCAAGGAGGCCGGGTTGGTCAACGGCCAGAACCAGCAGGAGCAGACCATCTTCCTGGTCAACACGCCGCAGTGCCTGATGGCCGAGGGTCTGGCCGATCTGGCGCTGTACGCCGTGCAGGGACCGGACTGGGGCGCCTGGGCGGCCGATATCTATGCCGATCTGGGACTGCGGTTCGACGGGGAACGTTCGGCCACCATCTCCGAGGCGGCCGCCGCGCTGGCCGATGTCCGCCAGGATGCGGCGCTGATGCTGCACGACGAGCACCGTGACGTCGACGATGTCGTCGCCTACCTGAGCCGCTGGCTGCTCGTCACCGACGAACGGGCCCGGCAGATGCTGCGGTTCCTGTCCTCGCCGCTGTGGCGGGCCTATACCAGCACCTATGTCGAGGGTTACCGGCTGCTGCGTGCCTGGCTGGACGACCGGCCCGCCGAGGCGTCGCTGACAGAGCGGTTCGGCCGGCTGCTGGACGAACCGCTGATCCCGTCGAGTCTGCGCACCGCATAGGTGCCGTTCACGCGGCGTTCCAGCCCGACTACGCTCGTGGGCATGTCTGAGCCATCGACCGGCCTGGGTGCCGAGTACGCCGCCACCGCCAGCGCCGCCTACCGCTCGGCCCTGGAAGTCATCGAACAGGTCGAACCCCGGATCGCCGCCGCAACCCGCAAAGAGCTGGACGATCAACGGGATTCGCTGAAGCTGATCGCCAGCGAGAACTACGCCTCGCCGGCGGTGCTCCTGACCATGGGCACCTGGTTCTCCGACAAGTACGCCGAGGGCACCGTCGGGCACCGGTTCTACGCCGCCTGCCAGAACGTCGACACCGTCGAGGCGCTGGCCGCCGAGCATGCCCGCGAACTGTTCGGCGCCCCGTATGCCTACGCCCAGCCGCACTCCGGTATCGACGCCAATCTGGTCGCCTACTGGGCCATCCTGGCCACCCGCGTCGA
Organism: Mycobacterium sp. C31M; assembly: GCF_053345865.1. Lineage (NCBI taxonomy): Bacteria > Bacillati > Actinomycetota > Actinomycetes > Mycobacteriales > Mycobacteriaceae > Mycobacterium > Mycobacterium sp. C31M. The sequence goes on along the minus strand of NZ_JBKFAX010000001.1, from coordinate 395,413 downwards.
GACCCCCGGCCTGGCCGAGTTCGGCGCCAAGCACGTCAACGACCTGTCCGAGGCGGACTGGGAGACGCTGCGCAACAAGATGGGCAACCAGCGGCTGCTCGGCATGTCACTGGACACCGGTGGCCACCTCACGCACGGTTTCCGGCCCAACATCTCCGGCAAGATGTTCCACCAGCGCCAGTACGGCACCGACCCGGCCACCGGTTTCATCGACTACGACGCTGTGGCCGCCGCGGCCCGCGAGTTCAAGCCGCTGGTCCTGGTGGCCGGCTACTCGGCCTACCCGCGTCGGGTGAACTTCGCCAAGATGCGCGAGATCGCCGACGAGGTCGGCGCCACCCTGATGGTTGATATGGCGCATTTCGCCGGCCTGGTGGCCGGCAAGGTGTTCACCGGCGACGAGGACCCGGTGCCGCACGCGCACGTCACCACCACCACGACACACAAGTCGCTGCGCGGTCCGCGCGGCGGCCTGATCCTGGCGACCGAGGAATACGCCCCGGCCGTCGACAAGGGCTGCCCGATGGTGCTCGGCGGTCCGCTCTCGCATGTGATGGCGGCCAAGGCCGTCGCACTGGCCGAGGCCCGCCAGCCCGCGTTCCGCACCTACGCCCAGGCCGTCGCCGACAACGCGCAGGCACTGGCCGACGGGTTCATCAAGCGGGACGCCAACCTGGTCACCGGGGGCACCGACAACCACCTGGTGCTGCTGGACGTGACCTCGTTCGGACTGACCGGCCGCCAGGCCGAGTCGGCGCTGCTGGACGCCGGCATCGTCACCAACCGCAACGCGGTCCCCGCCGACGCGAATGGGGCCTGGTACACCAGCGGTATCCGCTTCGGTTCGCCCGCGCTCACCACCCGTGGTTTCGACCGCGACGATTTCGACCGGGTCGCCGAGTTGGTGGTCGAGGTGCTGTCCAACACCCAGGCGGACGGGACCTCGAAGGCCAAGTACACGCTGGCCGACGGTGTCGCCGACCGGGTCCGCGCCGCCTCGGCGGAGATCCTGGAAGCCAACCCGCTGTACCCGGGTCTGACCCTGTAGAAGACACGCGGCCGGCGATTTCGAAGAATCTGTGTCGGCGGGTTACAGTTACCTCATGGCACAGAAACCGGTTGCTAATGCACTGACCCTCGAGCTCGAGCCGGTCGTGGATGAGAACCTGTCGCGGCACCTCGCGACCGAGGAGCCCTGGTACGGACATGACTACGTGCCGTTCGACCAGGGCGAGAACTTCGCGTTCCTGGGTGGCAAGGACTGGGATCCGTCCGATGTGACGCTGCCCAAGGCTGTCACCGACGCCTGCGAGATCCTGCTCATCACCAAGGACAACCTCGCCGCCTACCACCGCGAACTCGTCGAGCACTTCATCCTGGAGGACAAGTGGGGCCGCTGGCTGGGCCGCTGGACCGCCGAGGAGCACCTGCACGCCGTCGCACTGCGCAACTACCTGGTGGTCACCCGCGAGGTCGACCCGACCGCCAACGAGGACGTCCGCGTCGAGCATGTGATGAAGGGTTACCGCGCCGACCGGTTGACCCAGATCGAGACCCTGGTGTTCATGGCGTTCTTCGAGCGCTCGCACGCGGTGTTCACCCGCAACCTGCAGGCCCAGACTCCCGAGCCCACCCTGCAGGGGCTCGTCGGCCGGATCGCCGCCGATGAGGAGCGCCACACGGAGTTCTTCGCCAACCTCGTCTCGCACTGCCTGGGCACCGCCCGGGACGAGACCATCGCCGCCATCGCCTCGCGGGCCGCGGCCATGGATGTGGTCGGCGGGGATATCGACGCCTACGCCGACAAGCGGGCCACCGTCGCCGAGGCGGGCATCTTCGACGAGGCCGCACTGCGCACCGTCATCGCCGACCAGATTGCGGCATGGGGCCTGGCTGACGAGGCGCTGTTACGAGAGTTCACCGGCGCGTAACCTGTTGTGCCGGTTGACCCGGCGCGCCTGACGAGCACACCCGGTGGACCGGGAGTAGCGTCACTTCCGATGGCTAGCGAATTGCTTTGCTGTCCGGGCGGTACCGATCTTCTCGCGAGAACGGGACCGGCCCCGGTCCTCGGTTCCGCTGCGCCCGCCGAAAACACCTTCGCGGGGCCGCGGAGGTCTAGGAGCGCCTCGTGACCGATCCGATCCGGACCTATGTGCTCGACACCTCCGTGCTGCTGTCCGATCCCTGGGCAATCACACGGTTCGCCGAGCATGAGGTGGTTGTCCCGCTCGTCGTCATCAGCGAGTTGGAGGCCAAACGGCACCATCACGAACTCGGCTGGTTCGCCCGCCAGTCCCTGCGGTTGCTCGACGACCTGCGTCTGGAACACGGTCGTCTCGATCAGCCGATTCCCATTGGGACAGAAGGCGGGACCCTACAGGTCGAGCTCAATCACAGTGACCCGACGGTGCTGCCGTCGGGGTTCCGGAACGACAGCAACGACGCGCGCATCCTCACCGTCGCGGCGAATCTCGCCGCCGAGGGCAAACTCGTCACTCTGGTCAGCAAGGACATCCCGCTGCGGGTCAAGGCCGGTGCCGTCGGGCTGACCGCCGATGAATACCACGCCCAGGATGTGGTGACCTCGGGCTGGACCGGCATGGACGAGCTCGATGTCGCCGCCGAGGAGATCGACACGCTGTTCGCCGATGGTGATCTGGATCTGGCCGCGGCGCGAGATCTGCCCTGCCACACCGGAGTTCGGTTACTGGGTAGCGGCAGCTCGTCGGCGCTGGGCCGGGTGAACGCGGACAAGCGCGTGCAGCTGGTGCGAGGTGATCGCGAAGTGTTCGGCCTCCGGGGAAGGTCCGCCGAACAGCGCGTCGCACTCGATCTGCTGCTCGACGAATCCGTCGGCATCGTCTCGCTCGGCGGCAAGGCCGGTACCGGCAAGTCGGCGCTGGCGCTGTGCGCCGGCCTGGAGGCGGTGCTGGAGCGGCGCACCCAGCGCAAGGTCGTGGTGTTCCGGCCGCTCTACGCCGTCGGCGGCCAGGATCTGGGCTACCTGCCCGGCAGCGAGAGCGAGAAGATGGGCCCATGGGCGCAGGCCGTCTTCGACACCCTGGAGGGGCTGGCCAGCCCGGCGGTCCTGGAGGAGGTGCTCTCCCGCGGGATGCTGGAGGTGCTGCCGTTGACCCATATCCGGGGCCGGTCGCTGCACGACTCCTTCGTGATCGTCGACGAGGCGCAGTCGCTGGAACGCAATGTGTTGCTGACGGTGCTGTCCCGGCTGGGCTCGGGATCGCGGGTGGTGCTCACCCACGATGTGGCTCAGCGCGACAACCTGCGGGTCGGCCGGCATGACGGTGTCGCGGCGGTCATCGAGAAGCTCAAGGGGCATCCGTTGTTCGCGCACATCACGCTGATGCGCAGCGAGCGGTCCCCGATTGCGGCGCTGGTGACCGAGATGCTCGAGGAGATCAGCCCGAACGCCCTGCCGTGAGAGTGATTTGTGGAGTCGTAGCCGTACTCATTGCGGTTACGACTCCACAAATCGCCGAAGCACAGACTGTCGACTGCGCGGTGGTCAAGTGTGTGGTGCTGACGTTCGACGACGGCCCCGCCCCCGATACCGACCGGCTGCTCGACGTGCTGGCCGCCAATGACGCGAAGGCGACGTTCTTCCTCATCGGGGACAAGGTCGCCACCGACCCGGCAGCGGCCCGGCGTATCGCGGCGGCCGGCATGGAGATCGGGAACCACACCTGGAGTCACCCCGATCTGACGACGCTGCCCGCCGTAGATATCCCCGACCAGCTGAGTCGCGCCACCGAGGCCATCGTGGCGGCGACCGGGCAGCGGCCCGGATTGCTGCGGCCCGGCTTCGGCAAGGTGGACGACCGGGTGCTGGCCGAGGCCGGCCGACAGGGGATGGCGGTGGTCAACTGGGATGTCGTGCCCTACGACTGGATCCACGACACCGATACCGAGGCGAGTCGTGACCTGCTGATGGCCCACGTCCAGCCGGGTTCGGTGGTATTGCTGCACGATATCTTCGCCTCGACGGTCGACCTGGTTGCCGAGTTCATACCGGTCCTGAAGGCCAATGGCTACCACCTGGTGACGGCCGGCCACCTGCTGGGGGAGCGTGCCCCTGGCAGCCTGTACGGCGGTGTCGAGAACGGCCCGCCGGTCAACACGCTGCGCTGACGTTTACCGCCTGCGTTCCGCGGATACCCCGCGGTATGGCGACTTTGGTGGAGCAGTACGTCGGCGCGATCGCCTACGACGTGTCCGGCGCGAAAATCGGGAAGATCGACAAGCTGTTCGTGGACGGCCAGAGCAGGGAACCGCGGTGGGCATCGGTACGGACCGGGTTTCTCGGATCGTCGCACGCCATCCTGCCGCTGACCGGGTCCCGTCGTGCCGATGGCGCGGTCACCGTCGTCGTCGACAAGGCGGCGGTGAAGGACGCGCCGGCGATTCCCGATGGTGACGGCATCACCCGCGAGGATGCGCACCGGCTGACCCGCCACTACCGCCTGGACGAGGAGCACCCGGAGGCGCCGGAACCCCCGCCGCAGAGCCACCACTCCTCGGCGCTCGACGTCCTTTCGGCGGCAGCGGGTATCGGCGGTACCGCCGTCAACACGGCGGCCTACACCGATACGACGGCCGAGGAGGTCACTGAGCCAGCGGAGAGCCCGGAGCAAACCCCTCGGTGACCACCCTCCGGTGACCGAACCGCCACCCGTCGGGGCCGGGTATGACCACGTCGCGATAGGTGCCCCAGTGGTCGAGGCCGCGGGTCCCGATGAACTGGAAGCACGCATAGGTTTTCGCGGTACCGTCCGGTCGCGGCTCGACATGTATCGAGGACAGGTGATGCCGGGCCGGTAGGAACTCGGCCTCGGCGAACCGGTCCGCGGTGTCCTGGAACATCCGCAGGATCGCATCGGGACCCGCATACTGCTGATCGCCTATCTGGAGGATTCCGTCCGGCGCGAACAGCTGCGCAAGCTGCTCGACCTTGCCGGTATCGGCCAGGTACTGATACGTGGTCATCAGGTCGCTGACACCGACGCGGATCTTCAACTCATCGTCCGTCACGAAAGTCACCTCATCTCTGCCGAGAAGCCACATGTGCCCCCGAACTCGTGCGAATCCGGGGGCACATGTGTCTTCTCGCGGGAAAAACTAGTCGCCGGGCTTGACCTTCGCCATGGCCAGAACGTCGAGACGCTTGTCCAATTCGGCCTCGGACAGCTTGTCGCCGATCAGGCCGCGGTCGATGACCGTCTGGCGGATGGTCTTGCGCTCCTTGAGCGCTTCCTTGGCGACCTTGGCGGCCTCCTCGTAACCGATCGCCGAGTTCAGCGGCGTCACGATCGACGGCGAGGACTCGGCCAGTTCACGCAGATGCGCGTCGTTGGCCACCAGGCCGTCGATGCACTTGGTGGCGAACAGCTTCGAGACGTTCGACAGCAGGGTGAACGACTCCAGCACGTTGCGTGCCATCATCGGGATGTAGACGTTCAGCTCGAACGCACCCGACAGGCCGCCGACGGTGACCGCGGCGTCGTTACCGATGACCTGCGCGGCCACCTGGGTAACCGCCTCGGGCAGAACCGGATTGACCTTGCCCGGCATGATCGAGCTGCCCGGCTGCAGGTCGGGCAGCTGTAGTTCGCCCAGACCGGTCAGCGGGCCCGACCCCATCCAGCGGATGTCGTTGGCGATCTTGGTCAGCGACACCGCGATGGTCTTCAGTGCGCCGGAGGCCTCGACCAGCCCGTCGCGGGCGGCCTGTGCCTCGAAAGAGTCTGCGGCGGTGCGCAGTTCGGCGATTCCGGTCTGGTCGACGAGGACGTCGACGACCTTGGCCCCGAATCCGTCGGGGGCGTTGAGGCCGGTGCCGACGGCGGTGCCGCCGATGGCCAGCTCGCCCAGTCGGGGCAGGGTCGCCTTGACCCGCTCGATACCCGCCTCGATCTGGCGGGCGTAGCCGCCGAACTCCTGGCCCAGGGTCACCGGCACGGCGTCCATGAGATGGGTGCGGCCGGACTTGACGGTGGTCTTCCACTGCCGGGCCTTGACCGTCAACGACTCGTGCAGGATCTCCAGCGCCGGGATCAGGTGGCGCACAGCGGCTTCGGTCGCCGCGATATGCGTGGCGGTGGGGAAGGTGTCGTTGGAGCTCTGCGACATGTTGACGTCGTCGTTGGGGTGGATCTTGACGCCGTTGGCCGCCGCGATGGACGCGATGACCTCGTTGGCGTTCATGTTGGAGCTGGTGCCCGACCCGGTCTGGAACACGTCGATGGGGAACTGGTCGTCGTGGCGCCCGTCGGCGATCTCGGCGGCCGCGGCGATGATCGCGTCGGCCTTGTCGGCGGCCAGCAGACCCAGGTCCTTGTTCACCTGGGCGCAGGCGCCCTTGAGCAGGCCCATCGCCCGGATCTGGGTGCGCTCCAGCGGGCGGAAGGAGATCGGGAAGTTCTCCACGGCCCGCTGGGTCTGGGCGCGCCACAGCGCGTTCTTGGGCACCCGTACCTCGCCCATGGTGTCGTGCTCGATGCGGTATTCCGTGCTGTCGACGTCGGTGTCGGCGCTCATTTTCTCCCTGTTCGTGTTGGTGTGCGGGTGAGTTAGGGCAGTGGGTACGCGGCCGAGCTGTCGCCGGTGAAGTTGACCGCGGAGTACTCGTTGAGCTTGGCGAGCCGGTGGTAGGCGTCGATCATCCGGACGGTGCCGGACTTGGACCGCATCACGATGGACTGGGTGGTGCAGCCGCCGCCGAAGTAGCGCACACCCTTGAGCAGGTCGCCGTCGGTGACGCCGGTGGCGCAGAAGAAGACGTTCTCACCGGCCACCAGATCCTTGGTGGTCAGCACGCGGTCCAGGTCGTGGCCGCGGTCCAGGGCCCGCTGGCGCTCTTCGTCGTCGGTGGGGGCCAGGGTGGCCTGGATCTCGCCGCCCATACAGCGGATGGCGGCCGCGGCGATGATGCCCTCCGGGGTGCCGCCGATACCGACGAGCAGGTCGGTGCCGGACTCGGGCCGGCAGGCCGCGATGGCGCCGGCGACGTCACCGTCGGAGATCAGCCGGATGCGGGCACCGGCCGAGCGCACCTCCTCGATCAGCTTGGCGTGCCGCGGACGGTCCAGGATGCAGACCGCGACGTCGGAGACCGACGCCTTGCGGACCTTGGCGATGCGCTGGATGTTCGCCGCGATGGGGGAGGTGATGTCGATGAAGTCCGCGACATCGGGGCCGCCGGCGATCTTGTTCATGTAGAACACCGCGGACGGGTCGAACATGGCGCCCCGTTCGGCCACCGCGAGCACCGAGATGGCGTTCGGCATGCCCTTGCTCATCAGGGTGGTGCCGTCGACCGGGTCGACGGCGAAATCGCAGTCCGGGCCGTCGCCGTTGCCGACCTCTTCACCGTTGTAGAGCATCGGGGCGTTGTCCTTCTCGCCCTCGCCGATGACCACGACGCCCTTCATCGAGACCGAGTTGACCAGCTCGCGCATGGCGTCGACGGCGGCTCCGTCGCCACCCTCCTTGTCGCCGCGGCCGACCCACCGGCCGGCGGCCATGGCCCCGGCCTCGGTGACACGGACGAGTTCGAGGGCAAGGTTGCGGTCCGGTGCTTCCCGGCGCGAAGGCGTCATGGCGCAGATTGTCCCATTAGCGGGCCTGACTTTGGGAACTGGGATACTGGCTGTCATGACCACCCCGGAACCGGACCCCGACGAGCGTGTTGTCGTGCCGGTGGCGCGTCCTGCCAAGGACCGGCTGCTGCACGACGGCCGCGACATGTTCTGGTCGATGGTGCCGTTGATCGTGGCGTGCGTGGCGCTGGCCGGTCTGCTGGGGATGTGCTCGTTTCAGCCCAGCGGGCCAGGTCAGGGCGAGGTGCCGAGCTTCGATGTGCCCGCCGCGCTGAACTCCGACGCGCAGACGTTGAAGCTGCCGGTGCGGATGCCCGAGCTGCCGCAGGGGTGGCAGGCCAACTCCGGCGGCCGCGGCGGTATCGACGGTGGCCGCACCGACCCGGCGACCGGACAGTCGGCCCGGGCCGTGACCTCGCGGGTGGGCTACATAGCCCCCAGCGGGATGTACCTCAGCCTGACCCAGAGCAATGCCGACGAGGCCCGGCTGGTCGGGTCGCTCGATGTCGAGGCCGTCCCGACCGGGGCACAGGATGTCGACGGCACCACCTGGGTGGTCTACGAGCCGGGTGAGGGTGAGCCGATCTGGACGACGCGGTTGTCCGGCCCGGTGCAGGTGGCGATCACCGGGGCCGGCAGCGCCGAGGATTTCCGGACGTTGGCCCTGGCCGTGCAGAAAGCCGAACCGCTGCCCACGAACTGAAGGCGTCAGTCCTCGTCACGATCGGGTGGCACCGTCGCCGGTGGCGTCGGTGTCGGGGTCACGCGGCGGGCGCGGGCCTTGGCGATGAGTTGACGTAGTCGGCTGGGTTTGTCCGGCTCGTCCTCCAGGGCTTCGGTGCCCATCTCCATCGGCACCCCCTTGTAGACCCACAGGTACACGCTGATGGTCGTGACGATGACGATCATCACCACCGGGCCGATGACGATGCCCAGGAATCCGAACATGGTGATGCCGGCGAACACCGACAGCAGCATCAGCGCCGAGTCGAGCTTGGCCTCCTTGGGCACCAGGATCGGGCGCAGCACATTGTCGATGTTGGTCACCACGATGATGTGGAAGACGATGACGAACACACCCCCGACGACGTTGCCGAACAACGCCATCCCGATGCCGAACGGGATGGTGACGATGCCACCACCGAGGGGGATCACCGACAGTGCCGACAGCAGGATCGCGAAGATGAAGAACCCGTCGTGGAAGCCGGCGATGTAGATGGAGATGGCGCCGGCGACACCCTGGGCGAGCGCGATGACGAACTGACCGCGGACGGTGCCGCGCACCATGGCCGCCATCTTGGCCAGGTAAAGGTCGGTGGCCTCTTCGCCGAGGGGGTTCAGCCGTCGGATCAGTAGCCGCAGCTCGTCGCCGTTGACCAGGATCGAGATGAACACGTACAGGAAGATGACCGCGGCGGTCAGCCCTCCGAACAGGCCGCCGGCCGCACCCTGCAGGAATTCCAGGCCCCATTCGCCGGCCCGCTGGGCGAACGTCACCACCCAGTGCTGGAGCTGCTCGGGGGTGATGTCGGTGCTGGAGAGGAACGGCACCCGGTCCAGCAGTTCGTTGACCACCTTCAGCGACCGGTCGCCCAGGGTGCTGAGGTCGGTCTTGCCGATCCAGTCCGCGACGCTGCGCACCATGGTGGTGATCTGCACGACGCCGATGGCCACCGCGCCACTGATCGGGATGATCACGATGGCCAGCGCCGCGAGCAGCGTGATGGTGGCCGACAGGCCCGCGCTGAACCGCTTGCGCAGCCGGTCGTAGACGGGATCGAAGAGGTACGCCACCACGGCGGCCACCACGATGAGGATGAAGTAGCCGCGCAGGAAGTAGGCCCCGAAGGCGATCGCGGCGACGGTCGCGATGGCCAGTGCCCGCTTCTGGCTGAGAGTGAACTCAGTTTTCACGGGTCTATTTGACAGGTTCTGTCACTGTTGCGCGAGCTTCATGATGTGTCCGAGCAAATCCGGGTACCGCTTCATGTGTGCGCCGCCGTTGAGATCGAGCACCTCGCCGGTCAGCCAGGAGGCTTTGGTGAGGAAGACGACGGCCTCGGCGATGTCCTCCGGGGTTCCCGCCCGGCCCAACGGGGTGTTCTCGACGTACTCCTCGACCACGCCGGGAACCAGGGCGGCGCCCTCGGTGAGCGGGGTGTGCACGAACCCGGGTGCGACGGCGTTGACGCGGATGCCGCGCGGGGCCAGTTCCAGGGCGGCGACCTGGGTGAGCATCGACAGCCCCGCCTTGGCCGAGCAGTAGGCGCTCATGCCGGCGGCGGGTTGGCGGCCGTTGAGCGAGGAGATGGAGATCAGCGAGCCGCCCTCGCTCAAGTGCTTGCCGGCGTACTTGGCGACGATGAACGCGCCGTTGAGACAGACGTCGATGACCGCGCGGAAGTCCTCGACCGCCATGTCGACGATGAGTCCGATATTCGAGAAGCCGGCGCAGCTGACGACGGTGTCGACGGTGCAATCTCCCGTCGCTTCGCTCGCCCCGCTCCCGATCTTCTCGAAAAGTGTTGCCACCGAGGCCTCGTCGGTGACGTCGACTGCCGCGCTGTGGTGTGGTGCGCCGAGTTCGGCCGCGCGCGCGGCGGCACCGTCACCGTTGCGGTCGGCGATGACCACGCGGTAGCACTCGGCGGCCAGGGCCTGCGCCGATGCCCAGCCGATACCCGATGCGCCGCCTACGATTACGGCTGTCTTCATGTTCACACTCCGTCCGGTCGTGGGTCGCCCCATTTGTCGGTGATGGCCGCCCACGGGTCGGCGTAGCGTCGGCCACTGCCGTGATACGGGCTCTGCCGCTTGAGAATCTGCTTGGCCAGCGGTGCGACGATCCGCAGCAGCGGACGTTTGATTCCGGCGTTCTCGGCCGTCTCGATCAGCATGTCCGGCCAGGAATGGTGCTGGAAACCGAGCACCTGTTGCGCGCGGGTGGTGTCCATCCAGTCGGTGTTGAACCAACCGGCGTCATTGCCCGGGTCGCCCTTCAACCCGGTGGGCAGGCCGCCGACCAGTCCGAGCGCGGCGGCCATCGCGGGTGCGACATCTCCTTGCACCAGTCGGTGGGTGGCGTCGTCGCCGCCGATCAGCAGGGTCTCGCCGAGGGCGTCGGCGGTGGTGGCGGCAGCGAACGCGAACGCCACATCTCGGACGTCGACGGTCTGCAGCCGGCCGTCCGTGGGCAACATCGCCTCGAAGAAGAAGTTGTCGATCTTCATGTACGAGCCGGGGGTGGCGGTCAGCACGCCGCCCAGGCGCAGGATCACCCAGTCCAGGTTCGAGGTGCGCACGATCTTCTCGGCCCTGACCTTGTGGTCGCCGTAGATGTCGGCGGGGTTGACCGGGGTATCGGCCGTCAGCACCCCGTCGACCGTATGCGGATTGCGGGACCCGTACACCGCGATGCTGGAAGCCAGCACGAAACGTGGCGGATCGGAGAGCTTTTCGGCCGCCCGGACCAGGCTGGCGGTGGCATCGACGTTGACTTTCTCGGCCAGTCCGCGGCGTTGGTAGATGAACGGCGGGATGACCGCGGCCAGGTGGACGATGGCGCCGGGGGAGGTGTCGCCGACCAGTGCACCGACGGCGGTCGGGTCGGTCAGGTCGGCCCAGCGCACCGTGACACCGGCCGGCAGCGACTCGGCGGCCTTGCGGTTGGCCGGGATGTCGAGGTCGGTGGCGATGACGGGACGCCCGTCGGCGACGAGGCGTGCCACGGTGGCCGAACCGACCAGGCCGAAGGCGCCGGTCACCAGCACGGTGTCGGACATGGACCCTCCATCGGGTAGTTAGAACGTCTTCTGAACCCTAGCGAACGGTCCTGGGATCCTTCAGTGCAAACGCAGATCCAGTCGGGCGGGTCGGCGGACCAGCACGCTGGGCAGCCACTGCGGCTTTGCCGGTGCCTCCAGCCAGCTGGTGCGGTGCAACAAGTGGGTCAGGACGGTGCGGGCCTCCAGGCGGGCCAGCGCGGCGCCGACGCAGAAATGCAGCCCCTTGCCGAATCCCAGGTGGGTTCTCGGGGTGGTGCGGTCGAGGCGGAACTCGTTGGGGGACTCGAACTTTCGCGGATCACGATTTGCCGCGCCCCACAGCAACAGCAGGTGCTCGCCGGCACGTAGCTCGGTGCCGGCCAGCGTGGTGTCGTTGAGAACGTGCCGGTAGTGGCCGCGGAACGGGGATTCGTATCGCAGCACTTCGTCGATGAAGGGCATGAGCAGACCGGGGTCAGCGCGGATCTTGCGTTGGATCTCGGGCCGGGTGCCCAGCAGCCAAGCGGCACTGCCCAGCAGTGAGGCCGTGGATTCGGCGCCCGCGGCCACCAACTGGACCAGGATCAGGCCGGCAGCGGTCGGGTCCAGGTCACGGGCGAGCTGTCCCATCAGATTGTCGCCGGGATCGGCTGCCGCCCTGATGAATTGATCGATCAGATAGGAGGCGAGCTCCATTGCGGCCACCGCTGCACCGGCGAGTTGTGCGTCGTCGACCAGGCCGTCCATCAGCTGGGTGCTGGCGTAGGCGCGCCGCACCAACTCGTCGACATCGGTATCGGGCAGTCCGAGCAGGTGGGCGACCACCATCATGGGGAGCCGATTCGCCAGCGTCATCCAGTCCTGATCGGCACCGGTCCACAGCTCGTCGAAGGCGGCGTCGATCACCGGTGCCAGCTCCAGGAGACGTTTGGCGGCGAGCTTGAGCAACACCGGTTTACGGTGCACGGCGTGTGTAGGTTCATCCGCGGTGGCCAGCACGTGCGACGGGTCGCCGGCACCGGCCATGCCGAACGGGGTCACCGTGCCGTCGGCCCGGTAGACCATGGTGGCGGTCAGATTCGAGGAGAAGGTATCGGTGCGGGCGGTGGCCTCGATGACGGCATCCCACGTCGACACCAGGTGGAATCCGCTGTCGGCGATCTGTCGGACGGGGGTGCGGCGCAAACGGTCATAGAGCGGGTAGGGCTCGTCGAGGGTGTCGAGGGCGAAGAAGTCCTGGGCCGCAATCATTTTCCCAGGTTCGGGCGCGGCGCGTGTGCGGTCAATGGGTGGAGGCGAAGTTGATATGGGGTGCCGGCGACGGGTGGGTGTCACCGTCTCAACGCGGCGCTCGGACCTGGAGGTTCTTGAGAATACTTCCGATTTTTGTCTCAATCTGAGATATACATACTGTTGTGTCTCCACGGCGTTCGGACTGGTTGGTCGGCGACCGCAGTGCGGTCGCTGCCGAGCGCATCTATGCCGCCGCCGCGGAGATGATGAGCCGCGACGGATTCGACGACATCGATATCGACGCACTGGCCGCGGCGGTGCACTGCTCGCGGGCCACGGTCTACCGCCATGCCGGGACCAAGGCCCAGATCCGTGATGCGGTGCTGGCCCGGTCGGCGGCTCGCATCGTGGCGGTGGTGCGGGCCGCGATCGACGGCCTCGCAGGGCAGGGCCGGGTGCTGACCGCGATCACGGTGGCACTGCGCGAGATCCGCGCTGATCCACTGGCCGCCACCGTGGTCGGTGCGCCCGGTGCGCGGTCGCTCACCGCGTCGGACGCGGTCATGGGTTACGCGGCGGAGTTCGCCGGGGTTGCCGACGACGACCCGGAGGCCGCCCAGTGGATCGTGCGGGTCGTCTTGGCACTGCTGTTCTGGCCGGCGGCCGACCCGGTCGACGAAGCGCGGTTACTGGAACGCTTCGTCGGGCCGGGCTTCTGACGGGTCAGTCCATCTTGGTGGACATCTCCAGACGTTGCATGCCGGTGGGCTCTGCGGTGTCGCCGAAGTTGAACGTCACCGATTCGATGGTGCCGGTGAACGGGAACAGACCCTTGTCCTCGTAGTCGTCGCACACCGGCGACACGGTGTCCATGCCGACGTCGAAACACTCGGTACCGCAGCGGCCGGGAACCTGACGCGCGATGCGGGCCTCGGCCACCTGCGCACCGTCCACGCTCACCGTCACATTGGCCGGGCAACCCATCTGTGCGGAATCGGGTGTGAAGTCGACGACGATGGTGTGCTCACCCGGGGCCAGGAGGTCCGCGGCGGTGGCGTCGTAGCGTTCCACGCCGAAGAAGTTGTAGTGGTACCGCACCTTGCCGTCCCACAGGAACAGCGCGAACCCGGCGGTGTCGCCGCCGAGTGCGCACAACACCCCCTCGGCGCCGTTGTCGGGAATGCGCACGGGCACGGTGATCCGGTGCGGGACCCCGATCATCTTCGGTGCCGAGCCCTCGGGGAGGCGTGTCATGCCCGGATAGAACGTCACCTCCTTGCGGCCGGTGAAGAAGCTGGGTCGCAGCGTGACGTCCATCCGTTCGGTGAAACTGTCGTCGAGCGGCAGCACGTTGTACTTGGCCGCCTCGGCCTGAAACCGGTCCTTGAGTGCCTGTAGCTTTTCGGGATGTCGTTCGGCCAGATCGACCGATTGGCTGAAATCCTCGGCGATGTTGTACAACTCCCACACATCGTCGGTAAAGGGGAAGTGGCCCAGACCCTCCCACGGCAGCCGACCGTGCCGACAGGAGGCGATCCAGCCCTGGTGGTACAGCGCGCGGTTACCCAGCATCTCGAAATACTGGGTGTCGTGCGTACTCTTGGCGTCGGCCTCACCGAATGTGTAGGCCAGGCTGGTTCCCTCGATGGGCCGCTGGATGTATCCGTTCACCTCGGTGGGCTGCCGGATACCCACAATCTCCAGAACCGTTGGCACGATGTCGATCACGTGGTGGAACTGTGACCGCACAGCGCCGTGGTCGGTGATGTGCTTGGGCCAGGACACCACCATGCCGTTGCGGGTCCCGCCGAAGTGCGAGGCGATCTGCTTGGTCCACTGGAACGGGGTGTCCCCGGCATGCGCCCAACCGACCGCATAGTGTGGCGAGGTGCCCGGCAGCCCCCACCGGTCCTTGAACCGCATGGCCTCGTCGATGGTGGGTGTCAGGCCGTTGAGGTTCATGATCTCGTTCGGGGTGCCGACATGTGAGCCCTCGGCCGAGGACCCGTTGTCGCCCAGGATGTAGATGACAATCGTGTTGTCGAGCTCGCCGATCTGCTCGATGGCGTCAACCACCCGGCCCACCTCGAAGTCGGTGTGTTCCAGGAAATCCGCGTAGTTCTCGGCTTGCAGCGCGAACAGCTCCCGGTGCTCGGCGGGCTGGCTGTCCCAGGACGGGATCTGTTCGGGCCGTGCGGTCAGCTGCGTGCCCGGCGGAATGATGCCCATATCGAGTTGGTTCTGGTGCACCGTCTTTCGGTACGCGTCCCAGCCCATGTCGAAACGCCCCTTGTTGCGGCCGCGCCAGTCCAGCGGTGGTTGATGCGGGGCGTGCGCGGCGCCGGTGGAGAAGTAGGCGAAGAACGGCCGGTCCGGGGCGATGGTCTTTTGTTGACGGATCCAGCCGATGGCGTCATCTGCCAGATCCCGTTGCAGCTGATACCCGTCCTCGGCCCTGGCCGGTGGTTCGACCGGGGTGGTGCCGCGGATCAGGCAGGGGAAGAACTGGTCGGTCTCGCCGCCGATGAACCCGTAGAAATAGTCGAAACCCTGGTTGGTGGGCCAGTTGTCGAACGGACCGGCCGGGCTGGTCTGGTTGTCGGGGACGTTGTGGTTCTTGCCCCACCAGCCGCAGGTGTAGCCGGCTTGTTTGAGCAGTTCGCCCATGGTGGCACAGCTCTTCGGGATGATCCCGCAGTAGCCCGGATAGCCGGTCGCCATTTCCTGGATGACGCCGGTGGCCACTGAGTGGTGGTTGCGCCCGGTCAGCAGTGCCGCCCGGGTGGGCGAGCACAGCGCGGTGGTGTGGAACTGGTTGTAGAACAGTCCCTTTGCGTGCAGCCGTTCGGCGGTGGGCATGCGGACCAAACCGCCGTTGACGCTGGGCCAACCGAAGCCCACATCGTCGAGCAGCACCAGCAGGATGTTGGGTGATCCTTCAGGCGCGGTGCGCGGTGGTGGGAAGTTCGGGGTGGAATCAGCCGCGAACTCGTTGATCTTCGCGTCCGGGAAGTTCCATTCCGGCTCGGGCAGGTGGTAGCGGTCCAGGTGCAGCGGGAACTCGTCGGCCATTGTCTCAATCCCTCGCGAACGCTGCCGCGGCTTCCTTTTCCAGGTCGACGTACTGGTCGTTGCCGACATCGATGCCGACCCCCAGGATTCTGCCGCCGGTGAACGCCACCGGTGAGTACTCGCGACTCACCGGGTCGGCGCTGTCGAAGCCCACACACAGCCCGTCCCCGCACAGCGTGAACGTGCCGACCTGGGCGCGCATCGGACCCTGCGCCACCACCTGGTCTCCGACGTACAGCTTTGTGGTACCCAATGATTCACCGTGCTGGCCGGAGCCCTCGCGGGTGAACTCCACGCCCAGCACCAGCTGTCCGGGTGTCAGCACCTCGGAGACGAACGTCTGTTCGGGCTTGATCCCGAGGAAGTTGTATACGTAGTGCAGCTTCTGATCCTTGATGAACAGTGTGTGCCCGCCGAAGCGCGCGCCGTGCGCAAAGATGACACCCTGGGAATCTGCGGTCACCTCGACGTCGGCGAGAATTTTGTAGGAACGGCCCCGGATGTTGACCGCCACCGCTTCGGGCACCGGCGTGGTATCCGGGTAGTAGATGTACCGAGACCGCACCGGCTCGCTCTGCGGGCGTTCCACGGTGATCATCTCGACGGCGGACCGATCATCCAGCGGCAGCACGAAGTTCGCATCGGCCTCCTCGAACCACGCGTTGATCAACTCCTGCAATTTCTCCGGATGCTGCTCGGCCAGGTCGTGTGCCTCCGAGCGGTCCTCGTCGACGTGGTAGAGCTCCCAGTGGTCCTGGTCGAAATGACCTTTCCCGCTGATCGGTGCGTGGACGGCCGACGCCTTCCAGCCGTCCTGCCAGATGCCGCGGGTGCCGAGCATCGCGTAGTACTGACGCTTCTTGGTGGTCGGCGATTTGGCTGCGTCGAAGCTGTAGCGCATAGACACCCCGTTGAGCGGGAACTGTTGCACACCGCGATAGGTCGAGGGCATCTCCAAGCCGACGGCTTCCAAGATGGTCGGCACGATATCGGTCGAGTGATGGTACTGGTGGCGCATCTCGCCCTTGGCCTTGATGCCTGCGGGCCAGTGGATGATCATGGGATCGCAAGTGCCGCCGGCGAACTGCGAGTACCGCTTGAACATCTGGTACGGCGTGGAGAACGCAGCGGCCCACCCGGTGGGGTAGTGGTTGTAGGCGTCTGGTCCGCCGAGCGCGTCGATGTAGGACAGGTTCTCCGAGAGGTCATCGGGGTAGCCGTTGAAGAATTTGTTCTCGTTGACCGAGCCGTGCGGGGTGCCCTCGCCGGAGGCGCCGTTGTCGGCACAGTAGAAGATGAGCGTGTTGTCGAGTTGGCCGGTGCGTTCCAGGAATTCGACGATCCTGCCGATCTGGGCGTCCGTGTACTCCGAGAAGCCGGCGAACACCTCGGCCATCCGGCTGAACAACTTCTTCTCGTCATCGCTGAGTCCGTCCCAGGCCGGCACGAAGTCGGCGGGGTTGGCGACATCCTCGGGCAGTGGATTGAGTGGGGTCAGTTCGGTGTCCGTCGGCACTACCCCGCGTTCCTTCATCCGCTCGAGGACCCATTCGCGGTAAGCGTCGTAGCCGTCGTCGAACATCCCCTTGTACTTGTCGATGTACTCCTGCGGGGCATGGTGTGGGGCATGATTTGCGCCGGGGCAGAACCACATGAACCACGGCTTGGATGGGGCCACCGAGTACTGATCCCGGAGCATGGTGATTGCCTGATCGGCCAGATCCTTGGACAGATGATAGCCCTCTTCGGGCGTGGCCGGCGGCTCGATGAAGTGGTTGTCGACCACCAGATCTGGATACCACTGGTTGGTCTCACCGCCCAGGAAGCCGTAGAACCGGTCGAACCCCTTCGCCAGTGGCCACTCGGAACGATTGCCCGCCGCTGAGATGTCCTCGACGGGTACGTTGTGGTTCTTGCCGATCCAGTAGGTGGCGAATCCGTTGTCCTGCAACACCTGACCGATGGTGGCGCACTCTGCCGGCAGCCGTGCGGCAGCACCCGGGAAGCCGTTGGAACCTTCGGTGATCGAGGCGAAACGGTTGACGTGGTGGTTGCGTCCGGTGAGGAAGGTGGATCGGGTGGGGGAGCACAGCGCGGTGGTGTGCCACTGAGTGTAGGTCAGGCCGTTCTCGGCCAGCTTGTCGAGGGTGGGCATGTTGACGCGACCGCCATAGGGTGACCAGGTTGCCTGCCCGGTGTCGTCGTACAGGATCACCAGGACATTGGGTGCGCCCTCAGGTGCCTTCTTCAGGGTGTAGGGCGTCCAGTCGGCGACGGAGTCGCGGACATCGAGTTTGATCACGCCGTTAAAGGGTTGTGTCATGGTGCGCTCCTTCTGGTCGGATACAACGAAAGCCGATGTGGCTCATACCGGTATCGATCTGTTGTGGCCTCCGCGCCGCCGGCCGATAGCGCTTGCAGTAATTGTCGGCACACAAGTATGAGCCGCCCTTGATGACCTTGCGCGGGATGCCGGAATGGGGGTCGCGGCTGTCGGAGGCGCAGCACGGTTCAGTGGCACGGTCCTCGCCGAACCAGTCCGTGGTCCACTCCCATACGTTGCCGGCCATGTCGAACAGGCCGTAATCGTTGGCAGGGAAGCTGCCGACGGGTGTGGTTGTGCCGTAGCCGGTATCGGGCAGATAGGGGAACTCGCCATGCCAATAGTTCGCGAGCTGTTGGCCAGTCGTCTCGGGTTCTTCGCCCCAGGTGTAGGCGGCGTGTGTCAGCCCGCCGCGGGCCGCGGTCTCCCACTGCGCTTCGGTCGGTAGGTTCAGCCCCGCCCAGTTGGCGTAGGTCTGGGCGTCCTCGAACGCGATGTGCACGACGGGGTGGTCGTGGCGGTTGCGCAACGTCGATCTGGGGCCGCGCGGGTGGTTCCAGCACGCGCCGGGTGTCCAGGTCCACCACTGGCTGAGGTGACGAAGGTCGACCGGGCCTGCGGTGCGAGTGAACACCATGGAGCCGGGCACCAAGTTTTCCTTCGGCGCCCCCGGGTACTGGGCCGCGTCGAGCGGGCGTTCGGCGACAGTGACATACCCTGTTGCCGAGATGAATTCGGTGAACTGGGCGTTGGTCACCTGGTGGCGTTGTATCCAGAACCCGTCCACCATGACGTCGTGGGCGGGCGCCTCTTCGGGGTAGTGCGTGTCGGATCCCAGACGTGCAGTCTGCCGCGGGATCCATGCCCACCGGTCGTCGAGGTTGACGTTCGGGCGGGAATCACTCGCACTTTCTGGCCCGTTTGTTCGTTTGGGCGAATCAGGAAGGGAAGACATGGGCCCAGTCGTTCTTGATGCTGGTGACCGTCCAACCACTGGATGCGGCCAGTGCCAGTGCCTTTTCGGCGCCTGCGGTGTAGTCGAACTCGCGGTCGGCATCGTCGTGCCGGATCAGTAGCTGCATCGACGGGTGTGTGCCTGCCTGGCTGAACTGCAGCATCTCGATGTCACCGTTGGAATTACCCGCGGCGAAGATGGGTCGCCGTCCGACCCGCCCCCAGATGCGCACCGGTTTCACCGGGCCGTCGTCGAGGAATTCCGGCCGGTTGCTCGTCCGTAGGTGTCCGTCGGCGAAGTCCAGTCCGACCGAGCTGCCGATTACCCGCTCCGGTGGAATGCTGTACATGCCAGTGGCGACCGGCCGCATGAAATCGCGGCCGCCGCCGGAGACGATGTAGTTGGTGAAACCGTTGGCCTCCAGGTAGCGCAGCAGCTCTACCATCGGCGCGTAACCGCATGAGGTGTACGGCCGGCCCAACGTGGGATGAGTACCGCCTGCGAAGAAATCGGTGACCATGGCCGCGTGCTCCTCGACGGTCAGGCCGGCGTAGGCCGAAAGGAAGGATCCGGCAAGCAGTTTCAGCGCGGAATCGTCACCGTTGTAATGCTTGGTGACAGCATCGCCGAACCATGCCAGGTCACCGGCTGCCGCCGCCGCGTACGGCGGATTGTCCCGCAGAGACGGGTCGATGCTCGCCTGCTCGGCGAGCCGTCGGATCAGGAAGTCCAGCTGGATGTAGGCGGGTTTCTCCACCCACAGTGTGCCGTCGTTGTCGACGACGGCGACCCGTTCCTCGGGGGAAACCTCGGCCACCGCTCGGGCCACGAAGTCGATGATCGCCGACCTCGTGGACCCGTCGACCCAGCTGCTCAGATCGTTCACGATCACCCGGCGGTGGAGCCGAGGAATCGTTCGAGCTCTTCGACCGCGGCGTTGATCGTGAACGACGACGGCTCCTGGCGTGGCGGGAAGTCCCGGAAGGTGTCCAGGAATCTCTTGACCAGAGCTGTCGCGTAGAACATCAGGAAGATGCGGTCGATCATCCAGTCCCAGTATGTATTCGAGGTGATATCGGCGTGCTCGAACGGGTCGGTGCGCAGGTTGAAAAGCTTCGGTGCGCGCAATTTGGTGAAAGGTTCGAACCACACCTGCAGCGTGCCCTGGCAGCGCTGCTCCATGAACACGACCTTCCAGTTGTCGAACCGGATGCCCAGCACGTCGCCGTCATCGGAAAAGTAGATGAGCCCCTGTCGTGGGCACTCGTCCACCTCCCCGGTGAGGTAGGGCAGTAGGTTGTAGCCGTCGATGTGGACCCGGTAGGTTATATCTCCGGCGGTGTGGCCCGCCTTGAGCTTGTCGATGATGTCTGGATCGCCGGCGGCGGCAATGAATGTCGGCAACCAGTCGTGATGTTGGACAATCTCGTTGGAGACCGATCCGGCCTTGATCTTGCCGGGCCACCGGATCAGCTCCGGGATGCGGAACGCGCCTTCCCAGTTGGTGTTTTTCTCGCTGCGAAACGGGGTGGTGGCACCGTCGGGCCAGCTGTTGGCGTGCGGGCCGTTGTCGGTGGAGTACACGACGATGGTGTCCTCGGCGATGCTCAGTTCGTCGAGCAGGTCGAGCAACTTTCCGACGTGACCGTCGTGGTCGACCATGGTGTCGTGGTAGGGAGACTGCCAGCGCCCGGCCTGCCCCTTGCTCTCCGGCTTGGTGTGGGTGCGGAAGTGCATGTGGGTGGTATTCATCCAGACGAAGAACGGGGTGTCGGCCTCGTGCTGTCGGGTGATGAAATCAACACAGGCCGAGGTGGTCTCGTCGTCGATGGTCTCCATCCGCTTCTTCGTCAGCGGGCCGGTGTCCTCGATGCGCTGCTTGCCGACCGGGCCGTAACGGTCGTCGACCTCATCGGAGTCGGTATCGGTGGCCCAGGAGTGGATGACACCGCGCGGCAACAGCGCCTTGTACAGGGCGGGCGCCTCCTCTTCAGTCGGGTAATCCTCGTGCTCGGGCTCTTCCTCGGCGTTGAGGTGGTACAGGTTGCCGAAGAACTCGTCGAAGCCGTGTGCGGTGGGGAGATGCTTGTTGAGGTCGCCGAGGTGATTCTTGCCGAACTGGCCGGTGGCGTAGCCCAGCGGCTTGAGGAGCTCGGCGATCGTGGGATCTTCCTTCTGCAGGCCGACGTCGAAGCCGGGCATGCCGACCTTGCTCAGCCCGGTGCGGTACACACTCTGGCCGGTGATGAATGACGACCGGCCCGCAGTGCAGCTCTGCTCGCCGTAGGAGTCGGTGAAAAGCATGCCCTCGCGGGCGATCCGGTCGATGTTCGGGGTCTGGTAACCCATCATGCCGCGGCTGTAGCAGCTCAGGTTCCAGATGCCGATATCGTCGCCCCAGATGACCAGGATGTTGGGTTTACCGTCAGGCATGTTGTCTCAGCCCTTTCAGTGGTTGTGGGTTTCCGTGCGACAGGCCATACGGTCCCCCGGAGTTTTGTTTGTCAGTCCTTCGCCAGGAACTCGTGCAGTCTTTCCACAGCCTGATCGACGCTGAAACTCGCGGGCGCGTGCCGCGGCGGGAACTCCTTGAAGCTCTCCAGGAACTTGGTCGCCATGGCAGTCGCGTAGAACACGAAGAAATCATGGCGTAAGAGCCACTCGTAGTATGTGTTCGACGTGATGTCGGCGAACTCGTACGGATCGGTGCGCAGGTTGAACAGCTTGGGCACCCGCAGCGGCGTGAACGGCTCGGCCCATACCCGCAGAGTGCCCTGTGCGCGCTGTTCGGCGAACACGATCTTCCAGTTCTCGAAGCGCAGTGCGACCAGATCGCCGTCATCGGAGAAGTAGAAGAATCCGCGCCGTGGGCTGGTATCGACCTCCCCGGTCAGGTACGGCAACAGATTGAATCCGTCGATGTGCACCCGGTAGGTGGTATCGCCGATGGTGTGGCCCGCCTTGAGTTTGTCGGCGATATCGGGGTCGCCCGCGGCAGCCAGCAATGTCGGCAACCAGTCGTGGTGCTGGATGATCTCATTGGAGACGCTGCCCGCCTTGATCTTTCCGGGCCATCGAATGATCTCAGGCACCCGGAAAGCGCCCTCCCAGTTGGTGTTTTTCTCGCTGCGAAACGGTGTGGTGCCCCCGTCGGGCCAGGTATTGCGGTGCGGGCCGTTGTCGGTGGAGTAGATGACGATGGTGTCCTCGGCGATGCCGAGCTCGTCGAGTACATCCAGCACGGTGCCGACATTGCGGTCGTGGTCGATCATGGTGTCGTGGTACGGGGACTGCCACAGCCCGGCCTGCCCGCGGCTCTCCGGCTTGGTGTGCGTGTACAGATGCATGTGGGTGAAGTTGCACCACACGAAGAACGGATTGCCGGCCGCGTGCTGGCGCTTGATGTAGTCGACCGTCGCGTCGGCGATGTCCTCGTCGATGGTCTCCATCCGCTTGGTGGTCAGCGGCCCGGTGTCCTCGATGGTCTGCTTGCCGACCGGCCCGAACTTCGGGTCGTCCGGTTCGGTGGATGCGTCGTCGGTGGCGAAGCATTTGAGCACCCCGCGCGGTTTGGCCAGCTGATACAGCCGCGGGTACCGGTCCTCGTGCGGGTAGTCGAAGTTCTCCGGCTCCTCCTCGGCATTGAGGTGATAGAGGTTGCCATAGAACTCGTCGAAACCATGCACGGTGGGCAGGAATTTGTTGAGATCACCGAAGTGGTTCTTGCCGAACTGGCCGGTGGCGTAGCCCAGCGGTTTCAGAAGTTCGGCGATCGTCGGATCCTCGGCCGCCCAACCGATATCGACGCCGGGGACGCCGACCTTGCTCATCCCGGTGCGGTACACGCTTTGGCCACTGATGAACGCGGCGCGGCCGGCTGTGCAGCTTTGCTCACCGTAGGAATCGGTGAACCGCATACCCTCCGCGGCGATCCGGTCGATGTTCGGGGTGCGATAGCCCATCAGCCCGTCGCTGTAGCAGCTGAGGTTGCTGATCCCGATGTCATCGCCCCAGATGACGAGAATGTTCGGTCTTCCTGCAGCCATTGCACACCCCCGTTTGACGGCACCGTAAGCGTGTATTCGACCCTATGCCGGTGACGGGTGGATCGGGAGGGTATGGGTGGGATTGTCATGCAAAGTTCAAGGTCTCACGCCGGCGCAGTGCTCGTCGTCGATGTGGGTAGCCGCAGGGCCGCTCCTTCTACACTCAGCAGGTCGCGGCTTGCCGATGGTGCTCGGTTGGGGCACCGGTCACCCGCGACACCGTCTATCAAGCAAGCAGCCACCACAGAGCGCAGCTGTGGGTGCTGCCCCCGGACACCCGAACCGATGACGCAAAGGCGCTGATGAAGGCGGCCGACAGATAGGCTGACTTGGATTTGCGTGACTTGGTGCCGTACTGTTGGCGGCAAGCCTTCCCGGTTCTGTAGACGCCGTGCGGGAGGCCAGAGGCCGGGGCGCTACAGCGCCACCGGCCTTGTCCATTCTCAGGCCGATGTTTCCGCGGCCTCGACGTGTGTGCGCACCAGCGAGGGGTACCGGCTTCGGTCGGGCCGAAAAATATCGTGCGGCGACTCGGTGAATTCGTGCAACCGCGCGGTCGGGAACAGTCGGCGGTATCGCCGCCACGCGGCGTCGTCGACGATTGGCGCGTTGGGGCTGCGCACCGCCAAAAGCGGGGGTTGCCACTGCGCCAACGGTTCCCAGAAGGACCTGCTGCGGGCAGCCTGCACAACCGCCTGGGCCGCCGACCGGTCCACGCGATGGTGCACCGGGGTACCGCGCCAGCGGCCGTCGAGCAGCCCGGTCATCACCGCTTCGGTGAGCACGATCTCCTCGGGGGTGTAGTCGCCGATCGAGACCGACCGCACCCGTTCGGTATTGGCCAGTGCCCACAGCAGCGCGTACGTGGTGCCCCGGGAGAACGTCGCGATGTGGACGTCACCGTCAGTGACGTCGTCGACCACGGCTCCGACATCACCGGCGATGGTCGCCGAATCGTACGGGCCGATCGGCGCGTCACTGCCACCGTGTCCGCGCAGTTCGACGACGACGGTCCGACGCCCGAAGGCTGTCAGCACCTCGGTGTAATCGTCGGCCACACAGGTGAATCCCGGCACGAACACCACCGGCAACCCATCGCCACCCGAGTCGAGGTAGCGGATGCGCGCGTCACCGTTGCTGACGTGGCGGAACTGCGACATGGGAAAGAGGGTAGATCAGCCCTTCGGCGGCACCGGTGCCGCCGCGGCGACCACCGGCTCGGCGTCCTGGCTCTCCATCTTCGCGAACAATTCGGTGTAGTAGGGCAGGCATTCGGCCATCGCCTGCTCGGTGGTGAACAGCGGCTCGTAACCCAGGTCGCGCCGCGCCTTGGCGATCGAGAAGTAGTTGTTGAGGTACAGCCGTTCCACGGCAAGGGGTTCCACCAACGGCTCGCGGATGCCGTACTTGAAGTGCAACCACTGCCAGCCCATCATCACCTTGTGCACCAACCGGCCCGACACCCGGAAGGTGGGCAGCTTGCGGCCGCACGCGGATACCACCGGCCGGGCGAACTCGAACATGTTGAGCGGTTCGCCGTCGTTGACGAAATAGGCCTGACCGGGTGCGCTGCCGCCGGGTACCAGGTGTTCGGCGGCCAGGATGAAACCGTGAATCAGGTTGTGCACGTAGGAGTTGTCCAGCTTGATGTTCTTGCTGCCCACCAGCACTTTGACGTGACCGGCGAGCACATTCTCGAACACCTTGCGGAACATGGTCTGATCACCTCGGCCCCAGATGCCGCTGGGCCGGATGGAGCAGGTCAACATTCCGTGCGCACCGTTTTCGGCCAGCACGAATTTCTCGGCAACCACCTTGGTCTCGGTGTACAGATCGTTGAAACGTGCTGTGTAGGGCATTGTCTCGTCACCGTTGACGATGTCCTGGCCGCCCATCACTACACTGTTGGACGCGGTGTAGACGAACCGCTGCACACCGGCCTGCTGTCCGGCGTGCACCAGGTTCTTGGTGCCTTCGACGTTGACCGAGAAGCTGCGCTGCCGGTATTCCGCGGTGACGGTCGCCCCACCCATCAGATCGATGATCGCCGCGGTGTGGATGACGGTGTCGATCCCGGCCACGGCGGCGGCGACATCGTCGGGGTTGGTGATGTCGCCGACGACGGTCTGCAGCATCGGGTGGTCGGGGAGCGGCGACGGTGCGCGGTCGAACGACCGGACCGCCACGCCACGCTCCAGCAGCGTGGTCACCAGGTTGGCGCCGACGAAACCGGAGCCGCCGGTCACCAGGACTCGGCCCAGGTCAGTACGCAAAGTTGGGTCACCCATGCGGTCAGGATAACTGAAACGTGTTCCAGTTTTGAACACCGAGTGTAAATCCGCGCTCAGCGTAGTTGCATTGTCAATCTTCCTCGGGGTTGCCCGCGGCGAGGGTGTCGGCTACCTTCTGGCGTGCGCCGGCCAGGTGCTCTTCGCACCGTTTGGCCAGCTCTTCGCCCCTTTCCCAGAGCTTGAGCGAGGCATCCAGGTCCAGTCCGCCCTGTTCGAGCCGGCGGACCACCTCGATCAGCTCGTCGCGCGCTTCCTCATATCCCAACTGACTAATGGGCTTCATCTGACCCCTTGCTGATCGTGGTGATGGCGCCATCGGCAACACGGACCCGCAGCCGCGTCCCCGCCGGCGCGTCGGTGACCGACCGCAGTATCTGTCCGTCACCGGACACCTGGACCACTGCGTAACCGCGGGCCAGGGTGGCCGCCGGTCCCAGTGTGCTCAGCCGCGCCGACAGGTGTTCGAGCCGGTCGGTCTCGACGGCGACCAGTCGGTTGATATCGCGGCGCGCCGTGGTTCGGGCCCGGTGGACCTCCTCGGCACGGGCGTCGAGGGCCTTCAGCGGCTGGGCCAACACCGGACGTGATCGCAGCCCTTCGATGATGTGCGCCTCGCGGCGGACCCAGTTACGCAGGGCCTGGGCGCTGCGTCGGCGCATATCGGCGACGCCGGCCTGCTCGGCCGCGGCATCAGGTACCACCCGTTTGGCGGCATCGGTCGGGGTGGCCGCCCGCAGATCGGCGACCAGATCACACACCGGATTGTCCGGTTCGTGGCCCACCGCGCTGATCACCGGTGTCGTGCATGCCGAGATCGCCCGGCACAGCGTCTCGTCGGAGAACGGCAGCAGATCCTCCACGCTGCCACCGCCGCGGGCCAGGATGATGACGTCGACGCATGCGTCGACGTCCAGCGCTTCGAGCGCCTCGACGATCTGGGCCACCGCGTTCGGGCCCTGCACAGCGGTGTTGCGGATGTCGAAGCGCACCGCGGGCCACCGCGACGAGGCGACCGCCACCACATCGTGTTCGGCGGCCGAGGCGCGGCCGGTGATCAGGCCGATGGTGTTGGGCAGGAACGGAATCGGCCGCTTGAGTTGCCGGTCGAACAGGCCCTCGGCCTCCAACAGCCGGCGCAGCCGCTCGATACGCGCCAGTAGTTCGCCGATGCCGACGGCACGGATATCGGTCACCCGCAACGAGAAGGTGCCCCGACCGGTGTAGAACTGCGGCTTGCCGTGCACGATCACCTGCACACCCTCGGCGAGTTTCACCGGCGCATTGGTCACCAGGTCGCGCGGGCAGGTGAGCGACAGCGACATGTCCGCCGCCGGATCGCGCAGCACCAGCCACGCGGTGTTCGAACCGGGACGCAGCGTCAACTGCGCGATCTGCCCCTCCACCCACACCATGCCGAGGCGGTCGATCCACTTGGCGACCCGCGTCGCGACGGCCCGGACCGGCCAGGGGTTCTCCGGGGACTGTCCGGGCTCGCTCACTTGGCCGACGCGCGGGTGATCCTGTTGGCGATCAGCGTCTGGAACGGGGCGCGGGCCTTGTTGGCCTCCTCGAAGGCCAGCAGCGCCTCCAACTCGTCGACCTTCAGCGAGGTCAGCCGGGCACGCAGCTGGGCCAACGTGAGCGTCTCGTAGCCGAGCCGGTCGACGACGGCGGGCGCGCTGCCGTTGGTGGTGGGGGCGACGACGGCTTGTTCGGGTTCGCCCTCGCTGAACAAGGCGAACCGGCCCTCGGTGAGACGCGTCACCGGCGCGAGGTCGGCATCGTCGTCGGCGAGGTTGGTAAACGGGTCGCGGGGCTCGTCCTCGTCGAAGGTCGCCCACTCAGGCTGCTCGTCCTTGGGCGGGAACAGCTCCTCGAGGGCCTCGTCACCACGATTCACCAGGTCGGCGACGTCCTGCTGCACCTTCATGACCAGATGTGCAAGCTGGCTGGCCAACGTCATCGGGTAGGTCAGGATGGTCTGGGGGAGCTTGCGCGTCTCATCCAGAGCGGTCACCGCCGCGCCCACCAGCAGTCGAACTCCGTATGGTGCTGTAGCCATGGGTGTCAGCCTACGGCTGGCCCGCAGCGGGTGCCGGTAAGTACCCTGGATACATGCCGCCAACCGTCAATATGGGAATTCCGGGTGCCACCAGTGCGGTGGCGACGCGGGTTGACGGCAAACGTGTGCTGCTGGCCGAGCCGCGCGGCTACTGCGCCGGCGTCGACCGGGCCGTCGAAACCGTCGAACGCGCACTGGAGAAGCACGGCGCCCCCGTCTACGTCCGGCACGAGATCGTGCACAACCGGTATGTGGTCGACACGCTGGCCAAGGCCGGTGCGGTGTTCGTCGAGCAGACCGAAGAGGTGCCCGAAGGGGCCATCGTGGTGTTCTCCGCGCACGGTGTTGCGCCGTGGGTGCACGAGGAGGCCGCCGCCCGCAACCTCAAGACCATCGACGCCACCTGCCCGCTGGTGACCAAGGTGCACAACGAGGCCAAACGCTTCGCCCGCGACGACTACGACATCCTGCTGGTCGGCCACGAGGGTCACGAGGAGGTCGTCGGGACCGCCGGTGAGGCGCCCGACCACGTGCAGGTCGTCGACAACCCGGATGCCGTCGACAAGGTCACCGTCCGCGACCCGAACAAGGTCATCTGGCTGTCGCAGACCACGCTCAGCGTCGACGAGACCATGGAGACGGTGCGCCGGCTGCGGGAGAAGTTCCCGACGCTGCAGGACCCGCCGAGTGATGACATCTGCTACGCCACGCAGAATCGTCAGGTCGCCGTCAAGGCGATGGCGCCGGAGTGCGAGCTCGTCATCGTCGTCGGCTCGAAGAACTCGTCGAACTCGGTGCGCCTCGTCGAGGTCGCGCTGCTGGCCGGCGCCAAGGCTTCACATCTGGTGGACTACGCCGACGATGTCGACCCCGCCTGGTTCTCCGGTGTCACCACGGTCGGCGTCACCTCCGGAGCGTCGGTACCCGAGATCCTGGTGCGCGGGGTGCTCGACCGACTCGCCGAATACGGTTACGCGACTGTGCAGCCCGTGACCACCGCGAACGAGACCCTGGTGTTCGCTCTGCCGCGTGAGATCCGCCCGCCGCGTCACTGAGCCGGTACGTTCGAGCCCTGTGGGCTCTCTGCGACGGATCATCCCCGCGTTCCTTGTCATCGCCGTGCTGCTCGCCGGCTGCAGTGACACCGAAGACCGATTGGGTTCCGTCGTCAACGGTTTCGCCGAGGCCCTCAGTCGCGGTGACGCCGCGGCCGCGGCCGCGCTGACCAGCGATCAGGCCGCCGCCACCGACACCCTGGGCAAGCTCTACGCCAGCCTGGGCGCCGACGTCAGCTTCACCGCCTCCGATATCCGCGTCGAGGACGACACGGCGAGCTTCAATCTCGCGGCGACCTGGAAGTTCGGGCCGCAGAAGGCCACCGAGTGGACCTACACCACTCAGGGCACCGCCACCGGCGAGGACCCGAAGATCCAATGGGACCCGGTCGCCGTCGCGCCCGGCCTCGATGCCGGGCCGCTGTCGTTCAGCACCCTGGCTCCGCAACCGGCAGCCCGTGTGCTCGACCGCACCGGTGCCGACCTGCTGACCCAGCATGTCGTCACCCTGGTCGACGTCGCGCCTGGGGCCGATGTGAATACTGTTGCCGCGCTGGTCAATCCGATCGCCCCGACGGTGACTCCCGAATGGCTGGCCGGGGAGTTGACGACCGGTAAGACCGTCACCGCCGTCACCCTGCGCGAAGAGGACCTCGCCCCGATCCGCGAGCAACTCACCGCACTGCCCGAGGTGACGCTGCGCCCGCAGACCCGGCTGCTGGCCACCGATCGCGCACTGACCTCGCCGACACTCAACGGCTTGGGCGAGCTGTGGCAGCAGCGCACCGACGAGGCCGCCGGCTGGGCCGTCACCGCCGACACCCCGACCGGGCCGAAGCGGGTCGGCGGGCGGGACGCCGCGGCCGTCGGCGATATCGCGGCCACCATCGATATCGGCATGCAGCTCGCCGGCGAGGCGGCGCTTGCACCGCTGACCACCCCAGCCGCGATCGCGACGATCCAGCCGTCGACCGGTGCCCTGCTGGCCGTCGCGCAGAACGCACCCGCCGACGCACAGGGGCCGATCGCGCTGACCGGGCTGTACCCGCCGGGGTCGACGTTCAAGACCGTCACCGTCTCGGCGGCGCTGCAGGCCGGTCAGGTGACACCCGACAGCATCGTCGCCTGCCCGGGCACCGAGAACATCGAGGGCCGCCAGATCCCCAACGACGACAACTTCGAGCTCGGCGACGTCCCGCTGCACACCGCATTTGCCAAGTCCTGCAACACCACCATGGGCCGGCTCGCGGTGAACCTACCGCCGGACGGGCTGACCAAGGCCGCGGCCCAGCTCGGCCTCGGCATCGACTATGTCGCGCCGGGGATGACGACCGTCACCGGGTCGGTGCCCGTCGCGGACACCTCCGCGCTGCGGGTGGAGGAGGGGATCGGTCAGGGCAAGGTCACCGCGACACCGTTCGGGATGGCGTTGGTGGCCGCGACGCTGGCGCAGGGCTCGGTGCCATCACCGATGATCGTGCAGGGTTCGCCGGGGGTGGCCGACCGTACACCGGAGCCGCTGCCCTCTGAGGTCGACGCTCAGGTGCGGGCGATGATGCGCGAGACCATCACCGGCGGCACCGCGACCCAGCTGGCCGATATTCCGGATCTACTCGGCAAGACCGGGACGGCCGAATACATGAACATCCCGGGCGAAGACGGCCGGGCGCATGGCTGGTTCGTCGGGATCCGCGGTGATCTGGCGCTGGCGGTGTTCGTCAGCGATGCGGGCAGTTCGGCACCGGCGGTGGATGCGGCGGGAACGTTCCTGCGCGCCGTGCCGTGACCGCTCAGTCCTCGCGGCGGTAACGCACCCGGCTGTAGGGCAGATGGCCGGCGTCTGGGTCGGGTGCCGCGGCTCGGCGCGGCGGTTCCGGGTACCGCTCGTCGGGGCGCTCCCGGTAGCGCGGTTCGTACTCGGGATAGCTGCTGTCGTAGCTCTCGCGGCGCCGGCGCGGGCGTTCGTATTCGTCGTACCGGCGTGCTGGCGGTGGGGTGCGGCGCCGGGGCTCACGCTGATCACGGGGGTCGCGGGCCCGGCGCTGCTGACGGGGTTGCCGGGGCTCGCCCGGATACGGCGGCTCATCCTCGCGGCGGGGGCGGTAGCGCTCGCGGGCGGCGGCACGTTCGCGGCGGTCTGCCGCGGCGGCCGAGGCGGCGATATCGGATTCCGGCGGGCGGTTGTGCCGGGCGCGGGACGGCTGGCCGCTGCGGGTGCGACGGCTCTGCGAAGACGATGTCGGCGCGCGGCGCGGACGACGGGCGGGACGCGGACGTTCCTCGCGTTCGTCGGCGTCACCGGTGGCAGGCCGGGTGAACAGGAGGCCCAACTTTTCGGCGAGGCCGGCGGCGGTGCGCGGGGTGGCACCGGTCGAATCGGCGCTCTGCTTGTCCAGGTACCAGCGGGCCAGTCCGATCAGCAGCACCGCCGCCGAGGTGAAGAACATCAGCGGGAACCGCTCGATCAGCGGGTAGCCGCAGTTGATCAGGATGTCCTTGACGCCGCTGAGTTGGCCGCCGTGAAACAGGAAATACGAGGTGGGGACGGCCACGAACAGGATGAGCGGCGGCTGGATGATGGCGGTGAACACTCCGCCGCGACGCACCAGCAGGACCGCCGCGAGGCAACCCAGCACGTAGAACGTCGCGAACACCGCGCCGAGCTCCTGATGGCCGGCGCCGGCGTCATAGGCGAATCCGATCAGCGTCGCGGTGACCGCGACCAGGGTGGCGCCCCACCACGGCAGCAAACCCGACGGCCAGCCCGGAATGCGGGGGAGGACGGTGCGGTGGGACACCGACTCCGTCGGCTCGGACTGACCTGACACATGTTGACCGTACCGGCTGTCACTGGTGGTGTGCTGCCAGCACGCGCTGAGGACATCGTCACAGCATCTAGACTCTGGAGTCCGTGAGCTTGAACCTCGGAATCGTCGGACTCCCCAATGTCGGCAAGTCGACCCTTTTCAACGCGCTGACCCGGAACGACGTGCTGGCCGCGAACTACCCGTTCGCAACCATCGAACCCAACGAGGGCGTGGTGGCGCTGCCCGATCCGCGCCTCGACAAGCTGGCCGAGATCTTTTCCTCAGAAAAGATCGTTCCGGCGCCGGTGACGTTCGTCGACATCGCCGGCATCGTCAAGGGCGCGTCCGAGGGTGCCGGTCTGGGCAACAAGTTCCTGGCCAATATCCGCGAGTGCGACGCCATCTGTCAGGTGGTGCGTGCGTTCGCCGACGACGATGTGGTGCACGTCGACGGGCGCGTCGACCCGCGCTCGGATATCGAGGTCATCGAGACCGAGCTGATCCTGGCCGATATGCAGACTCTGGAGAAGGCCATCCCGCGGCTGGAGAAGGAAGCCCGCAACAACAAGGACCGCAAACCGGTCCTGGATGCTGCGGTGGCCGCTTCTGCGGTCTTGGACTCGGGCAAGACCCTGTTCTCGGCGGGTGTGGAGGTGGCGCCGCTGCGCGAGCTGAACCTGATGACCACCAAACCGTTCCTGTACGTGTTCAACGCCGACGAGTCGGTGCTGACCGACGCCGCCAAGCAGGCCGAGCTGCGCGAGCTGGTGGCCCCGGCCGACGCGGTGTTCCTGGACGCCAAGATCGAGTCCGAGCTGATCGAGCTGGACGACGAGTCGGCCGCCGAGCTGCTGGAGTCGATCGGGCAGACCGAGCGGGGCCTGGACGCGTTGGCCCGGGCCGGCTTCCACACCCTGGCGCTGCAGACCTACCTGACCGCCGGGCCGAAGGAGGCGCGGGCGTGGACGATCCACCGCGGCGATACCGCACCCAAGGCGGCCGGGGTGATCCACACCGACTTCGAGAAGGGCTTCATCAAGGCCGAGATCGTGTCCTTCGAGGACCTCGTCGAAGCCGGATCGATGGCCGCGGCCAAGGCCGCCGGCAAGGTCCGGATGGAGGGCAAGGACTACGTCATGGCCGACGGAGATGTGGTGGAGTTCAGATTCAATGTGTGAGCCCGGCCAGCGAAGCGATCTGCCATTCGCAATGTTCCGCTGACAGCGGCACAACGCATATATATCCATGGTGGAGCTGTCAGCGGAACATTGCGGACTGACATCTTGGATCGGCCCGCGGCAGAAGATGATCGGCCTCGGAATCCGGTGGAGTTCCGCTTCAACGTGTGAGCGCGAGTCGACAGGACGCAGCCCTACATTCCCTCGATGGCCAGTGGCGTCGCGCTTATTCTTCGGTGGTGATCTATCGCTGGTTGGTGCGTAGGCAGGCTGTCGCCGGGTGGCAGCGGCTGTCCGAGCAGCGGTTCGACGAGACACCGCTCGCTGACGACATCCATTTCGTCTTTTTGGGTGATCATCCGCTGGCGGCGGACATTCGAGGTGCTGGTGCGGTCCGCGAGTGGCTACGCGATCAATTGCTTCGACAGCTACCGAATCTTCGCTTCGTTGTGGACGAAACGCTCGTCGAGGGCGGACCCTGGTCGACGCGGGTCGCAACGCGGTACCACACCGAGCAACATGGCCGCGTGGTGTACCGGGGTGTCTATTTCGGGCGGGTCGTTTGGGGAAAGGTTGTCGAAGAAATCATTCTCCCCGACACCCGGGCACTAATCGAAGCGCTCCGACAGGCAGAAGCATCCGACGGTGATTGACCAGGACGCGACGGGGCGGCTACGGATCTGTGGCGGGCGGATCGCAATGTACTGCTGACAGCCTCGTCATCGATATATGAGGGCTGTCGAGGCTGTCAGCCTGACATTGCGCGCGGTGCAACGACTCTCAGCGCGGCGTCAGCCGGAAGATCGGGTTCTGCCGACCGGCCGGGGCGGTCTTGTCCCGGTAATCGTCGTAGCCGGCGTACACCCTTTCAGCCAGGCTGAACAGCCGTTCGCAATCGTCGGGATCGGTGACTTGGGCGGCGGTGAACGGTTCCATGCCGAACTCACAGTCCGGGTTGGCCTTCAGGTTGTGACACCACTGCGGGTGCTTGGCACCGCCATAGTTCGAGGCCATCAGGATGATGTCGGCACCGTCGTGAAGGTACGTCAACTGCACCTGGCGCCGCTTGCCTGACTTCGCGCCGGTGGTGACGAGCGGGGCATTGATGATGGGCCCATGTTGATCCGGCCGCCGGTAAGCCGGAACAGATACGGGTCGGTGCGGCGGGCGATGTGCCGGGCGACGAACTGTCCGATGCGCGAACGCCCGAACCGGACACTGGCGTGGTACCTGGGACTGGGACCGCGACGATGACGGTTCGGTGACGGTGCGATTCGTGGCTCCGACCGACGGCGAACTCCCACCGAATGCCATCGTCACCCCCGAGGGGTGGAACTACCTGATCCGGCTGTACCGGCCGCGTCCGGAGATCCTCGACGGCAGCTGGACGCCGCCGATATTGACTCCTGCCTGATGTGTCAGCCGCCGCCGTTGTGCTCTGCGGTATCTCGATCGCTGCGTGCCCGCCCGATGATGGTGAGCAGGGCAGCAATTGGCGGCGGGGCGAAGTAGGTCAATTCGTACAGCGCGGTGTGCCCGCGTTTGGCCTCTCGATGCGGAAACACCGTCGGCAGCTGTCCGAGCGTACCGAGCAGCCCGACTACCAGCAGGCGGGTGTCGGTGGCCCGATTGTCGATCGCGCACCGCAACGCGTCGCGGGTGCGTTCGCTCAGAGCGGCGACAGCTTCCAGATCGGCAGGCCGCACTCGAAAATCAGGGAGCAGTCGAAGTTTTCGATACAGTTCGACCTGGAGCCAGCCAATCTCTGACAACTGGTCGTGCACGATTTCCGGCGCCCACTCGTGTGAATGGTGCACGACGGCGCTGGGCCAGTCGGCGTAGCCGTGCCGGCGGACATCGTCGAGGGCGGCCTGCAGCACGGCATCCTCGACACGGCCCACCTCAACAGGGTGTGGCCGGTCGTCGCGGTCCTGCAGATGCCCGCTGATGAACAGGTCGGTCAGCATCGCCGCGCGCAGCGCCAAGCCGTAGCGATAATGCCGTTCCCCGTCGAAGCGATGGTGGCGCTGATCGTAGGTCAGCAGCGCGAGCTGACCGTGCAACGTCGTGGGGAGTGCGGGGACCTGCACTGTTTCAGCATGCGCCCATCGCGGTAATTTGGGGTGAGTAACGCCCTACTCGACTGCGACTGCGATCTCGTCGCCCAGCGCATACCCCGGCGCCAGCGTCAGGGTGTCGCCGCTCCAGAACTTGCCGGGGTCGAAATAGTTCTCGCGCTTCTCGGTGGCCATGAGCCCCATCTCCTCGTAGGTGATGGCCACCGTCTCGGCGCAGTAGGCCGTCTCCAGCCCGGCCGAGCGGCGACGCACCTTGTCCCGTTCGGCGGACTCGCGCACCTTGCGGTGAACGATCGGCAGCCCGCGGGTGAAATCGCTGACGATCGGCAGCCGGCCGCGCAGCCAGCGTCCGGTCAGCCGCGCTGTGGACGGAAAGGCGGTGCCGTTCATCCGGGCCACCACTTTGAGCATCTTGTCCTCCTGCGCACGGTCGGCCGGCGGGGTCAGTTGCCGTAACCAGCAGCGCTGCCCGTACTCGTGCACCCACCGCTCGACGACTTCGCGGGCATCGTTGAGCTGCACACCGCGGTGATGGGTCCCCGTCCACAGGTCGAGCAGTTTCTGGCCGAGTTCGGCATGCCAGATCAGCGGCGGCAGATCGTCGATCGCCACCGTCATCCCGACATGGTTGACCGGCGCGTTGGTCAGTGTCTGGATCGCCCGGTCCGGCCCGGAGCCGCCCCGGAACAGCCAGATGTCCCCGGTACGGGTTTCGGCCAGCGCGCGGGTCAGATCCACCGTGTGTGCGTCCACCCGGGCAGCTTAGGCACAATCGCTGCATGCGAAGCATCTGGAAGTGGGTCGGGCTGGCCGGTGTCGCCGGGGTGGTGGCCGGCGGTGTGCTGGTCGCGCGTGATCAACGCATCCGCACGTCCTACACACCCGAGGACATCCGGGCCCGGCTGCACCAGCGGCTCGAAGAGGCCGAGAAGGGCTGAGCTGAGTGGCGAGCGACCGCAAACCGTCACTGGATACGGCGTGTCGACGTACTGACACGGTCGCTCGCGCGTCAGAACCCCTCGGTCAGCACCCGGTCCAGCATGTCGACGTAGAAGTCCGCACCGTCGATGTCGATGCACAACGGCGGCTTGGTCTTCAGGATGTTCTGGTGATCTCCGGTCGGCTGGATCACCACACCCAACTCCAGCATCCGCTCACAGATCGCCATGGTTTCCTCGGTGGCCGGTTCCAGCGTGTCCGGGTCGCGGATCATCTCCACCCCCAGATACAGGCCCATCCCGTGCACGGTCCCGATGATCGGATGCTTCTGGGATAACGCCTCCAGCCGTGACTTGAGATGCCCGCCGACGTGTAATGCGTTGTCCTGCAAACCCTCGTCTCGCAGCACGTCGAGCACGGTGAGCCCGATCGCACACGACAGCGGACTGCCGCCGGTCGACGAGAAGAAGTAGCCCTGCGAACGGAAACCCTCGGCGATGGCGCGGGTGGTGATGACCGCCCCCAGCGGATACCCGTTGCCGGTGGCCTTGGCCACCGACACGATATCGGGCACCACCTGCTGCTGCGGAAAACCCCAGAACCAGTGGCCCAGACGGCCGTAACCGACCTGCACCTCATCGGCGATGGCCACCCCGCCGGCGGCGCGCACGGCGCCGTACACCTGGTCCAGATACCCGTCGGGCAGCGCCATCCCGCCGGCATTGCCGTACACCGGTTCACAGATGAAGGCGGCCGGCGGCCGGCCAGACGCGGTCATCGCCTCGATCTGCGCGACGGCATCGGTCGCATACCGCCCGGCCTCGGCGGCCCGGTACTTGCCCCGGAAGCTGTTCGGCGACTCGACGGTGTGTACCCAGTCCGGCCGGGTGGCCAACGCATTCGGGTTGTCCGCGGTCGACGTCGACACCGCGTCGGTGGCGTACGTCCAGCCGTGATAGGCCTCGCGCACCGCGATCACATCGCGTCGGCCGGTGACCGCGGTGGCCAACCGGATCGCCAGATCGCTGGCCTCCGAACCGGAATTCACCAGGAACACGGTGTCCAACGGTTCGGGCAGGGTGGCCGCGATCCGCTCGCTGAATTCCACCACCGCCGCATAGTTGAACCGCGAGTTGGTGTTGAGTCGGCGCAGTTGCCGCGACGCCGCGTCGGCAACCCGCGGATGGGCGTGACCCAGCACCGTGACGTTGTTGACCATGTCCAGGTACACCCGGCCCGCGGTGGACATCAGGTAGTGCCGGTGGCCGCGTTCGATCTGCGGCGGATTGCGGTAGTAACGCTCCTGCACCGAGGCGAAACTCTCGTCGCGCCGAGCCAGCAGATCCCGCTGCGGAGCCTCGTCCTCGATCTCCAGCCCCAACACCGTTCGCGGATCACAGGACAACGCCAGCCAGCCCGGGGCCAGCTCGGCTGTCGTGAACGGCGGAGCCACCGGTGCGCCCGCCGGACGCACCGCCAGCTGCGTCCACCGGCGCGCGCCGATCACCCCGAGATGCTCACCGGCGTGCACATGACCCGGTGCGGTACTCGACTCGACCCCGGTCAATGTCAGCTCGAAATCCAGCCCCCGCAGCGTGATCCGGTCGTCGGTGCGGTCGACGACCTCACCGTCCCACGGCGCGAGCACCCGCGTCGTCGACGCCGGCCACAACCCGACACCGGTGGCCACGACCTGCGGACTGTCCGCCGACAGCAGCGGGGCCCGGCCCAGCTGCGGCCTCCCGTACCTGGTGATGACCAGCGCGGCATCGCTTGCCGCAGCCAGCTCGTCGGCATCGGTGAGGGTGTCGGACAGGTCCAGCGTCAGCACGGTGTCCGGATCGAGCCCGGCGATCAGCCGGTTGTCGACCTCGGGCTCGCGTAACGGCTCGGTCAGGCCGAGTTCGGCCAGGATCAACGCGGTCATCACGTCCATCGGGACTGCCGTTGCCGCGGCGAACATCCGCCACTCGTCCTCGGTCTGCTCGGTGACATACCTGTTGTCCGGGTCCAGGGCACCCTGCTGGGCGCCGCTGACGATCAACACCGCGGTACGCAGCACCAGCAGCGGCCACAGCGCCGTCGCCTCGGCCGGCTGCAGTGGCCGGACCGCGTGGAAAGCCTTGACCCCCGGCAGGATCGACGTCGCGTCATTGCCCGCGTGGCCGAGCACCGAGGACAACGTGATCGCAATCTCGGATACCGCCCAGGTCCGCGACAGATCGCCGAAATCGATGACCCCGTCCGGTAGACCCGACGGTCCCACGATGACGTTGGCATCGGTGAGGTCCAGATGCACCGCCTGTTGTGGCAACTCGTCGGCCACTGCCGAGATGCGCTGCCACGCGGCGCGGGCGGCCGCGTGGATCTCGTCGTTCTGACGTGGTGCGTGGCCGATCAGTTCGTCGACGACACGGTCACCGAACCGCAGGTCCCACTGCAGGATCCGGTCCAGTCCGGGATGGCTGAAGTCGGCGAGCGCCCGGCTCACCCGTCCCGCGATGTCACCCAGCGCGGCGACCGCCGGCGGGGCCAGATGTCCACGCTCGTTGAGTGTGCCGCCGGCCAGGAAAGGCAGCAGCCGGATCTGGCCGGCTCCCGAGTCCACCGCCGCGACCGCGAACTTCTGCCCGTCGGTGGTGTCCAGCGGGACCGCCACCCGCAGTGCGGGTTCGGCGCGGGCGAGCAGCTCGACGGCCGCATCCTGGGCGGTCAGTTCGGGCTCGGTGAACGCCGGATTGGCGATCTTGAGCACCGCCACCGGCACACCTTCCTCGATGACGGTGAAGTTGCAGTCCTGCTGACTGCCAAGCGATCTCACTGCCTTGCGCAGCGCGTAGTGGGTGGCCAGCAGTTCGGTGGCCTGCGCCTCGGTCATCTGCGGAGCCGGCAGTGCCGGTTGTTCCAGGAAATTGAAGCCCGAGCAGCCCATGGTGCTCATTCTTCCTTGTCGACGAATGCCACGACGACCTCGGTGAACGCGTCGTTGTCGTCACCGGCGGCGGTGTGCCCGGCGTCGGTCAACTCGACGAACTCGGCCGAGGGCACCTTCTGCAGGAAATCCTGAACCCCTTCGGCGGACACCACATCGGACAGCTTTCCGCGGATCAGCAGGATCGGCACGGACAGATTCTCGGCGGCCGACTCCAACATGTCGACCCGGGCGAACGGATCATCACCCGGTTTGGTCAGGAACGCCGGATCCCAGTGCCAGTACCAGCGACCGTCGCGCAGTCGCAGGTTCTTCTTCAGGCCGTCGACGCTACGTGGTTTCGGTCGATGCGGCAGATACGCGGCGACCGCCTCGGCGGCCTGCTCCAGAGAATCGAAGCCGTGCACGTGATTGAACATGAAATCGCGGATACGCGCGCTGCCGTCCTTCTCGAATCGCGGCACGACATCGACGAGTACCAGCTTGGTGACCACCTCGGCGCCGGCCTCATGCGCGGCAAGAATGCCGGTCAGCCCGCCCATGCTGGCGCCGATGAGGACCACCGGCCTGCCGATCTGAAGGAGTACCTGCTGGGTATCGGCGCTGAGCGTCTCGACGGAGTAGTTGGCGGTGGGGGAGTAATCACTGTCGCCGTGCCCGCGGCTGTCCAGGGCGATGACGTGCTTGCCGCGGTCGGCCAGGATCTGCCCGGTGTTCTTCCAGGAGTGCCGGTTCTGGCCGCCGCCGTGCAACAGCAGGATCGTGGGGCCCGATCCGTCGGTCACGTTGTCGGCATTCCATTCGTCGGCGACCAGCGACAGATCGTCGACACCACGGAACGTCACGGTCTGCGATGTGCTGTTTGCAGTGCTCACGGGCATCCTCTCGACTTCCCGGCGGGGGCCTGTGACTCACGTTACTGACCGGTCGGTTGGGCGCCGAACCCGGTCTCTAGACTGCGAACCGTGCCGACCGACGATCCTGGAGCCGCCGAGCGCGACAGTATTGTCGAAGCAACGTTCGCGTGCCTGGCCGAACCGCATGACGCGCCGGTTCCGGTCTCGGCGATCCTGACCCGGGCCGGGGTTTCCAGCCGTGCCTTCTACCGGCACTACCAGTCCAAGGACGACCTGTTCCTGGCGATGCTGCACGAGGTCACCGAGCGGCTGGCAGCGAAGCTCGACGATATCGCCGGCACCCACACCCCCGACCCGACCGGGCGGCTGCGGGCCTGGCTGGACCAGATGTTCACCCTGGCCAGCGATACCAGCCTGCACCGCTACCTCGAAGTGGTCGATTGTGACGAGATGCGCTCGGCAAAGGGCTACCGGGAGGCGCGCGAGCTATCTCGATCACGGCGGGAATCGTCGCTGGTCGACATCCTGGTGGCCGGCCGAGCAGACGGCTCGTTTCCGTTGGCCGACCCGGAATCGGACGCCATCGCAATTGCGGCGCTGGTCAGCCGGGAGCTGACCTCGGCCAGGATCTTCGATCCGGCACAGATTCCGGTGTCACGGGCCCGCGTCGAGGGCTTCACGCTGCGCGCGCTGGGTGTCACCGGCAAAGCTTCCGGCGGTGTTACCGCATGACAGCGCTGCGGGCAAGGGGTGACAGCTGTTGTGGCTGTGAAATTCCTTATGTACGTTCTTCCGCATCCAAAGCGGGGCCTGTGGCCATATCGTGTCCTCACGCAGCGGGATACGCCGGCTACGCCGGCGGAGCGGGATATGCCGGCTCCGCCGGCAGCGGGCAACGTCGAAGGGATTGCATGGCAATGCGGAGATTGCGCAGCGCGGGATCGGCCCGCTGATGGCTGCGCAAGACGCCATCCCGAACATCGTCGCCAAACCCGTGCGGTCCTTCGGTGGGTTCTTCTCGATGACGCTCGACGTCTTCACCCTGATGTTCCGTCCGCCGTTCGCGTGGCGCGAGTACATCCTCCAGTCCTGGTTTGTGGCACGGGTTTCGTTGCTACCGACGCTGATGCTCACCGTCCCGTACACCGTCCTGCTGACCTTCACCTTCAACATCCTGCTCACCGAGTTCGGTGCGGCCGACTTCTCCGGTACCGGCGCAGCGCTGGGCACC
The DNA here is from genome assembly GCF_053345865.1 of Mycobacterium sp. C31M. NCBI lineage: Bacteria > Bacillati > Actinomycetota > Actinomycetes > Mycobacteriales > Mycobacteriaceae > Mycobacterium > Mycobacterium sp. C31M. Next base: position 354,971 of record NZ_JBKFAX010000001.1, on the reverse strand, counting down.
GTCACTCAGATCGGGCCGATCGTCACGGTTTTGGTGATCGCCGGCGCCGGCGCCACTGCGATGTGCGCCGACCTCGGTGCGCGCACCATCCGTGAGGAGCTCGACGCGCTGCGGGTCATGGGAGTGAATCCGATTCAGGCGTTGGTCATTCCACGGGTGCTGGCCGCGACGACGGTGTCGCTGGCGCTGTCGGCGACGGTGGTTCTGGTCGGCCTCACCGGCGCCTACCTGTTCTGCGTCTACGTCCAGCACGTGTCACCGGGTGCGTTCGTGGCGGGCCTGACCTTGATCACCGGCCCGTCGGATGTGCTGATCGCACTGGTCAAGGCCGCCCTGTTCGGTCTGACGGCCGGCCTGATCGCCTGCTACAAGGGCATTTCGGTGGGTGGCGGCCCGGCGGGTGTCGGCAACGCCGTGAACGAGACCGTGGTGTTCACCTTCATGGCGCTGTTCGCCATCAACGTGGTGGCCACCGCCGTGGGCGTGAAGGCGACGATGTGACGAGCACGATGGGTGGACGGGTCCGGCGCAGCGTCGGCGGAGTTGTCGACGGCTGGAACCAGGTCGGTGAGCAGACCCAGTTCTTCGGCCGCACCCTGGTATCGATCGGCGATGTATTCATCCGGTACCCCAAGGAGCTCATCCGGCTGATCGCGCAGATGGGCCTGGGCACCGGCGCTTTGGCGATCATCGGCGGCACCGTCGCCATCGTCGGCTTCCTGACCGTCAGTACCGGCGCACTCGTGGCGGTACAGGGCTACAACCAGTTCTCCGAGATCGGTGTCGAGGCCCTGACCGGTTTCGCCTCGGCCTTCTTCAACGTCCGCCTCATCGCACCCGCCACCACCGCGATCGCGTTGTCGGCGACCATCGGTGCCGGCGCCACCGCCCAACTCGGCGCGATGCGGATCAACGAGGAGATCGACGCGCTCGAGGTCATCGGTATCCGCAGCATCGCCTATCTGGCGTCCAGTCGGGTGATCGCCGGCGTCATCGTGGTGATCCCGCTGTACTGCGTCGGTGTGCTGATGTCGTTCTGGGCGGCCAAGATCGGCACGACGGTCATCTACGGCCAATCCAGTGGCGTCTACGACCACTACTTCGACACCTTCCTCAACCCGATCGATCTCATCTGGTCGTTCGTCCAGTCGATCGCCATGGCGGTGGTGATCATGCTGGTGCACACCTATTACGGGTTCACCGCCAGCGGGGGACCGGCCGGCGTGGGTGAGGCGGTCGGTCGAGCGGTGCGCACCTCGCTGGTGATCTCGGCGTTTGTCGTCGTGCTGATTTCGCTTGCGGTGTATGGACAATCCGGCAACTTCAACCTGGCCGGGTGACATGGCAACCACGACTCGCAAAAAAGGGATCGCACCGGGCTGGTGGACACTGCTGCTGGTGCTGTTCGTCATCGGCTCGATCTGGTTGTCCTACTCGCTGTTCACCGGCAGCCTGCGCACCTACGTGCCGGTCACGCTGACCTCGGACCGGTCCGGTCTGGTCATGGAGACCAACGCCAAGGTGAAACTGCGCGGTGTACAGGTGGGCAAGGTCGTGGCGATCAGCGGCGGGGACACCGAGAGTGCCGCGCCGGTGAAGCTGCGCCTGGACATCGACCCCGACCAGATCCGGTTCATCCCGGCCAATGTCGAGGCCCGGATCCGGTCCACCACGATCTTCGGCGCCAAGTTCGTCGACCTGGTCTACCCGGACAACCCGAGCGCCGAACGGCTGCGCTCCGGACAGGTGCTGGAGTCCCAGAACGTCACCGTCGAGGTCAACACCGTCTTCGAGAACCTGGTCGGCGTACTCGACCAGGTGGACACCGCGAAGTTGAACAGCACGCTGGCCGCACTCGCCGAAGGTGTCCGCGGTCGCGGTGAGGTCATCGGCCGCGCCACCACCGACGCGAACCAGGTGCTGCTCGCCCTCAACGCGCGCACCGACACCATCCGCGAGGACTGGCAGGCACTGCGGGGCGCGACCGAGGCGTACAGCGGTGCCGCCCAAGACATCCTGGCCACCCTGGATGCGGCGAGCACCACCGCGGTTACCATCAGCGACAACGCCCGCCAGCTCGATGCGCTGCTGCTGGCCACCACCGGCCTTTCCAATACCGGCATCGAACTGCTCGCACCCAACCAGGCCAACCTGATCAAGGCCGTCAACACGCTGCAGCCGACGACCGATCTGCTGCTCAAGTACAGCCCGTCCTACACCTGCCTGTTGACCGGCGCGAAATACCTTCTCGACCATGGCGGTTACGACGCCACCGGTGGCAACGGCAAGTCCTTCATCCTGGATACCGCGCTGATGCTCGGCGACGACCCGTACGCCTACCCGCGGCACCTGCCGATCGTCGGTGCCAAGGGCGGCCCGGGCGGTAAGCCCGGTTGCGGATCGCTGCCCAACGTCGACGAGAACTGGCCGGTGCGCCAGCTGGTCACCAACACCGGCTTCGGCAGCGGTATCGACTGGCGGCCCAACCCGGGCATCTCCTTCCCGATCTACGGCAACTGGCTGCCGGTCACCCGCGCGGTGCCCGAACCGCCGAGCATCCGGAACACCTTCGGCGGCCCGGCCATCGGACCGATCCCGTACCCGGGAGCCCCGGCCTACGGCGCGCAGTTGTACGCACCCGACGGCACCCCGCTGTGGCCGGGTCTACCGCCGGCCCCGCCGCCGGGCGCCCCGCGCGAACCGGGGCCGCCGCCCCCGGGGTCGGAACCGTTCATCGTGACCAACCCGGGTGTGCAGCCCACCCCGCTGCCGCCGCGGCCGCTACCGGTGCCGGCGGCACCCGGCCCGCCATCCTGACCGCTACGAGAGAAAGCAAGCCATGAAAGACAACTTGGGAGGCGCCATCTGGCGGCTCACCATCTTCCTGGCAGTGTGTCTGCTGGGTGTCTTCGGGCTGTTCGCGATCTTCTCGCAGCTGCGGTTCGGTGAGACCGAGCAGGCCTACAAGGCCGAGTTCACCAATGCCAGCGGTATGGAACCCGGCGACTTCGTCCGGATCGCGGGTGTCGAGGTCGGCAAGGTCGGCGAAATGCACATCCGCGACGACGGCACCGTGCTGGTGAACTTCACCGCCGACTCGTCGGTGGTGCTGACCCAGGGCAGCCGGGCGGTCATCCGCTACGACGACCTGATCGGCGGCCGGTATCTGGGCCTGGAGGAGGGCGCCGGGGACACCGGCCGGCTGCAGCCGGGATCGACGATCCCGTTGGCCCGCACCGCACCCGCACTCGACCTGGACGCGCTGATCGGTGGCTTCCGGCCGCTGTTCAAGGCCCTCGAGCCCGACCAGATCAACAGTTTGTCGGGCACCCTGATCAGTGCGCTGCAGGGTCAGGGCGCCACCATCGGCTCGTTCCTCAACCAGACCGCTGCGCTGACCAACACGTTGGCCGACCGCGACCAGCTGATCGGAGAGGTCATCGTCAACCTCAACACCGTGCTGGGTTCTCTCGGCGATCAGAACGAGCAGTTCGCCAAGGGCATCGACGGGCTGAGCCAACTGGTCGACGGGCTGGCCGAACGCCGCACCGATATCGCCGACGGGGTCGCCTACGTCAACGCCGCGGCCGGCAGTATCGCCGATCTGCTGTCCGAGGCCCGGCCGCCGCTGGCCAAGACCATCACCGAAACCGACCGTGCCGCAGGCATTGTCGTCGCCGATGCGGACTACTTCGACAATCTGGTCAACACGTTGCCGGATGCCTATCAGGCCTTGGCCAGGCAGGGCATCTACGGCGACTTCTTCAGCTTCTACCTGTGCGACATCGTGCTGAAGCTCAACGGTAAGGGCGGTCAGCCGGTGTATGTGAAGGCGGCCGGGCAGAACAGCGGGAGGTGCACCCCGCGATGAAGTCCTTCGCTGAACGCAATCAGTTGGTCATCGGCGCCGTCGGTCTGACCATCGTCGCCGCCATCATCCTGGGTGCCCTGAACTACGACAAGCTGCCGTTCCTGAACCGCGGCAAGGAGTATTCCGCCTTCTTCGCCGAGGCCGGCGGTATCCGCGACGGCGCGGCGGTGCAGGTCTCCGGTATGCGGGTGGGACACGTCTCGGGGGTGGAGCTGCAGGGCCAGCAGGTGCTGGTGAAGTTCCAGGTCGACGGTGGCGTGCGCATCGGCGACCGCAGCGAGGCCGCCGTCAAGACCAAGAGCCTGCTCGGCACCAAATATCTGGAGGTCACCCCGCGTGGGGATGGCTGGCAGGACGTCACCATCCCGATGGATCGCACCACCCCGGCGTACCAATTGCCCGATGCCCTCGGCGATCTGGCGTCGACCATCAGCGGGCTGAACACCGATCAGCTCTCCGACTCGCTGCGGGTGCTCTCCGAGACGTTCGCCGACACCCCGCCGGAACTGCGGGTCGCGATCGAGGGCGTGTCCCGGTTCTCCGAGACACTCAACGAACGCGACGCCGAACTCCGCGGCCTGCTCGGCAATGCCAACAAGGCCACCACCGTGCTGGCCGAACGCAGCGATCAGATCGTCACGTTGGTGCGCAGCAGCAACGCGCTGTTGGCCGAGCTGCAGACACAAACCGCTGCGCTGGACGCCATCTCGGGCAACATCTCGGCCCTGAGTCGGCAGCTGCAGGGTTTCATCGCCGAGAACGACGAGACCATGAAGCCGGCGATCGAGAAGCTCAACGGGGTGCTCACCATCCTGGACAACCGCAAGGAACGGCTGCAGCGCTCGCTGAAGCTGATCGGTGACTACGCCATGTCGCTCGGCGAATCCGTCTCGGGCGGACCGTTCTTCAAGTCCTATGTGGCCAACCTGCTGCCCGGCCAGTTCGTCCAGCCGTTCATCGACGCCGCATTCTCCGATCTGGGCCTGGACCCGAATGTCCTGCTGCCCTCGGAGCGCACCGATCCGCAGGTCGGTCAGCCCGGCACCCCGGCGATGCCGATCCCGTACCCGCGCACCGGTCAGGGTGGCGAACCGCGCCTGCACCTGCCCGACGCCATCACCGGCAATCCAGGCGATCTGGGTTGCGGCCCACCGGGAATCCCGTTGCCCGGACCGACGGGCTGCTACCCGTACCGCGAGCCGCTGCCCGCGCCGCCCCCGGGTGGACCACCGCCCGGTCCGCCGGCGATCGCCCCGCCGGGCATCGCCTCGACCCCGACCCCGCCGGGTCCGGTGCTGGTTCCCGCACCGGGTGAGCCCGTGATGCACGGCGGCGGCGCACAACCGGGAGTGGGCCAGTGAGCGCACCTTCCAAGTACACGGCCGGACGCGCGACGCTGGCCCTGGTCCTCGTGGCGATCTTGGCCACCGGTGTCTACCTGGTGGTACGCACCACCGACACCCTGAACCGGGTCAATGTCGTCGCGTACTTCGACAGCAGCAACGGCATCTTCGTCGGCGACGATGTCGTCATCCTCGGTGTGCCGGTGGGCCGGATCGACAAGATCGAGCCCGAGCCCCAACGGGTCAAGATCTCGTTCTGGTACGACGGCAGCCACAAGGTGCCCGAGAACGTCAACGCGGCGATCCTGTCGCCGATGCTGGTGACCTCGCGGGCAATTCAGCTGACCCCCACCTACTCGGAGGGGCCGGTTCTGCAGGACAACGCCGTCATCGCGCAGGACCGCACCGTGGTACCGGTCGAATACGACGACATCCGCGAACAGTTGCACCGCATCACCGAGACGCTGCAGCCCACCGAGCCCGGCGGCGTCAGCGAGCTCGGCGCGTTCATCAACACCGCCGCGGACAACCTGCGCGGCCAGGGCGCGGATATCCGCGCCACCTTGGTCAAACTGTCCCAGGCGATCTCGGCGGTGGGTGATCACAGCACCGATGTGTTCGCCACCGTGAAGAATCTGTCCATCCTGGTGTCGGCGCTGCAGGACAGCACCGATGTGATGCGCGCGCTCAACCAGAACCTGGCCTCGGTCACCGGCACATTGGCCGACAACCCCGACGAGGTCGGCACGGCCATCCAGGATCTGTCCGACACCGTCGGCCTGGTGCAGAACTTCGTGGCCGACAACCGCGAAACCCTGGGCACCACATCGGACAAGCTCGCCGGGGTGACCACGGCGCTCAACGAGAGCCTCGCCGACGTCAAGCAGTTCCTGCACGTGGCGCCGACCAGCTTCCAGAACTACATCAACATCTACCAACCGGCCCAGGGCGCGGTGTCCAGCGTCCCGGTGATCAACAACTTCGCCAACCCGATCAGCTTCCTGTGCGGTGCGGTGCAGGCAGCCTCCCGCCTCAATGCCGAGCAGTCCTCGAAGCTGTGCGTGCAGTACCTCGCACCGATCGTCAAGAACCGGCAGTACAACTTCCTGCCGATCGGGCAGAACTTGGGCGTCACCGCCTCGGCCCGGCCGAATGAGCTGACCTGGAGCGAGGATTGGCTGCGTCCGGACTACATCCCGCCCGCCGGTCCGCCGCCGCCCGCTGCACCCCCGGCAACCCCGGCCCCGCCGCTACCCCGCCCGCCGCTGGCTGCGGAGATGGCCGCACCCACCAACCCGGCCGCCGGGTTGCCCGGAATGATGGTGCCGGGAGCCGGATCATGATGCGCGTACGCATCGTCGGCGCGGTGCTGATCGTCGCGGCCGCCGCCACCGGCTGCTCTTGGAAGGGCCTGAACTCCGTTGCCCTGCCGGGCGTGGAGGGCCGTGGTCCGGGTGCGTACACCGTCCAGGCGCAGATGCCCGATATCGACCACCTGTCCCCGAACTCGCGGGTGCGGGTGGGCGATGTGACCGTCGGCAATGTCACCGGCATCGAACGGCAGGGTTGGCACGCACTGGTCACCATGAGCCTCAACGGGGATGTGGTGCTGCCGGCCAATGCGACGGCGACCCTGGGCCAGACCAGCCTGCTGGGTTCCCAGCACATCGAGCTCGCGGCACCGACCGAGCCGCAGGGCCGGCTCCAGGCCGGATCGGTGATCCCGCTGGAGAACAGTGGTGCCTACCCGACCACCGAGCAGACGTTGGCGGCGATCTCGTTGCTGCTCAACGGCGGCGGGCTGGGCAACGTCCAGGACATCACCGCGGCATTCAGTCAGGCGTTCACCGGCCGGGAAGCCGATCTGCGCAGCTTGATCGAGCAGCTCGACAAGTTCATCGCCTACAACAACGACCAGAAGGACGACATCATCGCCGCGGCCGAGAGTCTGAACTCTCTGGTCGGCCAGGTCGCCGAGCAGAAGCCGGTGGTGGACAAGGCATTGCAGACGCTGCCGGAGGCCCTCGAGGTGCTCAAGGACCAGCGCGACACCCTGGCCGAGGCGCTGGTGCAACTGGGCCGGTTCAGCGCGCTGGCCGCCGACTCGACCAACCAGACCCGCGAAGCTCTGGTCGCCGAGCTGAAAGCCCTTGGACCGACCCTGGAATCGCTGGCCAACGCGGGCCCGGCGCTCACCCGCGGGCTGAGCTTCCTGACCACCTACCCGTTCCCGAAGGAAACCATCACCAACTGGATGCGTGGCGACTACGCCAACCTCACCCTGGTCGTCGACCTGACGCTCAGCCGAATGGATCAGGGGCTGTTCACCGGTACCCGGTGGGAGGGCGACCTCACCGAGCTGGAGATGCAGTGGGGCCGCACCATAGGCCAGCTGCCCAGTCCGTACACCGCGGTGAATCCGCTTGTCGCGCCGTACCGCTGGGATCAGGGGCGCTGACATGGTACTGACCAAGAGAATCCTGCTGCAGATGGCCGTTTTCATCGCCATCTCGATCATCGCCATCGGCATCATGGCCTTCAGTTACATGCGGCTGCCCAATCTGTTGTTCGGCGCCGGGCATTACCGCGTCACCCTGGAGCTGCCCGAGACCGGTGGGCTCTACGAGCGCAGCAATGTCACCTACCGCGGATCTCAGGTGGGCCGCGTCGAGCAGGTCGGACTGACCGAGCGGGGCACCGTCGAGGCGACGTTGTCGCTGACCTCCAGCGTGCCGATTCCGGCCGATCTGGATGCGGCCGTGCACAGCCAGACCGCGGTCGGTGAGCTGTTCGTCGAGCTGCTGCCGCGCACCGCCGACGGCCCGGAATTGCGCGACGGGGATGTCATCCCGCTGGATCGCACGTCGGTGCCGATGGACGTCAACACCCTGCTCGACGCCACCAACCGCGGGCTGCAGGCCATCCCGGGCGATAACCTGCGCACTGCGGTCGACGAGGCCTACCTGGCCGTCGGCGGGCTGGGCCCGGATCTGAACCGTCTGGTGAAGGGTTCGACGGCGTTGGCCATCGACGCCCGGGCCAACCTCGATCCGTTGACCGCGCTGATCGATCAGTCGAAACCGGTGCTGGACAGCCAGACCGACACGGCCGGCTCCATCCAGGCGTGGGCCTCCAACCTGGCGACCGTGACGGCCGAACTGCGTGAGCACGACAGCGGAGTACGCGGAATCCTTGAGCGCGGCCCCGGCGCCGCCGATGAGGTCCGGGCCCTGCTGGACCGGCTGCAGCCCACACTGCCCATCGTGTTGGCCAATCTGGTCAACGTGAACGAGGTGGCCATCGCTTACCAGCCGGCAATCGAACAGCTGCTGGTGCTGCTGCCGCAGGGCACCGCCACCACACAGGCCACCGGTACCGCGAACCGGCACACCAAGCAGGACTACAAGGGCGCCTACCTGAACTTCAACCTCAATCTGAACCTGCCCGGACCGTGCACCACCGGCTTCCTCCCTGCGCAACAGCAGCGGGTCGCCGCACTGGAGGACTATCCGGACCGCCCGGCCGGCGACCTGTACTGCCGTATCCCGCAGGACTCGCCGAACAACGTGCGCGGCGCCCGCAACCTGCCGTGTGTCACGGTGCCCGGCAAGCGTGCCCCCAGCGCCGCGATGTGCGAGAGCAATGAGACCTACGTGCCGCTCAACGACGGCACCAACTGGAAGGGCGACCCGAACGCCACACTGTCGGGCCAAGCCGTCCCGCAGCTGCGCCCGGGCCAGCAGCCTGCGCAAACAGCACTCGCGCCGGCGGCGGAACCGCCGCCGCTCGCGGCCGCTGAATACGACCCGGCAAGCGGCACGTACGTTGGACCGGACGGGCAGATATACACCCAGTCGAATCTGGCCCGCACCGCGAACGAGGAGCAAACATGGCAGACGATGCTGCTACCCCCACCGGGGCGGTAAGCGAGTCCGCAGAAGACACCTCACCGACGACCGACGACGCCCTCGCCGAGGTTGATGTCGCGGCCGAAGAAGTCGAGGATGTCGAGGACTTTGACGAGGCGACCGGTGTGGCCGACGCGGACGACGGTGGGCGATCGCACCTGCAGTTGGCGACCATTCTCGGGCTGGTCGTGGTGGTCGCGCTGGCGGGTCTGGTCGGCTGGCTGGGGTTCCGGACCTATGAGTCCCAGCAGCTCGACGCCAAACGCGAGTTGTTCCTTCAGGTCGGCCGCCAGGGGGCGATCAACCTGACCACCATCGACTGGGAGCATGCCGAGGCCGATGTGCAACGCATACTGGACTCGGCCACCGGCACGTTCTACGACGATTTCCAGCAGCGCGCCGCACCGTTCATCGATGTGGTGAAGCAGGCCCAGTCCAAATCGGTCGGCTCGGTCACCGAGGCCGGCCTGGAATCCGACACCGATGCCGAGGCCAGGGTGCTGGTCGCGGTGACCGTCCAGACCTCCAATGCCGGTGCCGCCGAACAGCAACCACGACTGTGGCGCATGCGTGTCACCGTGCAGGATGTCGGCGACGACCAGGTGAAGGTCGCCAACGTGGAGTTCGTGCCGTGACCGAGAACAAGCCCGAAACCGAAGCCACCGACGTCGAATCGACCGCGGTCGCACTCGACGACACCGTCGAGAGCACCGAACCGGCCGAAGCGCCGGAAGAGGCCACGGTGGATCCTGCCCCGGTCAAGCAGGGCATCCAGTGGGGTCGTGTGTTGGCCTACGGCATCCTGCCGGGCCTGGCGCTCATTCTCGGCCTGGTCGCCGGTTACCTGAAGTACGAGGACAATTCGGTGCGTGACGGGGACCTCGCCCGCATCGAGACCGTGCAGGTGGCCCGCGACAGCACCATAGCGCTGCTGTCGTACAAGCCCGATACCGTCGAACAACAGCTCACCGATGCGCGCGGCCTGCTGACCGGTTCGTTCGCCGAGGCCTACACCGACCTGACCACCAACGTCGTCATCCCGGGTGCCCAGGAGAAGCAGATCTCCGCGGTGGCAACCGTTCCGGCCGCCGCGTCGGTATCGGCGGATCCGACCAACGCCGTCGTGCTGGTGTTCGTCAACCAGACCGTCGTCGTCGGCGCGGACGCCCCGACCGACACCGCCTCCAGCGTGCGGGTGACGATGGAGCGCCACGGCGACCGTTGGTTGATCTCCGGTTTCGACCCGGTGTAACCCGATGGCCATCGAGGTCGTCACCGACGATGTCACGCTGCGCACCCTGACCTGGGGTGACTGGGACAACGTCGACGCGCCGATCGCGGTGTGTCTGCACGGTTTTCCCGATACCGCGCACGGCTGGCGTGAGGTGGCACCGCGGCTGGCCGACGCCGGCTGGCGGGTGGTGGCACCGTTCATGCGGGGTTACGCGCCGTCATCGCTGTCGGCCACGGGCAGCTATCACGTCGGAGCTCTGATGGATGACGCGCTGCGGGTACTGGAGGCCGCCGGGCCCACCGGACGCGATGTGTTCATCGGTCACGACTGGGGCGCGATCGCCGGCGCCGGTATCGCTGCGCTGCCGGATAATCCGTTCAGCAAGGCGGTCGTCATGTCGGTGCCGTTGCCTGCCGCGTTCCAGCCGCTGGGCCGCGTGCCGCAGGCCGGCCGGTTGGCTGCCCGATTGCCGCGGCAGTTGCTGCGCAGCTGGTACATCATGTTCTTCCAATTGCCCTGGCTCCCGGAGCAATCCGCAGCGCGGATCGTCCCGAAGCTGTGGCGCGACTGGTCGCCGGGGTACGACGGTGCCGACGACGCGCGACGGGTGCTGGACGCCATCGGTACCCCGGCGAACTGGGCGGCCGCGCTGGGCTACTACCGGGCCACGGTCCGCAACAGCGCACCACCGCAGCGTTACGCCGACCTGCACGAACTGTGGTTGCAGTCCCCGGTGTTGCCGACGCTCTACCTGCACGGCAGCGCAGATGGCTGCGCGTCATCGGATTACCTCGAATGGGTGCGCCGGGTGCTGCCCGACGGCAGTGCGGCCCATGTGGTGGACGGTGGCGGACACTTTCTGCAGCTCGACCGACCGGAGGCCACCGCGGCACGCATCCTGGACTTCATCGGAAGTGCCCGCTAACCGGCTGACCGCGGCCGACGCCCAGATGTTCTGGATGTCGGCCAAGATGCCCAATGACACCTTCCTGCTGTATGCCTTCGAGGGGGTACCGGCCGACCTCGATGCGGCCATCGCCCAACTGATCACCAATGCGCGCACCAGCCCGGATCTTTCGCAGCGCATCGGCGACGAGTCCCGGTGGCGGTACCCGGCGTGGGTGCCGTTCCGGGTCGACGCTGCCGGGTTCACCGTGCACGATGCGGGGCTGTCGTGGGCCGACTGTCTTGCCGCTGTGACCGGGCTGGTCGACCATCAACTCGATCCGCGTGAGATTCCCTGGCGGCTCTACGTATTTCCCGGTGTCGACGGTGTGCCCGGCGTGGTGGGACCGGCGACGGTGGCGGTGTTGCAGATCACCCATGCGCTCGGCGGCGGTGGTCGGACCTGCGGCCCGGCCGCCATGATGTTCGGTGGTGCCGTGCAGGTGGCGCCGGTGACCCCGATGTACGGCCACCCGGTGCTGCTGGCATGGCGCAGTGTGCAGGCCGCCCGCGCGCACCGGAACCTGCTGCACGACACCGAGACCGGTCGAGTGCCGGCCGCGACGCCGCCGCGACGGCCGTTGCGGACCAATGACGAGCCGACCGGGACGCGCACCATGCGGACCATCGTGCTGGACCGGGCTCAACTGGCCGGTGCGACGGTGACGGTGAGCGCGTTGGCGGCGATCTCCGCGGCGTTGGCCGCGCAGTTGACCGCGCTCGGTGAGGACACGTCGACGCTGGGTGCTGAGGTCACCATGGCCAAGGCCGGCCCGCGGCGGGCCTACAACCACTTCGGAACCGTCGGCATCGGCCTGCGCCCGGAACTCGCGGTGCCGCAGCGCCGGGAGGCGATCGCCGCGGATCTGGCCGACCGGCGCGCACGGGCCGCGCACCCGGCGATGCTCGCCGCCGAACGGGCGTTCGCGGCCACCCCGGCGCCGTTGTTGCGCTGGGGGATAGGCCAGTTCGATCCGTCGGTCCGGCCGGCCGAGGTGACCGGCAACGCGGTGGTCTCGAGCGTGAACTGCGGGGCGGCGGACTTTTCCTTCGGCGGTGCACCGGTCCGGATGGCCGCGGCCTTCCCCGGGCTCTCGCCGATGGTGGGATTGACACATTGTGTGACCGGCGTGGGCGACACGGTCAGCATCAGTGTGTTCGCGGCCGAGTCGGCGATCGGCGATATCGATGAGTACATCGGGCGATTCTCACGCGCGATTTGAGGAGTTTTTGTCGGACTCCTTCCTACGGGAACTCCACAAATCACAGGTGTGCGGTGGCGGTGAGCTCCAGAAGTTGCTGGGGGTGGATGAATCCCGCGCAGCCGATCCAGGTGCTGGTGGGCCGGTGTTCGCCGACCCAATCACGCAGCAGGGGCAGGCATCCCGACAGTGCCTGCAGATCGGTCGCGTAGATGGTCCAGGCCACCAAGCGGGTCCGGTCGGTGCCGGCGGCGATCAGCGAACGGTCCAGCACGTCGAGCACGAAGGCCAGCTGCTCGGCGAGGTCTGTACTCACCACGTCCAGTTCGGCGGTGAGCGGCGCGATCCCGGAGACGTACACGGTGGCCCCGGCGGTGACCGTCTGCGAGATGCCGAGATCGGCGAACAATTCGGGTGTCAGATAACCGATCTCGGGCGTCGACCGGATGATCTCGCCCATCAGCCGGCCCGCAGGTTCGCGATGCCGACGTCCAATGCCGCCTGAAGATACCCGATGTCGCCGGTCGCCACCAGGATCCCGACACCACCCTGGACGCCGGCCAGCAGCGCGGCCGCCGCGTGTGCCGCATCAATACGGGCATCGACCTTGCCTTGGCCCTGCATAGCCCGCACACCGGCGGTGAGCTCACCATGCCAGCGGCGCAGCAAGGTGTCGGTGACGGCCTGCGCGCCCGGGGTGCTGCGCCCGATCTCGGACATCAAGGTGCTCAGCGGGCAGCTCTGGCCCTGTCGGCGATACCGGTCGATCACCGCGTCCCGCCAGCGCTGCCAGGCCGCCCAGGAGGTGAGCGCGCCCAGATGGGGCTGCTGATCGGCCAGCACCTGGTCGGCCTCATGACGGGCCACCTCCAGCAACAGTTGTTCCTTCCCGCCGGGGAAGTAGTGGAACAGCTGGCTCTTGGACGTGGTGGTGCGGGCCCGGATGTCATCGAGGGTGGTGGCCGCGATGCCGCGGTCGCGGATCTCGGCGGCGGCGCCCTCGACGATGCGCTGTCGGGTGGCCGCGCCCTTGCGGGTCAATTTTTGGACTTGCAGGTCCATTTTTATCGGCCTACATATGGACTCATGAGTCCAAAGAGTACGCGGTTTGCAGGCCGCACAGCACTGGTCACCGGATCCACCGGCGGTCTCGGTGTCGCCATCGCCCATGCGTTGGCCGCCGAGAGCGCGCACGTCATCGTCACCGGTCGAAGCGCCGAACGCGGTGAAGCCGTCGTTGCGGATATCGCCACCGCCGGTGGCAGCGCCGTCTTCATCGCGGCCGACCTGGGTGCCGGGGAGGGTGCCGTGCGCGCCATGGCCGCGGCGGCGGGCCCGGTCGACATCCTGGTCAACAACGCCGGCATCTGGTCCACTCCGGAACCCACTGCCGACATCTCCGAAGAGACACTGCTCGAGTCCTATCAGGCCAACGTCATCGCGCCCTTCCTGCTGGCCGGGGCACTGGCCCCGGGCATGGCCGACCGGGGGCGCGGAGCCATCGTGAACATCGGGTCCATCACCGGACTGATCGGCGGTGACAAATCGGCGCTGTACAACTCCACCAAGGCCGCGGTGCACTCGCTGACCAAATCCTGGGCCGCCGAGTACGGCCCCTTCGGGGTCCGCGTCAACGCCGTCGCGCCCGGCCCGATCGCCACCGAACGCGCCGCCGAGTCCGCCGACCACGTCGCTCCCGTGCTGGCCCGCATCCCGTCCCGACGCATGAGCACCCCCGAAGAGGTGGCCGCCGCCGTCGTCTTCCTGGCGGGTGATGACGCCGCCAATATCCATGGTGCGGTGCTCAGCGTGGACGGGGGGTGGGCGGCGACATGACATATGGCCTAAGTTCTGTCACGTGGCTGATCCTTCTCAAGATATTGCGCTCCTCATCCTGCGGGTCGTCCTCGGCCTGACCATGGCCGCTCACGGCTACAACAAGTTCTTCGGTGGCGGGCGCATCCCCGGCACCGCGGGCTGGTTCGACAGCATCGGCATGAAGCCCGGCCTGTTCCACGCCCGGGTGGCGGCCAGCACCGAGATCGCCGCCGGCCTGGGCCTGGCCCTCGGCCTGCTGACCCCGGTCCCGGCCGCCGGATTCGTCGCGCTCATGCTGGTGGCCGCCTGGACGGTGCACCGGCACAACGGTTTCTTCATCGTCAAGGAGGGCTGGGAGTACAACCTGGTGCTAGCCGTCGCCGCGGTGGCCATCGCCGGCACCGGCCCGGGCCGCTACAGCCTGGATCACCTGCTGTTCCCCGATGTCACCTGGCTGTCGGGCTGGTGCGGTCTGGCCATCGCGGTCGGTCTGGGTCTGGCCGGCGGCATCGGCCAGCTGGTCATCTTCTTCCGGCCGCCCGCCAAGACCTCGTAGTTCGGCGAGCAGACGCAAAACTGCAGATTTCGACGTAAATCCGGCAGTTTTGCGTCTGTTCGCGCAAGGGGAGTTAGAACACGTTCTAGTCTGATCGGATGGGATTCCTCAAGCAGAACACTCCCGTGATCGATTTCGAGGAGTGGAGCAAGGGCACCCGCGCCGAGCGGATCCGGCCGATGGCGCGGCACTGGGCCGAGGTCGGCTTCGGCACCCCGGTCGCGCTGCACCTGTTCTACGTCCTCAAGATCCTCGCCTACATCGTGGTGGCCTGGGTGCTGGTGCTCGCCACCACCGACGGCCTCGGCGGGTTCACCGACGTCGGCGCCTGGTACGCCGAGCCGATCCTCTATCAGAAGGTCGTCTTTTACACGATGCTGTTCGAGGTCGTCGGCCTCGGCTGCGGGTTCGGGCCACTGAACAACCGGTTCTTCCCGCCGATGGGTTCCATCCTGTACTGGTTGCGGCCCAAGACGATTCGGCTGCCACCCTGGCCCAACCGGATCCCGCTGACCAAGGGAGACACCCGCGGGCCGGTTGACGTCGCGCTCTACGGCGCGCTGCTGGTGATGCTCGTCATCGCCCTGTTCTCCCAGGGCACCGGCCCCATCCCCGAACTGGGCACCGACGTCGGCGTCCTGCCGGTCTGGCAGACCGCGACCATCCTGGCCCTGTTGGCATTGGCCGGCCTGCGCGACAAGGTCATCTTCTTGGCGGCCCGCGGCGAGGTCTACGGTTCGCTGGCGTTCTGCTTTCTGTTCAGCGGCGCCGACATCGTCATCGCCGCCAAACTGGTGTGCCTGGTCATCTGGTTGGGCGCGGCGACCTCAAAGCTGAACAAGCACTTCCCGTTCGTCATCTCCACGATGATGAGCAACAACCCGATCTTCCGATCACCCGCGATCAAACGGAAGTTCTTCGAGCACTTCCCCGAGGACCTGCGGCCCGGATGGCGGTCCCGCTTCATCGGGCACTTCTCCACCGCCGTCGAGGGATTGGTGCCGCTGGTGTTGTTCTTCAGCCACGGCGGCACGGTCGGTGCCATCGCCGCGTTCATCATGCTGGTGTTCCACTTCGGTATCCTGAGCTCCATCCCGATGGGTGTGCCGCTGGAGTGGAACGTCTTCATGATGTTCAGCGTGTTGACGCTGTTCGTCGGGCAGGCCCAGATCGGTCTGGCTGATCTCAACAGCCCGTGGCCGCTGCTGTTGTTCGCCGTCGTCGCAGGCACTGTCGTGCTGGGAAACCTGTTCCCGCGCAAGGTGTCCTTCCTGCCCGGCATGCGCTACTACGCGGGTAACTGGGACACCTCGCTGTGGTGCATCAAACCGTCGGCGGACGCGAAGATCGCCGCGGGTGTCGTCGCGATCGCTAGCATGCCCGCCGCCCAGCTGGAGAAGTTCTACGGCAGCAAGGAGGCCGCGCAGATCCCGATGTACATGGGCTACGCCTTCCGCTCCTTCAACACCCACGGTCGCGCGCTGTTCACCCTCGCGCACCGCGCGATGGCCGGGTGCAACGAGGACGGCTACACGCTGACCGACGGCGAGCGCATCGTGTCCACCGCGATCGGCTGGAACTTCGGCGACGGGCACATGAGCAACGAGCAGTTGGTCGCGGCGCTGCAGTCGCGCTGTCATTTCGAGCCGGGTGAGGTGCGCATCGTCATGCTCGACGCGCAGCCCATCCACCGACAGACCCAGCAGTACCGCCTCGTCGACGCGGCCACCGGCGAGTTCGAGCGGGGTTACGTCAAGGTCGCCGACATGGTGACCCGCCAGCCCTGGGATGACACGGTCCCGGTGTACGACGTGGTCGCTAACCCATCACGTCGCGCACCTTGACCGACTCCATACCCTTCAGCAGCAGTTCGCGGGCGGTGTCCAGATGCCGGCGCCAGTGTGCCTCGGCGGCCTCGCCGTCACCCGAGCGCATCAGCGTCATCAGCCGGCGGTAGGAGCGCATCAGCAGGTCGTAGTCCGACTTGGACAACGGCCGGTTCTCCTTCATGGCGAAGGCTGTGTGGCGCACCGTGATCTCATGCAGCATTCCGGCCATGATCGTCAGCGTCGCGTTGCCGGACAGCTCCACGACGCGTTGATGGAAGTCGCCGGTGGTCTCGGCCATCCGGCCGGTCCCCCGGCCCGAGGGGACATGCTCGGCGATCATCGTGTCGAGCTCGTCGAACGCCTCGGTACTGCCCGACTCGGTGAGCAGCCGCACGGCCATCGGCTCGATCCCGGCGCGGGCAGTCATCACATCGGCGATGGTCGCGCCGGACAATTCCAGCAGCAGGCCGGCCGGGCGGGCCACGATCTCCGGGCCGGGCACGCGGACCCGGGCACCGGTGCGCGACCCGCGGCGCACCTCGACCAGTCGCTCGGACTCCAGCACCCGGACCGCCTCGCGCAGCGTCGGCCGGCTGACCCCGAAGTGCGCCATCAGCTCGGCCTCGTTGGGCAGGAAGTCACCCTCTTTGAGCTGGCCGTCGACGACCATCCGGCGCAGGGTGCCGGCCACCAGTTCGGCGGTCTTGGGGGAGCGGATGGGCGCACCGGCCACCGAGGGCACGGCATTGCGGCCGATCATCGGTGAGAGCGGGGTGCTGCCGGCCACGGTGGGGCTCCTCGAAGACTGAACGGTGAACAGGTATTCAACTCAGTAAACCATGTTGGCAAACCGCTGGTCTGCATCTGTGTCGACGAAACCCGCGTACCCGGGGCTATCCGTGCCGCGCGAACCCCGGGTACGCGAGTTTCGCCCACCATCTACCAACCAGTAGGTTGACCTAGTAAACCTTCTGCTCTACCTTCACCTATATATAGCCCCAAACGACCTTTGAAGGAGAAGTTCATGGCTGAAGCGGTCATCGTCGAGGCAGTTCGCTCACCAGTCGGCAAGCGCAACGGAGCACTGTCCGGTGTGCACCCGTCCGAGCTGTCCGCCCAGGTGCTCAACGGCCTGGTGCAGCGCGCCGGGATCGATCCCGCGCTCGTCGACGATGTCATCTGGGGCTGTGTCGGGCAGGTCGGCGAACAGACCATGGATATCGCCCGCACCGCCGCGCTGACGGCGGGCTGGCCCGAGACGGTCACCGGTGTCACGATCGATCGCCAGTGCGGCTCCAGCCAGCAGGCTCTGCACTTCGCGGTGGCCGGTGTCGTCGCGGGTCATTACGACGCCGTCGTGGCCGGTGGGGTCGAGAGCATGTCGCGGGTTCCGATGGGAGCCTCGGTGTCCACCGGCGGGAACCCGTTCCCCGGGGAGTTCCTGGCCCGCTACGACAACACGGTGCCCAACCAGGGTATCGGCGCCGAGATGATCGCCTCGCAGTGGGGTCTGTCGCGTACCGAACTTGACGAGTTCTCCCTATACTCGCACGAAAAGGCAGCTGCTGCACAGGATTCCGGCGTGTTCAAGGACCAGATCGTGGGAATCAATGTCGCCGACGCAGACGGCAACAAGGCCACGGTTCTCGAAGACGGCGGTATCCGCCGCGGCGGCACGGTCGAGTCCATGGCCGGTATCAAGCCCGCCTTCAAGGAGGACGGCGTGATCCACGCCGGTAACTCCAGCCAGATCTCCGACGGTTCGGCTGCGCTGCTGATCACCTCGGCCGAGAAGGCAAAAGAACTGGGCCTCAAGCCCATTGCGAAGGTGCACACCGCGGTGCTCGCCGGTGCCGACCCGGTCATCATGCTGACCGCGCCGATCCCGGCCACCCAGAAGGCGCTGGCCAAATCCGGTCTGAGCGTCGACCAGATCGGTGTATTCGAGGTCAACGAGGCGTTCGCCCCGGTTCCGATGGCCTGGCTCAAGGATATCGGTGCCGACGAGAGCAAGCTGAACCCGAACGGGGGCGCCATCGCGCTGGGCCATCCGCTTGGTGGCTCCGGCGCCCGCATCCTGACCACGCTGCTATATCACATGCGGGACAACAACATCCAGTACGGTCTGCAGACCATGTGCGAGGGCGGCGGCCAGGCGAACGCGACCATCCTCGAGTTGCTGTGACCGAGCCGGGTGCGCTGGTAGAGCAGCGCGGAAATGTCCAGATCATCACGATCAACCGGCCAGACGCCCGCAACGCCGTCAACGCGGCAGTGTCCATTGCGGTCGGTGACGCGATGGCCGCCGCCCAGGACAACCCGGAGGTGCGGGCCGTCATCCTCACCGGTGCGGGCGACAAATCATTTTGTGCCGGTGCGGATCTCAAGGCGATTTCTCGTGGGGAAAGTGTCTTCCACCCCGATCACCCGGAGTGGAACTTCGCCGGGTATGCGCGTCATTTCATCGACAAGCCCACCATCGCGGCGGTCAACGGTACCGCCCTGGGTGGTGGTACCGAGCTGGCTCTGGCCAGCGACTTGATCGTCGCCGAGGAAAGCGCCAAATTTGGTCTGCCCGAGGTGAAGCGGGGTCTGATCGCCGGTGCCGGTGGGGTTTTCCGCATCGTCGAGCAACTACCGAAGAAGGTGGCGTTGCAACTCGTGTTGACCGGGGAACCGCTCTCGTCGGCCGACGCACTCAGGTGGGGCCTGATCAACCAGGTCGTGCCCGACGGCACGGTGCTGGATGCGGCTCTGGCGCTGGCCGAACGGATCACGGTGAACGCACCGCTGGCGGTGAGTGCCAGCAAACGGGTGTCCTATGGCGCCATCGACGGCATCGTCGCCGCCGACGAACCGTTCTGGAAGCAGACCTTCGGCGAGTTCGCGACCCTGCTCAAGACCGAGGATGCACAAGAAGGACCGTTGGCCTTCGCGCAGAAGCGCGAGCCGGTATGGAAGGCTAGGTAAGCGAAAGAATCATGAAACGACTGGTATTCGAGTCTGAGCACGAGCAGTTCCGGGAGACTGCAAGGCAGTTCCTGGAGAAGGAATGTCTGCCCAATGTCGAGAAGTGGGAAGCGAACCGCCTCGTCGACCGCGAAGCCTATGTGGCGGCGGGCAATTACGGGCTGATCGGGTTCAACATGCCCGAGGAGTACGGCGGCGGAGGGGTTGACGACTTCCGGTTCAACGCCGTCATCGCCGAGGAGATCGCCAGGTTCGGCCAGGCCGCTCCCTTTCTGGGCCTGCAGAACGATATCGTCGGGCCGTATTTCCGGTCGCTGTCCACCGATGAGCAGAAGGAACGCTGGCTGCCCGGCTACACCAGTGGCGAGCTGATCGGCGCGATCGCGATGACTGAGCCCGGCGCCGGAAGCGACCTCGCGGGTCTCCGCACCACCGCGGTCCGCGACGGCGACGACTGGATCATCAACGGCTCCAAGACCTTCATCTCGGCCGGTATCAACTCCGACCTGGTGATCGTGGTGGCCCGCACCGATCCGGAGGCCGGCCACAAGGGTTTCTCGCTGCTGGTGGTGGAGCGCGATATGGAGGGTTTCACCCGCGGACGCAAGCTCGACAAGATGGGCCAGCATGCCGCCGACACCTCCGAGCTCAACTTCGAGAATGTGCGGGTGCCGTCGACCAACCTGCTCGGTACCGAGGGTCATGGCTTCTACCACCTGATGAAGAACCTCCCCTCCGAACGGCTTTCGATCGCCATCGCCGGTGTCGCCGGGGCGCGGGCCACATTCGACGAGACCCTGCAGTACGTCAAGGACCGCAAGGCCTTCGGACAGCCGATCGGAAGCTTCCAGCACAGCCGCTTCGTGATGGCCGAGCTGGAGACCGAGCTGGATATCGCCGAGCAGTATGTGGACCGGTGCCTGCGCGCCGTCGTCGACGGGGAACTGACCGCCGTCGAGGCGGCCAAGGCCAAGTGGTGGTGCACCGAGCTCGGCAAGAAGGTCATCGACGCCTGCCTGCAGTTGCACGGCGGCTACGGCTACATGAACGAATACCGTGTCGCCAAGGACTACGTCGATGTGCGCATCCAGACGATCTACGGTGGCACCACCGAGATCATGAAGGAGATCATCGGCCGCGACTTAGGCCTGTAGTCGGCACCGCCGACGTGGCCAGTAAGCCCGACAAGAACGGCGCCCATCCTCGGGGGAGGTGGGCGCCGTTTCTGTGTCCAGCGGGTGAAGACCTAGCCGGTCGAGGTCTCGGTGACCGTCACGGTCACCGGGGTCTCGGCGGCACCGGACTCCGGCGCGGGCGTCTCGGCAGCCGAGGTGGTGGTCTCCGGGGCCGAGGTGGACGTGGTGGTGGTCTCGGTGGCCGACGTGCCGGTCGGCGTGATGCTCGCGGGAGCGGTCGCCGGGTCCAGCACGGTGTCGATGATGTACACGCGCATGTGATCGGCACCGACCCCGCCGCAGGTCACCTTGGCCTGATCGTTGACCGTCAGGTCGCTCTCGCCACCCTTGACGACGACGGGCTTGCCCTGCTGGGTGTAGATGATGCCCTCGATGTCCTTGGGGCCCAGGATGCCGAGCGCCATGTGGTAGTACACGGCGGCGGTGGCGGCGACCGGATCGGTCTTCAGCGTCTCGAGCTGCTCTGGGGTCAGCTTGGCGAAGGCCTCGTTCGACGGCGCGAACACGATGTAGGGACCGTTGTCGAGCACAGCGGCGACGTTCACGGCTGGGTTCAGCTGTCCGGACACCAACTGGCTGAACGTCGAGATCTCCGGGATGCTCGCCAGCGCGGTGGAGGACTGGGCCTTGGACAGCACGGCCAGCGAGGTCGGTCCGTCCTTGACCGGGTCGCACTGCGGTCCCTTGGGTTCGGGGATCACCATGTTCGGGGTGGTCGGTTCCTCGGCCTGGGCCGTGACTGCGGTCCCCGCGAAGACGATGGCCGCCGATGCGACCGCGACGCCGAAGAGTTTGCCGGTGCGAGCGTGCACGTGTTTTTCCTCCGCTCAAGACAGGGTGTCTGATTCCCTGGGATGTCGGCGCGCATCAGCTGAAACTCTGCAATCTCCAGCGTTGCTCACCGTCAGCTAACTTATGTTGACGAGCCTCGGCGTCCCCGCAGCGCCGGTTGAATCGTATGCGGCACCGCCGGTCAGGCCAAATGCGCAGACATCACTGTGACGGGCGGCGCACTCCGGCGCACAGCAGGGTGGCAACGAAACACAACCCTGCCGCCAGGTAAAACGCCAGGTCGTACCCACCCTGCAGGTCGCGGATCCAGCCGGCGCCGGCCGCTGCGAGCGCGGCACCCAGCTGATGCGCCGCGAACACCCACCCGAACACGATCGGCGCGCGGGTGCCGAAGAAATCGCGGCACAACACGATTGTCGGCGGCACGGTCGCCACCCAGTCCAGCCCATAGAAGATGACGAACACCCAGGTACTGGGTTCGGCATGCGGGGAGAGCAGCGAGGGCAGCAGCATCAGCGACAGACCCCGGCCGGCGTAGTAGATGCACAGCAGGATCCGTGGGTCGACCCGGTCGGTCAGCCACCCGGAGAAGATGGTGCCGACGACGTCGAGCACGCCGATGGTGGCCAGCAGCCCGGCCGCCAGGGTGGTCGGCATGCCGTGATCGTGGGCGGCCGGGATGAAATGGGTGCCGATCAGTCCGTTGGTGGTCATCCCGCAGATCGCGAAGCTGGCCGCCAACAGCCAGAACGCCCGCGATCGCAGCCCGATCCGCAGCCCCTCGAAGGCGGCGCTGAAGGTGCCGGTTGGTAGCACGGCGGGTTCTTCGGTGGTGGCCCCGTAGGCGGTCAGGCCGATGTCCTGCGGCCGGTTGCGCATGAACAGCGCGACCAGCGGCACCACCGCCAGTGCGGCCACGGCCACGATCACCGATGCCCACCGCCAGCCGTGCGTGGTGGTCACCTGGGCCACCACCGGCAGGAAGATCAGCTGCCCGGTCGCGCTGGCCGCCGTCAGCACCCCGGTCACCAGTCCGCGCTTCTCGTCGAACCACCGAGTGGCCACCGTCGCGACGAACCCCATCGAGATGGCGCCGGTGCCGATGCCGACCAGCACACCCCACAGCAGCACCAACTGCCAGCCCGCGGTCATCGTGATGCTCAGCGCGGAACCGGCCGCGATGAGGGTGAGGGCGGCCGACAGCACCGGTCGCACCCCGAACCGGTCCATCAGCGCGGCCGCGAACGGGGCGGTGACGCCGAACAGCGTCATGTTGACCGACATGGCGAGCCCGATCGTGCCGTGGCTCCAGCCGAACTCCTCGTGCAGCGGAACCATGAACACGCCGGGCACGGAGCGGAAGGCGGCAGAGGCCAGCAGCGCGACGAAGCTGACGCCGGCCACCACCCAGGCCCAGTGCACCCGGCCGGGCGCGCGCAGAACTGTCATGCGTCGACTCTGACGGGCCGAACCGCCCCCAAACCAGTGGCATAAATGACATCAGTCATCAAAAACATGCCAAACTGGTGGCATGCATCAGGTCGCCGTGCTGCTGTTGCCGCCGGTGGTGGGGTTCGACGCCACCATCGCGCCGACCCTGTTCGGCAGCGCCGTCGGTCCCGACGGTGCGCCCTTGTATGAGGTCACCACCTGTGCGGCTGTCCCCGGCCCGGTGCAGGCCACCAACGGTTTCGCGCTGCTGCCGACCGCGGGTCCCGAGGCGCTGACCGCCGCCGACACCGTCGTCATCCCCGGCACCCGGTATACGCCGGCGCGGGTGGACGGTGTGCTGGAACCCGAGGTGCAGGCGGCGTTCGCGGCGATCAGGCCCGGTACCCGCCTGGTGTCGATCTGCACCGGTGCCTTCGTACTGGCCGCGGCCGGGTTGCTCGACGGACGGCCCGCGACCACCCACTGGCGGTTTGCCGACGCGCTGCGCGATCTCTACCCGACGGTCCGCGTCGACGAGAACGTGTTGTTCGTCGACGACGGCGAGGTGCTCACCTCGGCGGGGTTGGCTGCCGGGATCGACCTGTGCCTGCACATCATCCGCTCCGACCACGGCGTGCAGGTGGCCAATGATGTCGCTCGCTACTGCGTGGTGCCACCGTGGCGGGAGGGCGGGCAGGCGCAGTTCATCGACCGCCACGTCCCGGTCGCCGACGAGGCGTCCACTGCGGCCACCCGGCAATGGGTACTCGATCACCTGAACGAGGAACTGACGGTCGTGGCGCTGGCCCGGCACGCACACATGAGCCCGCGCACCTTCAACCGCCGTTTCCGCGCGGAAACCGGTGAGGCACCGGCGAGTTGGATCCGCAACCGGCGCCTCGACCATGCCCGGGAACTGCTCGAATCGCACGATCTGCCGATCGACGAGGTCGCACGCCGCGCCGGACTGGGTACCGGCGGCAATCTGCGGCACCATCTGCGACGCGGGGTGGGGATGTCACCGTCGAGCTATCGCAAGGTGTATCAGGGGGCCTGAGAGAGTTGCGTCGCTAACCGGCATAACTTCGCCACCTCGTGGGTACGTTGGGGCGTATGCGGATCTTGATGACCGGTGCGTCCGGCTACATCGGGTCCCGGCTGGTCTCCGAACTGCTGAACGCGGGCCACGACGTGGTGGTCACCAGCCGGAACCCGGAACGGTTGGCCGCCTACGGCTGGTTCGACGACGTCTCGGTGGTGCCGCTGGATGCCCGCGAAAAGGCATCGACGGCACAGGCTTTCGCCACCGCAGGGCAGATCGACGCGGTCTACTATCTGGTGCACGGTATCGGCGACCCCGGTTTCCGGGAGGCCGACAACCGGGCCGCGGCCAATGTCGCCGAAACAGCCAAGGATGGCGGGGTGCGACGCATCGTCTACCTGGGCGGTTTCGTCCCGGGCGGTGACGACCTGTCCGAGCACCTCGCCGGGCGCGCCGAGGTCGCCGAAGCGCTGACGGTCACCGGTGGTGCCGAGGTGGTGTGGCTCGGTGCGGCCCTGATCTTCGGTGCTGGATCGACATCCTTCGAGATCCTGCGGTACGTGAGCGATCGATTCCCGGTACTGCCGATCCCCAGTTGGATGAGCAACCCGATCGACCCGATCTCGATCCGCGATGTGCTCTATTACCTTGTCGTCGCTGGTGACCCGGACTGGGTGCCGGCCGGCGCCTATGACATCTGCGGTCCGGAAACCACCACCTACCGGAAACTGCTGGCCAGTTACGCACGGCTGTCCGGTAATTGGCAGGTGGAGGTGCCGGTCGGACCGGTCCCGACCGGACTGGCCTCCAAGGTTTCGTCGCTGGCGCTGCCCGTGCCGGGTGGTCTGACCGCGGATCTAACTGCCTCCCTTGACTATCCGATGATCGCCAGTGGTGCCGGCCTGCGTGACCTGGTGGCCGACCCGCCCGGCGGGCTGCTCGGTGTCGACGAATCGATCCGCCGCGCGCTGGGCAGGCACCGGCGCCGCCCGGTCAACGATCTGGCCGACCCGCACCATCTTGCCGATACCGATCCCGATTGGGCCGGTGGTGATACCGCGCGCATCCGACAGTTGACGCCGCGGATCGCCCGGCCCGCGCTCGGTGTGCTCGCACCCCTGCCGGGCCCGGTGACCGCGACCCTGCGCACCGGGCTGGACACATTGGTGGCGCTCACGCCATGAACCTGCAGCTGTTTCGCACCCGCGCTGAAGGTGTCGAGGAAACACCGAAGGTGGTGCTGCGCCGACGTGTGACGGTTGCCGTGGTGCTGGTTATCGGCGCTGTGCTGCTCGGCTTTTCCCTCACCCGTGAGCCGGGGGAGCCAGCCTTCTACATCCTGACCCTTGTGATGGCCGCGGTGTGGGTCGGGGGTGCCTTCACCTCCGGCCCCCTGCGGGTGGGCAGCGTGCCGTTCCGGGGACGCGACCACAACCCGGCGCTGCTCGGAATCGCGGTCGGGGCGGCGGTCGGTGCGGCCTTCGTCGTGGGCGGTCTGGTGGCCCGCGAGATCCCGGGGATACGTGAATACATCACCGACGTCTTGGTTTTCGCCAACCAGGGCGCGTTGTGGCTGGTGGTGTTCATCACCGTGGTCAACGGTGTCGCCGAGGAGTTGTTCTTCCGCGGCGCGCTCTACACCGCGTTGGGCACCTACTACCCGGTGGTCGTCTCGACGGCCATCTACGTCATCTCCACTCTGGCTTCGGGTAACCCGATGCTGGGGTTCGCCGCGGTGCTGCTCGGCAGCGTCTGCGCGATCGAGCGCCGGATGACCGGAGGGGTGTTGGCGCCGGTGCTGACCCACTTCTGCTGGGGACTGGTGATGGTGCTGGCGCTGCCTCCGATATTCGGGGTGTGATCCCTGGGGATTTCGGCGCGCTTGCATACGGTCGCCGTACGAAAACGCGCCGAAATCACGACGTGTCGAGCGGGTGCGCGATCTCGTCGCGGTCCATCCGCGCCAGCAGGTAGGCCGCCGCGCCGAGCAGGACGGGGCCCAATCCGGCGGCCAGGTAGATGGTCTCGATGGAGATCACCTTCGACAACGGCCCCACCACCGCCATCGATATCGGCATGAACACCAGGGACACGAAGAAGTCCAGACTGGATACCCGGCCGAGCATCTCCGGCGGTACCCGCCGTTGCAGCAGCGTGTCCCAGATGACCATCGCGGCGCCGCTGGTCATGCCGACGACAAACGACGCGACGGCCATGATCAGGAACGAGGTGGTGTAGCCGATCGCGATGAGCGGCAGATTGCCCACGGTCCAGCACACCATCATCACCGTCAGATAGCGCCGCGGCAGCCGCAGTGAGGAGACCGCCAACGCGCCGACCGCGCTGCCGAGGCCGAACGCGGCCAGCACGAATCCGAAGATCAGTTCGCCGTGGTCGAAGCGGGCGTTGGTGATGAACGGCAACAGGACCTCGATCGGTCCCATGATGAGCATGACGAATCCGCTGGCGAACAGCAGGGTGGCCAGCAGCCAGGGGGTGCGCGCCATGAACAGGAACCCGTCGCGCAGATCCGCCAGCACGTGCGTCTTTTCGTGGGATTCGGTGACCGGAGGTGCCACCGGCCGGGTGGCGATCAGCAGGGCGAGTCCGACACCGTAGAGCGCAGCGCACAGGACGGCGCCGACGGTGGGGAAGGTGGCTCCGATCAGCAGGCCGGCCACGGCGGGACCGACGGCCTGCTGCAGCGTCGGGCGCATGACACCCTCGATCCCGTTGGCCGCCAACAGTTGTTCCGGCGGAAGCAGGCGGGGCAGGATGGCACTGTAGGCGGGAAAGAAGAACGCCGCGGCGATACCGAGGGCCGCCGACGCGACAGCCATATGCCACAACCGCAGCGCATCGAGGACACCGAGCACCGCGACAGCGGTCACCGCGACGGTGTTGACCGACTCGACCAGGATGATGATGCGGCGCTGCGGGAACCGGTCGGCGGCGATACCGCCGACCAGTACGAAGGTGACCAGGCCGGCGGCCAGGCAGGTGGCGACCAGCGACAGCGCCGCCGGATCGTTGCTGAGGGCGATGACCTGCAGGGCCATCACCACCGTCCACATGCCGGTGGCGAAGATCGAGCACGCGACGGCGGCGATCAGCAGGCGGTAGTCACGCACCTTGAAGGGTGCGAGTACCCGCCAGCCGGCACCCTCCAATTGCATACTCACGCAATCGATGGTCGCCGATCGGCGGCGTTCAGTCCAACGGTTTTACGAGTCGGCGAAGGTGGCCTGTCGGCCTTCCTGGAAGGCCTTGGTGCCCTCGGCGAAGTCCTTGGAGGCCAGCAGGATCCGCTGCCCCTTGCGTTCGCGCTCCAGCGCCGCCTCAAGTTCGGTCAGGGTGGCATCGTTGATGGCCTGCTTGGTCTTGCGCAGCGCGACGGCCGGTCCACCGGACAGGGTGGTGATCACCTTGGCCACGGCGCCGTCCATATCCTCGGGCGCGTGCACCGAGGTGACCAGACCCCAGTCGTAGGCCTCGGTGGCGGTGATCCGCTCGGCCAGCAGGGCCATGCGCTGCGCGCGGATCCGGCCGACCGCGGCGGCGATCAGGGCCGAGGCGCCGCCGTCGGGCATGAGCCCGATCTTGGTGAACGCCAACATGAAAAACGCCTTCTCCGAGGCGATGACGACATCGGCGGCGATGGCCAGCGACACCCCGACACCGGCGGCCGGGCCCTGCACCACCGAGACGACCGGCTTGGGCAGCGCGACGATGGCCCGCACCGCGCGGTTGGCGGCGTCGAGCACCACCTCGGGGCCGTTGGCGGATTTGGCCGACAAGTCCTCGGCGCTGATCCCGGCGCCGGAACTGAAGCCGCGGCCCGCGCCGGCCAGTTTCACGACGCGGACTTCCGCATCCTTGGCGGCCTCCTCGAGAGCCTCGGCGATACCGGTGAGCATGCCCTCCGACAGCGAGTTCAGCGTCTCCGGGCGGTTGAGGGTCACTGACAGCACGCCATCGGCAAGGTCAACGGTCAGCTGATCGGTGCTGCTATACGTCATGGGTACGCCCTCAGGTATGGCGGACGGAGTTGCCCGCGGCCGGTCGACTTGGTTATACAAGTAAGCTATGTCGGCGGTCAACTACTCAGTACTCAACGACGAAGGACGGTAGGCATGGCGGGACCACTGCACGGTTTGCGAGTTGTCGAGTTGGCCGGTCTCGGCCCGGCTCCGCACGCGTCGATGATTCTGGGCGATCTGGGTGCGGACGTCGTGCGGGTGGACCGCCCGACGGCCAAACCCGTGGCGTCCAAGGACTCCACCGTGCGCAACCGACGCAGCGTCACCGCCGATCTGAAATCCGAGGAGGGCCGCAAGTTCATCCTCGACCTGGTGGCCAAAGCCGATGTGTTCATCGAGGGATTCCGGCCGGGGGTGACCGAACGGCTGGGGCTGGGACCCGAGGACTGCGCCGAGGTCAACGAGAAGTTGATCTACGCCCGGATGACCGGCTGGGGCCAGGACGGCCCGCGCGCGTTGCAGGCTGGCCACGACATCAACTACATCTCGCTCAACGGCGTGCTGCACGCGGTCGGGCGCAAGGGTGACAAGCCGGTGCCGCCGCTGAATCTGGCCGGCGACTTCGGCGGCGGGTCGATGTTCCTGCTGCTGGGCATCCTGTCGGCGCTGTGGGAGCGGCAGACCTCGGGCAGGGGCCAGGTGGTCGACGCGGCGATGATCGACGGGTCCAGCGTGCTGATCCAGATGATGTGGGGTTTCCGTGCCCAGGGTCTCTGGACCGACGAACGCGGTACCAACATGCTCGACACCGGTGCGCCGTACTACGACACCTACGAGACGGCCGACGGCAAGTACTTCGCGGTCGGCGCGATCGAACCGCAGTTCTACGCCCAGCTGCTGGCTGGTCTGAATCTGGACCCGGCCACGCTGCCCGACCAGAACGACACCGCCCGGTGGGAGGAACTGCGCGCCACGTTCACGGCGGTGTTCAAGACCAAGAGCCGCGACGAGTGGACGGCGGTGTTCGACGGCACCGATGCCTGCGCGACACCGGTGCTGGCCTTCGGTGAGGTGCTCGATGAACCGCATGTCACCGCCCGCTCCACCTTCTACGAGACCCCGAACGGCCTGCAGCCGATGCCGGCGCCGCGGTTTTCGCGCACCCAGCCCGATGTGCCGACCGCTCCGGTGGTGGTCGGCTCCGACAACGACACCATCCTCAAGGACTGGACCTAAACCCCTTCAACAAAGGAGCACTACTCGTGGAAATCAAGGATTCGGTAGCGATCGTCACCGGTGGGGCCTCCGGGCTCGGCCTGGCCACCACCAAGCGACTGCTCGACGCGGGAGCGTCGGTCGTCGTCATCGACCTCAAGGGTGAGGAGGCCGTCGCCGAACTGGGTGAGCGCGCCAAGTTCGTCGCCGCCAACGTCACCGACGAGGAGTCGGTCGCCAAGGCTCTCGACGTCGCCGAGTCGCTGGGCCCGGTGCGCATCAACGTCAACTGCGCCGGCATCGGTAACGCCATCAAGACCCTCGGCAAGGAAGGCCCGTTCCCGCTGGACGGTTTCCGCAAGGTCGTCGAGGTCAACCTGATCGGCACCTTCAACGTGCTGCGGCTGGCCGCCGAGCGGATCGCCAAGACCGAGCCGCTGGCGGGTGAGGAGCGTGGCGTCATCATCAACACTGCCTCGGTCGCCGCGTTCGACGGGCAGATCGGCCAGGCCGCCTACTCGGCGTCCAAGGGCGGCGTCGTCGGCCTGACCCTGCCGGTCGCGCGTGACCTGTCGCGCAGCCTGATCCGCGTCTGCACCATCGCGCCGGGCCTGTTCAAGACCCCGCTGCTCGGTTCGTTGCCCGAGGAGGCGCAGAAGTCCCTCGGTCAGCAGGTGCCGCACCCGGCGCGACTGGGTGACCCGGACGAGTACGGCGCGCTGGCCGTGCATATCGTGGAAAACCCGATGCTCAACGGTGAGGTCATCCGCCTGGATGGCGCCATCCGTATGGCTCCCCGCTAGTCCGGTAAGTCAGGAGAAATACATGGCTCTGGTAACCAAGTTCACCGAGGCCTTCGGTGTCGAGCACCCCATCGCCCAGGGCGGTATGCAGTGGGTGGGTCGCGCTGAGCTGGTCGCGGCGGTCGCGAACGCGGGTGGGCTGGGTTTCATCACCGCGCTGACCCAGCCGACCCCGGCCGATCTTGCCAATGAGATCGCCCGGACCCGGGAACTGACCGACAAGCCGTTCGGGGTGAACCTGACGATCCTGCCGTCGATCAACCCGCCGCCGTATGACGAGTACCGCCAGGTGATCGTCGACTCCGGCATCAAGATCGTCGAGACGGCCGGCTCCAACCCCGGCCCGCACCTGCCGATGTTCCACGACAACGGCATCAAGGTGCTGCACAAGTGCACCTCGGTGCGTCACGCCGTGAAGGCGCAGACCCTGGGTGTGGACGGCATCAGCATCGACGGTTTTGAATGCGCCGGGCATCCCGGTGAGGACGATGTGCCGGGCCTGGTGCTGATTCCGGCCGCCGCCAAGGAGATCGAGATCCCGATGATCGCCTCGGGTGGTTTCGGCGACGCGCGTGGTCTGGTGGCGGCGTTGGCGCTGGGTGCGGACGGGATCAACATGGGCACTCGGTTCATGTGCACCGTGGAGTCCTGCATCCACCAGAACGTCAAGGATGCGATCGTCGAGGGCAATGAGCGTGGCACGGAGCTGATCTTCCGCAGCCTGCACAACACCGCGCGGGTGGCGTCCAACGTCGTCTCGCGTGAGGTGGTGCAGATCCTCAAGGACGGCGGTCAGTTCGAGGACGTCAAGGATCTGGTGGCCGGTGTGCGCGGCCGTCGGGTGTTCGACGAGGGTGACGTCGACGCCGGTATCTGGACCGTGGGCACCGTGATGGGCCTGATCCACGACATCCCGACCTGCGATGAGCTGATCAGCCGCATCGTGGATGAGGCCGAGGACATCATCACCGCGCGTCTGGGCGACATGGTCAACCTGGACGAGCCGGAGCAGGCCACCGCTTAGTTCGCAGACCCGCGAGATTGCGGTTATCGAGGAGTCCACTCGTCGGACGTTCGGTCCATAGCCGCAATCTCGCGGCATCGGCGGGCCGGCACCCCTGAAACACAAAAGACCGCCCGGTCGAACCGTGAGGTTCGGTCGGGCGGTCTTTTTGGTACCTGACGTCTCCGGATGGGCCGCGTCAGGCCTCGCTGTCAGACTGCGGCAGCGAGATCTGGGAACTGCTCGGAGGTGTCACCCTCGACCAGGACGTCCCCGTGGTACAGGGCGTCAAAATCAACCTTGATGACATCGGCACTGGTGTCGTCGATCCACATGGCACAAAGCTTATGACCGGTGTCTAAGGGTTCATTGAGGCCAGATTCGGAAATTCTTGGCAATTCTTACCGCCGGGTAGGTTGACGCTGCTGGCAGTTTCTAAACCTCGAGTTTTGTTGACCGGAAAATAGCTATTGAACTGTGTGTCTGCCATGCTTCGCCGTTCTAAACATCGGATTCCGGCGTTTGCCGGAACCGTGGGTTTCGGCAGGTGTCTCAGCAAATCCTTACTCGCGAGTAGGTCTGACTGTCCGTGGAGCTGTGACGCACGTTACTTTTGGTAACTGATGGGTCTGGAGTGACTCGAGGCGCGGGCCGTGAACCGCGTGGTCGGTTGCCTCGTGTCCACGGCGTCGACCCCGGTTGGCGATTCTGACTTATCGTTGTTAACTTAACGACGATAGTGAAATCGGGAGGGAATCACGTGCTGAATCGAGTCGGGTCGCTCACGATGGCCGCGCCGCGCCGGGTGTTGGCCATCGCCGCCCTGGTGTTGGTGGCCGCGGCGATCTTCGGCGTACCCGTCGCCAAGACACTGTCCGCGGGCGGATTCCAGGACCCGACCTCGGAATCGTCGGCGGCCACCGCGCTGCTCACCGAGAAGTTCGACCAGGGCGATATGCAGTTGCTGTTCACCGTGAGCTCGCCCGAGGGCGCCCGGAGCCCTGCCGCCACCGCGACTGCCCGCGAGATCGTCGACCGGCTGGACCGCTCACCGCATGTCGCCCAGGTGACCTCGGCGTGGACGGCCCCGCCCGGAGCCGCCGCCGAGCTGCTCAGCAAGGATCAGACCGCCGGCCTTATCGTCGCCGGGATCACCGGCGGCGAGAACGATGCGCAGAAGTACGCCAAGGCGCTCTCCGGCGAGCTCGCCCACGACCGGCCCGGTGTCACCGTGCGCTCCGGCGGAACCGCGATGGTCTACGCCCAGATCAACGCGCAGACCGAAAAAGACCTGCTGCGGATGGAGGCCATCGCCATCCCGCTGAGCTTCCTGGTGCTGGTGTGGGTGTTCGGCGGGCTGGTGGCCGCCGCGCTACCGATGTTCGTCGGCGTCTTCGCCATCGTCGGCTCGATGTCGGTACTGCGCCTGATCGCCTTCACCACCGACGTGTCGATCTTCGCGCTGAACCTGTCCATCGCGATGGGCCTGGCGTTGGCCATCGACTACACGCTGCTGATCATCAGCCGCTACCGCGACGAGCTCGCCGACGGTGTCCCGCGCGACCACGCCCTGGCCCGCACCATGGTCACCGCCGGCCGCACCGTCGTGTTCTCGGCGACGACGGTCGCGCTGTCGATGGCCGCGATGCTGATCTTCCCGATGTACTTCCTGAAGTCCTTCGCCTACGCCGGTGTCGCCACCGTCGCCTTCGCCGCCCTCGCGGCCATCGTCATCACCCCGGCCGCTATTTGGGCGCTCGGGGACCGCCTGGACGCGCTCAACGTGTTCCGTCGCGATCGCGGGCCCCGACCCGTCACACAACAGTTCTGGTACCGCTGGACCCACGGTGTGATGCGCCGGGCCATCCCACTCGGGGTGACCGTCGTGCTTCTGCTGCTGGTGCTCGGCGCGCCCTTCCTCGGCGTGCGATGGGGATTCCCCGACGACCGGGTATTACCGGCGTCGGCGTCGGCGCACCAGGTCGGCGATCAACTGCGCGACGATTTTGTCGACAACTCGGCCACCGCCGTCACCGCGGTCATCCCCGACGCCGACGGCCTGAGCCCCGACGACATCGAGCGTTATGCCGCCGCGCTCTCGCGGGTGCCGGACGTAGCGTCAGTGTCCAGCCCGACGGGCGGGTTTGTCGACGGCCAGAAGATCGGGCCCCCGGTGGCGGTCACCGGAATGGCCGAGGGCAGCGCATTCCTCACCGTCGCCAGCACCGCGCCCCTGTTCTCGGATGCCTCGGAGAATCAGCTCGACGCGCTCCATGCGGTTCCCGGGCCGGGCGGCAAACCCGTGCAGCTGACCGGTATCACGCAGATCAACCGGGACAGTGTCACCGCGATCACCGACCGGTTGCCGTGGGTGCTCGGCCTGATCGCGGTGATCACCTTCGGGCTGCTGTTCCTGCTGACCGGCAGTGTGGTGTTGCCCCTCAAAGCCATTGTGCTGAACGTGCTTTCGCTCACCGCCGCGTTCGGGGCACTGGTCTGGATATTCCAGGACGGCCACCTCTCGGCATTCGGCACCACCCCGACCGGCACCCTGGTCGCCAATATGCCGGTGCTGCTGTTCTGCATCGCCTTCGGCCTGTCGATGGATTACGAGGTCTTCCTGCTGGCCCGGATCCGGGAGAACTGGCTGACCCTCGGCGACCAGGGGGCCGGGCACCGCCGCGGGACTGGATCGTCGGCTCGCGCCGACAATGACGAGGCCGTGGCCCTCGGCCTGGCGCGCACCGGACGTGTCATCACCGCGGCCGCGCTGGTCATGTCCATCTCGTTCGCCGCCCTGATCGCCGCCGAGGTGTCGTTCATGCGGATGTTCGGGGTCGGGTTGACGCTGGCGGTCTTGGTCGATGCCACCCTGGTGCGGATGGTGCTGGTGCCGGCCTTCATGCATGTACTCGGCGGCTGGAACTGGTGGGCGCCCAAGCCGCTGGTCGCGCTGCACGACCGGATCGGGATCAGCGAATCGGGCGAACCTGAGCCGAGGACTCCGGTGTCGGTGGCGGACACTGATTGATGTGTCCACACCTCTGAGACGTCGCCGCGCCGCCCGTGGGTCCGGGGACCAGCTGCGCGACGAGATCCTGGACGCCACCACCGAGCTGTTGTTGGAGACCGGGCATGCCAAGGCGGTGTCGATCCGCGCCGTCGCCCAGCGCGTCGGCGTCACGTCTCCGTCGATCTACCTGCATTTCGCCGACAAGGACGCGCTGCTGGACGCGGTCTGCGCCCGCTATTTCGAGAAGCTCGACCAGGAGATGCAGCGGGTGGCGCAGAGTCAGACGTCCACCATCGAGGTGCTGCGCGCCCAGGGACTGGCCTATGTGCGGTTCGCCCGGCAGACTCCGGAGCTCTATCGCATCGCGACGATGTCCGAGGGCAGCCCGGGCAGCGATGTCGACGTCACACTGGCCAGTTCGGCCTTTGTGCACATGCGCACTTCGGTGGAGGCGCTGATGGCCGAAGGCATTTATCCGCAGGGTGATTCGACGACGGCGGCGCTCGAGCTGTGGACGGCGGTGCACGGGGTCGCCGCCCTGCTGATCGCCAAACCGTATCTGCCGTGGGGTGATGTCGAGGAGTTCGCCGGCCGGGTGCTCAACGCGGTCTGTTGCGGACGGATCGTCTATGGCATCGTGGGTGCCGACGCCACTCCGGAAGAGACCATCGCGAAACTGGAGACGCTGAAGTCATGACTGATCTGGTCGACAATCCGTTCTTCGCCCGGCTGTGGACCGTGCTGTCCGGTCACGAACCCGAGTCCCTGCGCCGATTGCGGACCGAGAACCTGTCGGCGCTGACGGGCCGGGTGCTCGAAGTCGGTGCCGGCACCGGCACCAATTTTGCGCATTACCCGGACACCGTCACCGAGGTGATCGCCCTGGAGCCGGAGCGCCGACTGGCCGAGGTGGCCCGTGAGGCCGCCGCCACCGCGCCGGTCCCGGTGATCGTCAGTACCGCGACCATCGAGCAGTTCACGGCTGACGCCGAGTTCGACGCGGTGGTGTGCTCGCTGGTGCTGTGCTCGGTCGATGATCCGGACAGTGTTCTGCGCCAGCTGGTTTCGGTTCTCCGTCCGGGTGGCGAGCTGCGCTATCTGGAGCATGTCGCGGGCACCGGGCCGCGGGCGGTGCTGCAGCGGGCCGCCGACGCGACGGTCTGGCCGCGGCTGCTGGGCAACTGTCACACCCACCGCAACACCGAGGCGGCGATCGCCGGCGCCGGGTTCACGGTGGCCGGTTCGCGGCGGCAGCAGACCTTCCCGGCGTGGGTGCCGGTGCCGGTGTCGGAGTTCGCGATAGGTCGGGCGGTACGCGGGTAGGCGGCTCAGCCGATGAGTTCCGGCAGCCGCTGCAGCAGGGTGGGCAGCGCGGTGGCCGAGTTCTCCCGCACCACTGCCGTGCAGGCCGCCGACAGCGGGGTGGGCTGCGGATTGACCTCGATGACCGGGATTCCGTTGGCCACCGCCGCCTCGGGCAGACCCGCGGCCGGGTAGACCACCGAGGAGGTGCCGACCACGATCACCACATCGGCCTTGGCGACGGCCTGCACCGAGCTGTCCCAGGCGTCATCGGGTAGTCCCTCGCCGAACCACACCACATTGGGCCGGATCAGTCCGCCACAGGTGCAGTGCGGCGGGTCTACGACCTCGACCGGGTCCGGCATCGCGGGAAGCTCGCCGGTGAACGGTGAACCACAACGATCACAACGGAATTCGAACAGACTGCCGTGCAGGTGGTAGACCCGCGTGCTGCCCGCGCGTTCGTGCAGATTGTCCACGTTCTGGGTGACGACGTGCACCTCGGCGTAGTCCTCCCAGGCCGCCACCGCGAGATGTCCGGCGTTGGGGTCCACGGCGCGCATCATGTAGTGCCGCCACAGATACCACGCCCACACCCGTTCCGGGTGTCGTTCCCAGCCCTCGCTGCTGGAGATCTCATACGGGTCCACATGCGCCCACAAACCCGTCTCGACGTCGCGAAACGTCGGCACGCCGCTCTCGGCGGACATGCCCGCTCCACTCAGCACCGTCACTCGCACCTCACCAAACTAGCGTGTGTGCGCGATACTGTGCTGGTGGGAGGTCTGGGGGAGTGGGTACGGCTGGAGTCGGATGCTGCCGCGCCGCTGTTCGACCAATTGCGCACCCAGATCATCGATGGTGTCCGGGACGGGCGACTGGCACCGGGCACCCGGTTGCCCACCGTGCGCGAACTGGCCGGCCAGCTGGGGCTGGCGGTGAACACGGTGGCACGGGCATACCGTGAACTCGAAGCTGCCGGTGTCCTCGAAACCCGGGGCCGCTTCGGCACATTCGTCGCCCGGGTGGACCCGGCCGACAATGCCATGGCCGCCGCGGCCCACGCCTTCGCCGAGGTGGCCCGGACGCTGGGCTTGGGCAAGGCCGAGGCGTTGCGTTATCTGGACGCCGTATTCGACTAGATCGCCGGGTTGGACGGCGGTGGCGCCACCTTCTCCATCATGTTGATCGACACGTGCGGCCACCGGATCAATCCCGGTTTGGAGTCGAAGCGTGGGAAGAAGTCCAGATTGATGAACTGTGAGTAGGCGAGTATCAGGCGATTTCCCGCCATGCCGCCCGGTGCCGGTTCGTCGAGTTCCATCAACCAGAACGTCGAGCGCATCTGGGAGGCATCAGCCTGCCGTTTGATGAAAGGCACATTGAGAATGCCGGCCTCGGCCACCTCGGTATCGAAGTCCAGCACGGTGGTCCGCAGCACGTTGTCGGGAACGCCTTGCTGCAGAAGGCGATTGGCGTTGGACGGGCTGAACAGGCCATCGAACGGCGCATCCACAAAATGCTTGTAGGGGAAAAGGTAGCGATTGCGTGGTGTGGGACTGGTGGCGTCCGCCTCGTCCACCGCCGTGACGATGTTGGTGGTGACCCCCTCGGGGAAGGCGCTCAGGTTCGGGATCGTCGGCGGCCCGGTGATCACCGGTTTGTCGACGCCGAGAGCATTGACCGAGTTGCCATGCGGAATCGAGCCCAGGCGACAGATGTCGAAGCCCTCGACGACCTGAACCTGCATGTACAGAAACAGTCCCGGCTCGTGGTGGATCGGTAGACCTTTGGGTCCGGCGTCACCGCTCTTGGGGATGTCTTCGGCCTTGATCTGCCTGATCGTCTGTTCGTAGTCCAGGGCGGCCACCAG
Source organism: Mycobacterium sp. C31M (assembly GCF_053345865.1). NCBI lineage: Bacteria > Bacillati > Actinomycetota > Actinomycetes > Mycobacteriales > Mycobacteriaceae > Mycobacterium > Mycobacterium sp. C31M. The sequence continues at coordinate 317,645 of NZ_JBKFAX010000001.1, read as the reverse complement.
TTGATCGGCACGTTTGGTGCGGTCCTGATTGATACCCCGGTTGGGGACGTCGTCATCGACGGTCGAGAAGACCAGTTCCTCGTTGTACCGGTTCATCAGCACCCGGTAGTTGGGCACCTCGCCGGCGCGGAAGGGCGGGATCGCCTTCTCGGACGCGAACGGCAACGCGATGATGTTCCAACCGCGGCCGGCCAACGGTGAGGCGGTGGGATCGTCGGGGTCGTCACCGGGTCGGATGTTGGCCCATTTCCCCGGTAGCTGGGCGAGCGGTCCCAGGCTGGGTTCGAAGGGTTTTGCGTCGCGGATGACACGATCTTCCTTGGCGCGGTAGTCGACAACCCCGAGTGCGCCGGCCCGTTTGGCCGATTCCTCACGCAATGTGAACAATTTGTTCCAGGTGTCATCGTCAAATTCTTCGGACATGAATTCCCCCTGCTGGATTTCTGCACGCGAAACAAAGCGATCGCGTGGTGTGACGTAACGAGCCCCCCTCGTCATGTCGAAGTTTCACACCGTCGGGACGTCAAGTCAACGAACTATTTATTCAACGTACGCAGTCGATTTCACATCCAACTGGGTCTGCGAATAAGTCAACTGTATTGCCATGTGTAATTCGGCAAATTAGTCGCAGTGTCAAAGTAATGTGGCGGTTTGTTGACGGGGAAGCGGGCGCCTTGCGTGTTTCTTGCCATTCTCGCTCGGTGTCGAATATTTCCGCATTCGGTGCCGAAAATACACTGAGCGACGCGGAGCAACGTGGTACCCCGGTCTGGATGCCATCGACTGATGGCATCCAGCAACGGATCATCCCGTCCAGCGCAGAACATCCAGGGCCACCGCGACATTGACGCTGCTGTCGGCCAACGGTGTGGGCAGCAGGTCCTCGGCGCGAGCCAACCGGCGCAGCAGCGTGTTCCGATGGGTGAACAGCTGCGTCGCCGCCCGGGCGGCATTGCACTGCGCGGCGACGAAAACCCGGACCGCTTCCTGTAATTCGGCAGGAGCTCGGGCGAAGTCACCCAACACGCGGTCGACGAACTCGGTAGCCCGGTCCGGGGTGGCGGTGATCAGCGCGACCAGTTCGACATCGGTGAACCAGGCGATCTGCTGCCGGGAGTGCAGCCGAGCGACCATCTGTTGGGTGGTGATCGCCTCGAGATGGCTGCGTCGGAACCCGTCCACACCGGCACCGGTGGTGCCGACGGCCACCCGCACATCGCCGACGGCACCGGTGAGGGCGGTCGCGTCGATCGGACCAGGCACCCAGACCCACCGGGTCGCGCTGCTGGGCAAAACACTGAGCGGGCGGCCGCCGGCGGCACGCCCGACCGCCTCGGCGACGCGGTCCAGGCGCGCCAGATCGCCGGCATGCCCGTCGATCCACAACACCGCCGCGGTGTGACTGCCGGTCAGCGTGTAGCCGAGCCGACTCTCGGCGCGGGCCCGTGGGATCGGTGCGCCCTCCAGCAGCAGTGCCACGGTCTCGCGGCGCTCGGCATGCGTGCCGTGGGTGAGCTCGTCACGCTCGGCGTCGATCTGCGCGGCGATACCGGCCAGTGTCGCATCGATGAAGGCGCTGATCGACCGGGAGCAGGTCTGCAGCAGGTCGTGCAGTTCGGTCGGATCCGAGGTCAGTTCGAACGCGATCTCCATCAACCGCCGCCACGCCACCGCCTCGCCGACCCGGTAGGCATCCAGCGGAAACGCGCTGACGCCGCGGCGGACCAGTTCGCGCGCGATGCTCAGCGGCTCGGGCCCGGTGTTCGGCGGTACCGGGGCGCCCGGATCGCGCACATTGGCGCTGCCCCAGAAGTACAGATTGGCCCGGTTGCTCAGGCTCACCGCGGCCGCCAGTTCCGGGTCTGCCGCGATGGTCGGGCTGGCGGCCAGCACCGCGGTGTCGAGTTCGTCGAGCCACTCGGGCCGTGCGTTGACCACGATCTGGGCGCACTGCCGGATCAGATCCTTCACCCGCGGTGACGGCTGGGTCATCTACGTAGCCTAGAGTGCTGATGCAGATGGCACCACCAATTGATGAAATTGGGTTGTTCTGCCCTATTCGAGTGGTGGCTCGCGCAGGCACCATCAGAGCATGGAACATGTTGACGTCATGATCGTCGGCGCGGGAATCTCCGGCATCGGCGCCGCCTACTACCTGCAGCGCGAGCATCCGGCCCGCACGTACACGATCCTGGAGGCCCGCGACGCCACCGGTGGCACCTGGGATCTGTTCCGGTATCCCGGGATTCGATCCGATTCCGATCTGCACACCTTCGGCTACGAGTTCAAGCCCTGGCGTGACGAGCATGCCATCGCCACCGCAGACAAGATCCTGGCCTATCTGCGGGAGACGGTTGCCGAGAACGGGATCGAGCAGCACATCAGGTTCGGCCACAAGGTGCTCGGCGCCGCCTGGGACAGCGCCACCGCCCGCTGGACCATCGACGCCGAATGTGACGGCGAGTTGCTCCAGTTCAGTGCGAACTGGCTGTTCTGCGCGGGCGGCTACTATCGCTACGACCAGGGGTTCACCCCGGAGTTCCCCGGCCGCGAGCGGTTCACCGGTCAGATCGTGCACCCGCAGCACTGGCCCGAGGACCTCGACTACACCGGCAAGCGGGTCGTGGTGATCGGCAGCGGCGCCACCGCGGTGACCTTGGTGCCGTCGATGGCCGCCACCGCCGCACATGTCACGATGCTGCAGCGCTCGCCGACCTATGTGATGCCCGTACCGTCGCGGGACCGGTTCGCCAATCTGGCCATCAGGCTGCTCGGCGCGGACCGCGGTTATGCCCTGGCCCGCCGCAAGAACATCGCCAAATCCCGCGGTGTGTATGTGTTCTGTCAGAAGTTCCCGGTCGCCGCGCGCCGGCTGATCCGCCGGATCAACGCGGCCAAACTGCCCGCCGGTTATCCGGTCGACGAGCATTTCAACCCCACCTATGACCCGTGGGATCAGCGGCTGTGCGCGGTGCCCGACGGCGATCTGTTCGATGCGATCAGTGCCGGTAGTGCCTCGGTGGTGACCGACCGCATCGACACGTTCACCGAGACCGGCATCCGGTTGGCGTCGGGCCGCGAACTCGATGCCGACATCATCGTGACCGCCACCGGCCTGAACATCCAATTGTTCGGCGGGATGACGCTCACGGTCGACGGTGAGCGCGTCGATCCGGCGAACACGGTGGCGTACAAGGGCATCATGCTGTCCGGGATACCCAACTTCGCGTTCGCGTTCGGCTACACGAACTCGTCGTGGACGTTGAAGGTGGGTCTGTTGTGCGAACACTTCTGCCGACTGCTGACCTACATGGATGCCCACGGTTTCGATGCGGTGCACCCCGAGGTCGACGATCCCGCGATGCCGACGCGGCCGCTGCTGGACTTCGCGGCCGGCTACGTCCAGCGGGCCATCGACGAGATACCCCGCCAGGGTGTGGACGGGCCGTGGGTCATGACGATGAACTACACCGTCGACGCCGAGGTGCTGCGCAACGGTCCGGTCACCGATGATTGCCTGCGGTTCAGCCGAATTCCAGCCGGGTCAGCACCGGCCGCACCGGGTCGAGCACCGGCAACCGGTGCGCAGCCCACAGCAGTGCGTTGAGTACCGTGCCGCGGCCGGTCGGCATCGGGATGTCGTGCACGGCACGCACGCCCGGCACGGTATCGGCCAGCTCGGCCGCATCCGAGACCGACAGGCTGAACGGCATCGGCGGCACCTTGTAGCGCAGCGACGGGCGTAGCAGTCCCTGCCGGGCCCACCAGGCGAACCAGTACGGCGGCAGGTCGAACATCATCTGCCCACCGGGGAATCGTCTGGCGCACTCGGTGATCAGGCCCAGCGCCTCGGAGGGCTGCAAATACATCAGCAGCCCTTCGGCGGTGATGAAGACACCTGCATCGGTGTCCACCTGGTCCATCCAGCCGTAATCCAGCGCCGACTGGGCGCTGACCGAGATCCGCTCCGAGGCCGGCAGCAGCTTCTCCCGCAACGCGACGATCGGTGGGAAGTCGACAGTGTGCCAACGGAAATGGTGTCCGACATCGCCGGCGTCGAGTCGGTAGAAACTCGTCTGCAGGCCCTCGGCGAGCGCGACGACGGTGGCCGCCGGATGGTCGCGTAGGTATTTCTTGGTTTCCCTGTCAAAGGCCAGCGCGCGCAGCGCCATGTCCTGACGGCCGACAAAACCGAACTTGGCGAAATCGAAGTCGATGGCGTCGACCAGTTCGACGGCGACCGGGTCGTTGATGATGCGGTCGTCGCGGCGGGCTTCGGTGGCGCGCACCTTCAGCGTCAGCAACGCGGTCTCGGATACTCCGGTCAGGGCGCTGGCATCGGCGCGCGGCGAGGTCACCCCACCGACCCTACCGAGTGGCGCCGAACTCCAGCAGCGTCACGCTGGGGCGCGACCGTCGGATGGCACCGATCCGGTCCAGGGCGGACAGACCGGCCACCCGCCACAGGCCACGACCGGGCGGCAGGGTGATGTCGCGTGCCGAGCGCACCCCGTCGATGGTGCCGGCCAGCGCCAGCGCCTCGTCGGCGGACAACGCGAACGGCATCGCCGGGGTGAGGTAGCGGTCGGACAGGCGTAACCCGGTCAACGTCTTGCGGCTGAACCAGTGCGGAATCGAGTCGAACATGAACTGGCCGCCGGGGAACCGCGCGGCGCAGTCGGCGATCAGACCCAGCGAATCCTCTGGCTCCAGGTACATCAGCAGACCCTCGGCGGTGATGAACACCCCCTCGGAACTGTCGACCCGGTCCATCCAGCTGCGGTCCAGCGCGGACTGGGCCAACTCGACGATCCGGTCGTCACGGGGCAGCAACTTGCGGCGCAACTCCATGACCGGCTCCAGATCTATGGAATACCAGGTCAATTCGTCGGCAACGCCGGCCCTGGCCAACCGCCAGAAGCTGCTCTGCAGGCCTTCGGCGAGCGCCACCACCGATGCCTTCGGGTGCGCGGTCAGGTAATCGGTGGCGGCAGCATCGAACGCGCGGGCGCGCAGCGCGTGCGACTGGTTGGGCTTGCCGAACTTGCGGTAGTCGTAGTCGATGGCGTCGAACAGGCTGACCGCCCACGGGTCGCGGATCACCCCGTCGGATCGCTTGGCCTCGGTGCCGCGGTTGTGCAGCGTCCACAACGTCGTCGCGGACACCCCTTCCAGACTGGTTCCGTCGATCCGACTCATGTCATCGATCGTAGAGTCGTACGCTCGTCGTATGGGGCGCCTCGTTTTCGACGACAAGCTGTTGGCACTGATCAGCGGTAACTCTCTCGGCGTGCTCGCCACGATCAAACGCGACGGCCGGCCGCAACTGTCCAACGTCTCCTACTGGTTCGACGCCCGCAACGGCGAGATCCAGGTGTCGATCACCGAACCGCGGGCCAAGACCCGCAACCTGCGCCGCGACCCGCGGGCATCGGTGCACGTGTCTGCCGACGACGGCTGGTCCTACGCCGTGGCCGAAGGGGAGGCCGTGTTGACCCCGCCGGCTGCGAATCCGGCCGATGACACGGTCGAGGGGTTGATTGCCTTGTACCGCAACATCGCCGGGGAGCACCCGGACTGGGATGACTACCGCCGCGCGATGGTCGATGACCGGCGGGTGCTGCTGACCTTGCCGATCAGCCATCTGTACGGGATGCCGCCCGGACGTAGGTGACAGGTCTAGGCTGACTCCCATGGCCGACGAGACTCCCGAAGACGACACCAAGCGCAAGTTCCGGGAGGCGCTGGAGCGCAAGAAGGCGCAGGCGGCCGGCGGCACCTCACACGCCGACGGCGGCCGCAAGCAGTCCAAGGCCCATGGGGTGGCCGAGAACCGGCGGGAGTTCCGGCGCAAGAGCGGCTGAGAACCTGCGATTTGTGGAGTGTGCGTAGGAATGATTCCTACGCACACTCCACAGATCACGCGCGCTTCTCCTGGACCAGCACCGCCGCCAGGCAGGCGACGGCGAGCAGGCCGACGATGCCCGCGAACACCTCGCCGGCCACCTGCAGGCCCCAATGCTGGGCCGCGGCGCCGAAGCTGATCACCGGCACCGACAGCGCGACGTAGGCCACCAGGAAATAGGACGAGCTGACTTCGGCGCGGCGCTCCGGCGGGGTTTTGTCCTGGATGGCGGCCAGCCCGCGGCCGAAGCTCAGTCCCTGGCCGATGCCCGCGACCACCGCCGCCACGATGAGCCCCCACAGCGACGAGAAGACCAGGGCCGCAACCATCATCACCATCGCCACCACCAGGGTGGCGCTGCCCGCCGCGATGGCACGGGGCGGCGCGATCAGCAGGGAGACGGGCTGGGTGGCGGCGGCGGCCAGCACCATCAATCCGGCGATGGCGCCCGCCGCGGCGTGATTGTGCACCCCCATCAGGTGCGCCACGAACGTCGGCATGACCGAGGCGAACAGGGCGTTGACCGCGAAGGCGGCGAACGCGGCGGTGGCGGCGACGGCGAACACCGCGCGGGTCTGCGGCGGAATCGACAGCCGTTGAATGCACAGCCGCCCTTGTCGTTCCGACGTTTCCGGTGCCAGCAACACCGCGGCGGCGGCGACGGTGACCAGCACGATGTGCACGATGAAGCTCAGCTCCAGCGGGGCGGGGGCGTACTCGATGAGAATTCCGGCGACCAACGGGCCCAGCCCGAGGCCACCGAGGTTCGCGATGGTGGCCACCGCGGCGGCCCGGGGCCGCCAGGCCGGGGCGGCAGCTTCGATGATCGCCGCCGTCGCGGTACCGGTGAAGATGCCCGCCGACAGACCGGACAGCACCCGGCCGACCAACAGGACCGGCACCGAGTCGGCGAACAGGAACACCGCCGAACTGACGATCGCGAGCAGCGCACCGGCGAACAGCAGGGGCCGGCGCCCCAGGACATCGGACCACCGGCCGAAGAGCAGCAGCGCGGCCAGCACCGCGCCGGCGTAGGTGGCGAAGATGACGGTGGTGGTCAGCACCGTGAAGTGCATCCGCTCGGAGTACAGCTCGTACATCGGGGTGGGCATGGTGGCACCCAACATCACGACCATCAGCGCGTAGGTGAGCAGGGCGAACCCGTAGCGTCGGGTGGGAGCGGGGCTGTTGATGTCGGGGTTCGCGTTCTGCAGGGTCGTCACGATGTCACACAACGCGGTGGTCCGCGTCTGGCTTCCAGGGCACAGTACATCCACAGAAACGAAGGACGGGGCAGACCCCTATGGGTCTGCCCCGTGCCTACGGGTTCAGCGATGTCAGTGTGCGACCGCCTTCTCGGCGCCCACTCCGGTCAGGGAGCGGACCTCCATTTCGGCGTCGATGGCCGGGTCACCGGTGTCCTTGGACGTCAGCGTGCCGATGATGCCGAGCGCGAACGCCAGCGGGATCGAGACGATGCCGGGGTTGGCCAACGGGAACCAGGCGAAATCCGCGCCGGGGATCATCGAGGTCTTGCTGCCCGACACGGCGGGCGAGAAGACGATCAACACGATGCACGAGATCAGGCCGCCGTACATGCTCCATAGCGCGCCGCGGGTGTTGAACCGCTTCCAGTACAGCGAGTACACGATGGTCGGCAGGTTGGCCGAGGCGGCGACGGCGAAGGCCAGCGCCACCAGGAAGGCGACATTCTGTCCGTTGGCCAGGATGCCCAGTCCGATCGCCAGGATGCCCAGCACCACCGCGGTGATGCGCGACACCTTCACCTGCTCGTCCTCGGTCACCTTGTGCGACTTCAACACTGAGGCATAGATGTCGTGGGCGAAGGACGCGGATGCGGTGATGGTCAGGCCGGCCACCACCGCCAGGATGGTGGCGAACGCGACCGCGGAGATGATGCCGAGTAACACCACACCGCCGAGTTCCAGTGCCAGCAATGGGGCCGCGGAGTTCACGCCACCGGCGGCGCCGAGGATGCGGTCCGGGCCGACCAGGGCCGCCGCGCCGTACCCGAGCACCAGGGTGAACAGGTAGAACGCGCCGATCAGGCCGATCGCCCACACCACGCTGCGGCGAGCTTCCTTGGCGGTGGGCACCGTGTAGAAGCGCATCAGCACGTGCGGCAGACCCGCGGTGCCGAGCACCAGCGCCAGGGCCAGGGAGATGAAGTTGATCTGGCTGGTCAGCGAGCCGCCGTACTGGGCGCCGGGGGCCAGCACATCGCGGCTGGCGACACCCTCGGTGGTGGCTCCGGAGATGGCGGTCTGGGCGGAACCCAGGATCTCGGAGAAGTTCATCCCGAACTTGGTCAGCACCAGCACGGTCATGAAGCCGGCACCGGCGATCAGCAGCACGGCCTTGATGATCTGCACCCAGGTGGTGCCCTTCATGCCGCCGACCAGGACGTAGACGATCATCAGCAGACCGACGACGGCAATGACGATCGCCTGCCCGCTCTTGCTGTTGATGTTCATCAGCAGCGCGACCAGACCGCCGGCACCGGCCATCTGGGCCAGCAGGTAGAACAGCGACACCGTCAGCGTCGAGGTGGCCGCCGCGACCCGGACCGGCTTCTGCTTGAGCCGGAAGCTCAACACGTCGGCCATGGTGAATTTGCCGGTGTTGCGCAGCAATTCGGCGACCAGCAGCAGTGCCACCAGCCAGGCGACCAAGAACCCGATGGAGTAGAGGAAGCCGTCGTATCCGTAGACGGCGATGGCGCCGGCGATGCCCAGGAAGCTGGCCGCGGACAGGTAGTCGCCGGCGATGGCGACCCCGTTCTGCGTGCCGGAGAATCCACGGCCGCCGGTGAAGAACTCGGCGGCGGTGGCGTTCTTCTTGCTCGCCCGGATCACCACGACCATCGTCACGATGACAAAGAGGCCGAAGATGGCCATGTTGGCGACGGGGTTGCCGACCGCCTCGGTGGCGGCGAGGTAAGTGGTCACTGGGCCGGTCCTTCCAGCTCTTCGCGGATGGCGGCGGCGCGCGGGTCCAGCTCGCGGTTGGCGAACCGGACGTACAGGCCGGTGATGACGAAGGTCGTCAGGAACTGGCCGAGGCCGATGATCAGGCCGACGTTGACATCGCCGAACACCTTGGTGGCCATGAAATCGTGGGCGAACGCGCCGAGTAGAACGTAGAGGCCGTACCAGATGAGGAAGAACGCCGTCATCGGAAAGACGAACCGGCGCAATCTGCTACGTAGCTCTTGGAATTCGGGGCTCGCCTGCATGGCGATGAATTCTTGACCGGTAGGGGCCGGCCGGCTTTCGGTGGTGGGCACCGCGATGCTCCTGACTCTTCGAGTGTGAACCGCAACTAGGTGAGAGCGTATTGAGACTCACGTCACAACCGAAGTGTTCCCCCAGGTGAACATGCTGAAACGGGGTCGCGGTGCGGTGAACGGTCAGTCGGCGGCGATGAGCGGTCGCGGCGTTTTTGCGTTGCGCGCCAGGGCGCCGAGATCCAACCCGGGCAGCCCGCGGCGGTGGATGAGGATCTCGGCGATCACGATGTTGGGCAGCCAGCACAGGAACGGCACCGGGGCGTAGGCGTTGACCGCGGCGGTGGCCGGGTCCACGCCGAACGGGAGTTGGATGACCAGCAGGATCAGCAGCCACATCCGCAGTGTCGGCGCGGCATAACTGAGTGCGTAGCTGCGGATCATCCACGCTTGGTGGGCGGCGAAGTCACCGTCACGGGCGCTGCGGTAGCCGCGGTAGGTGGTCCAGATCCACAGCACCGCAAGGGTTCCGAAGCCGAAGAAGCCGAGTAGGGCGACCGAGCTGAAGAACGACATGGCGAACGCGGATACCCCGCCGATCGCCACCGCGCCGACATAGGTCCGTCCGATCCAGCGGTGTAGCCGCGGTGTGCGGCGGCGCAGGCGCTTGGAGAACTGGAAGCCGCCGATCAGCAGGGCCAGGCCCGCGAACACGATGTGGATGTAGAAGGCCACCTGGATGGCGACCGGCCGATCGGCGTAGGTCGAGGCGAGTCCGGTGTCGTTGTCGGCCAGTGCGGCCAGGGTGTCGGTGAAGTACTGGCTGGGGGCGTAGACGGCCACGGCAAGGCTGGTCAGCAGCACGGCGAGCCATGGGATCGAGCGACGGGCTGTGGGCATTGGGATCCCTCCGGAAGGTTAGTAACCTTACGGATGTAACTATACAGATGTAAGTTTATTCCGCCATGCGGTTGATCAACTCACGGCAGACGGTGTCGTCGTCGGCGAACCAGGGGAACAGCGGGGAGCTGGCGCGCAAGGTGACGTAACCGTGCATGCCGGTCCACAACAGGGTGGCGCGCTCGAAGGTTGCCTCGGAACCCGGGAGCTCGTCGACCAGGATTGCGAACGCCGCCGCGCCCTTGGTGGTGGCGAAATCGTGGCCGGTGTCAACAAGCTGACGCGCGCGTTCCAGGCTGCGGCGTCGCTCGAACAGCGTCAGATAGCGTTCGGGCTGGTCCAGTCCGAAGCGGATGTAGGCCAGGCAGACGGCGAACAGCCGGTCCTCGGTGGGAGCCTCGTCGCGGGCCTTCTCCAGCAGTTCGGTCAGTTCGGCGAACGTCTGCTGCACCAGGGCGTCGACGATCGCCTGACCGTCGGCGAAGTGCGCGTAGATCGACGGTGCCGAGATGCCGACCTCGCGTGCGACGGCCCGCAAGGTGACATCGTCCTCGTTGCCGGTGCGCTCCAGGATGCGCTGGGCGCCGGCCAGTAGCTCGTCCCGCAGCAGCGCGCCTTCGCCCCGGGCATTACGTCGTCGTCCCGCCATCGGCACCCCTTCGGTATAGGTAAACGGCCGTAAGGTTACACCTCGGGGGATTCGCGGGGCAGGCGCTCCAGGCCCATGCCGAGACGTTCGGGCACGTGCATGCGGGCGAAGATCTGCGCGACCTCGGGGGTGGCCCGGGTGAACCGACTGACGCCGATCATCGTGGCGAACGCCACCGGCACGCTGACCGCCGCCGGGTAGCCCACCATCACCGCCGGCCACCCGCCGAGCACGCTCTCGTCGACGCCACCGGTGATGGCCACCAGAACCGCGCCGCCGCAGACCAGCCCGCCGACCACCAGTCCGCAGGCCGCGCCGGCCGCCGTGAGCCCGCGCCACCAGATGCCGAGCACCAGCAGGGGGCACAGGGTTGAGGCGGCGACGGCAAACGCCAGGCCGACGGTGCGGGACAGCTCCAGATCGGACACCATGAGCGACAACGGGATCGGGATCAGCCCGCCGATCACCGCGGCCACCCGGAAATCACGGACCCGCCCGCGCAGCACATCGGTGGCCAGCGCGCCGGCGATACTGACCAGCAGTCCCGATGAGGTGGCCAGGAATGCCGCGATGGCACCGGCGGCGACCAGCGCCGCCAGCAGCTGGCCGAAGATCCCGCCGATCGCCGATCCCGGCGCCAACAGCACTGCGGCATCGGCGGTTCCGGTGATCAGCAACTGCGGGACATACAGCCGGGCGAACACGCCCAGCATGATGGGGAACAGATAGAACAGCGAGAGCAAGGCGATGACCGCCAGCGCGGTCCGGCGCGCGGCCCGGCCGTCGGGATTGGTGTAGAACCGCACCAGCACGTGCGGCAGCCCCATGGTGCCCAGGAATGTCGCGATGATGATCGAGAGCACCTGATACAGCGGATGCCCGCCGCCCAGTCCGGTGCCCGAGGTGATCCACTCGCTTCCGGTGCTCGGTGTCCCGGCGACCACCGGTGTCGCCGCCCCAGCTTCCAGCATCAGGCTGGTGCCCGCACCCAACGTGTGCTCGCCGGGTGAGCCGAAGCTGCTGTCGTGCACCGCTGTTCCGTCCAACTGTCCGGTCACCGTGATACCGGCCGGGTCGAGCACCTGCACCACAACATCGGTCTCGATCTGCACGGTGGTCCGCAGCTCGACACTCGGTGGCAGCGGCCCGCCCAGATCGCCGCGGTCGCTGATGAACAGCCCCAGCAGGGCCAGGGCGGGGATGGCGACCGCGGTCAGCTTCAACCAGTACTGGAAGGCCTGCACGAACGTGATCGACCGCATGCCGCCGCCCACCACATTGGTGATGACGATGCCGCCGACGAGTACCGGACCGATCCAGACCGGCATGCCGAGAAGGGTTTTCAGCGCCAGTCCGGCGCCCTGATACTGCGGGGCCAGATAGAACAGGCAGACCACCACCACCACGAGCATGGCGACCTTGCGCAGTCGCGGTGAGCCGAGCCGGAACTCGGCGAAATCCGGGACGGTGTAGGCGCCGGAGCGGCGCAGTGGCGCGGCGACGAACAACAGCAGGCCCAGATAGCCCGCGGTGAACCCGACGGGGTACCACAGGGCGTCGGCGCCGTACTTGGCGATCAGCCCGGCGACACCGAGAAACGATGCCGCGGAGAGATATTCACCGGAGATCGCGGCGGCATTCCAGCGCGGGCCCACGCTGCGCGAGGCCACCAGGAAATCTGAGGTGGTGCGCGACAGGCGCACCCCCCAACTGCCGATCACCACGGTGGCGATCGCCGCGGCCAGCAGCGCGGCCGCGGTCAGCGGGGAGCCGGTCACGGTTCGCTGTCGACGACGCGGACGAAATCGCGCTCGGCCTGTTCGGCGAGCCGCACGTACAGGCTGCCCACCCCGTAGAGCATCGGAAAGGACATCACCGCCAGCAGCAACCAGTTCAGCCGCATGCCCAGGACCGTCAGGTCGGGCACCGTCGAGGTGAGCGCCAGGATGCCCGCGACGGCGCAGACGACCACCACGGACAGGCGCAGGGCCAGGCCGAGTTGCGCGCGCACCAGGCCCCGCACCAGGGCGTCGCCGACCTGGGTCTGTTCCTGGACCTCGACCCGGGTGCGGACCATCCGGGCACCGCGCCGATGGGCGAGCACCACGCGCTGCCTGGGCGGGCGGTCATTCATCGGTGCCCGCGGGTTTGAGGTTGCGCATCGGGTCGCGGACCAGGCGGTCGCGCAGTTCGCGGGCCTGGCGTCGGCTCACCGGCAGCTCGACGGCGGCCGACGAGCCGTTGGCGCGCAGTCGCACCAGTACCGCGCCGTCTGCGGTCCGCAGTCCGGTGACCAGCCGCAGCGACACCAGATACGACCGGTGGATGCGCTGGAATCCGTGATCGCGCCAGCGGGTTTCCAAGGTGCTCAACGGTATTCGCACCAGATGCGCGCCGGTCGCGGAGTGTAGGCGAGCGTAGTCGCCCTCGGCTTCGACCCAGCCGATGCTGTCCCGCGGCACCAGATGGGTGATCCCGCCCAGTTCGGCGGGTACGACATCGGAGTCCGGAACGTCCTCCGCCGGTGGTTCATTGGTGCGGGCCGTCACCACCCGCCGGACCGCCTCGTCGAGGCGGTTCTGCCGGATCGGTTTGAGCAGATAGTCCACCGCGCCGACATCGAAGGCCGCCACGGCCTTGTCATCGTGGGCCGTCACGAACACCACCGCCGGTCGGCTGGCGAAGTTGGTCAGCACCCCGGCCAGTTCGATCCCGGACAGGCCGGGCATGTTGATGTCCAGGAATACCGCATCAATGCTGTGCTGGTTGAGTTCGCGCAGCGCGGAGGTGGCGTCACCGGCGGTGTACACGGTGCCAATACAGGGATGCTCGCCCAGGAGATAGGCGAGTTCGTCGAGGGCAGGGGCCTCGTCGTCGACGGCGAGCACGGTCAGCTTGGTCATGCGGGGAAGCCCCCGTCGGCGCGCACCCCGGAACGGAATTTCGGTACCCGCATGATGACCTTCGTTCCTGCCCCGATCGCCGTCTCGACCACCAGACCGTAATCGTTGCCGAAGGCCGCCCGCAGCCGATGGTCGACATTGGTCAAGCCGACGTGGGCGGACTGGTCGGTTCCGGCGGGCTGGAGCGAAGCGACCGGGGGATCGGGTGGGGCGGCCAGCGCGTCGCCGTGCCCGGCGCGCAGGGTGTCGGGATCCATTCCGGCGCCGTCGTCCTCGACGGTGATGACGCAGTCGGAACCGGCGTCGTTGGCGATGATCTCGACCGAGCCGCCGCCTTGGCCGGCCAGTCCGTGCCGCACGGCGTTCTCCACCAGCGGCTGCAGTGCCAGGAACGGCACCACCACGTTGAGCACCTCGGGGGCGACCTGCAGGCGCACCGTGAGCGCCGTGCCGAACCGGGCCCGTTCCAGCGTCAGGTACCGGTCGATATTGCGCAGTTCGTCGGCCAGCGTCGTGTACTGCCCGGCTGCCCGGAACGAGTAGCGGGTGAAATCGGCGAATTCCAGGATCAATTCACGGGCCCGGGTGGGATCGGTCCGCACGAACGACGCGATGGTGTTGAGCGCGTTGTAGATGAAGTGCGGGCTGATCTGGGCGCGCAGCGCCAGCACCTCGGCCTTGTCCAGACGGGCGCGGGAGGCGTCGAGTTCGGCGAGTTCGATCTGACTGGCCGCGTAGCGGGCGACCTCACCGATGGCGCCGAGCATGCCCGGGCCGGGGGTGCCGGTGGTGACCACCACCAGGACCCCCAGGACATCACCGGACTCGGCGAGCAGTGGCTGGGCGATGACGGTGTGCGGGCCCGCACTGCTGAGCACCCGGCGTTCACCACCGATCGAGTCGGCGGCGGTGGTGGCGCAGATATCGGCGATCTCCGGCCGCCAGATGAACTTGTCGGCGGGATCGGTGGCCAGCAACACGCCGTCACCGTCGAACAGGCCGAGGCCGTCGGTACCGGTGAGATCGCGCAGGAACGGCGCTGCGGTGGCGGCGGATTCGGTGTCCAGGCCACGGCGCAGTGCCCGGGCGGCCAGCGAGGCGGTGTGCAGGGCCGCGTGCACGGCGCGTTCGGTGGGTGTCGCGACAACGCGCCGGGTGCGCACCACGACCACGGCCGCGGCCGCCGCCAACAGCAGCGCCGCCGCCAGCGCCCATGCGAACTGACCCGACATCGTGGCGCCAACCCTATGCTGGCGCGGCTACTGCACCGGGCAGGCGTACTTCCTGGCCACGTCGAACACCCGCTCCTGCGCGCCGGGGCCGATGACGCCCTGGGCGGCCAGTTCCAGTCCGATGTATCCCGGCAGGCCACCGACGCAGGCCTGGTGCATGGCGCGCCAGGCGGTGTCGGGGTTCAGGTTGTAGCCGTTGCGCTGCAGGCCGGCGATGTACTCGTTGAACTCCGGGGTGCCCTGCTCGGGGATCGCCTGGGCGACTCCGGCGAACGCGATCGAGGCGGCCACCGCCGCGACAAGTGGTGCGATCACGCGTTTCATGACGTTCTCCTCCGGGCTCCTGCTGGTCAGAGGACTACGTTCGCACACTGCACCGACACCGTCGGCCGATTCGCGGTTCTAGACTGGCCGGGTGCCCACCCTGCAATTGGTCCAAGACCCGGCCGCCGACGCCCTGCTCGAGGCCAACCCGTTCGCGTTGCTGCTGGGGATGATGCTGGATCAGCAGATCCCGATGGAGGTGGCGTTTGCCGGGCCGAAGAAGATCGCCGACCGCATCGGTGAGGTCGACGCCCGGGTGATCGCCGACTACAACCCCGACGAGTTCACCGCGCTGTGCTCGGAAACCCCGGCCATCCATCGCTTCCCGGGTTCGATGTCCAAGCGGGTGCAGGCGCTGGCCCAGGCCGTCGTCGACGAGTACGCCGGGGACGTCACCGGGCTGTGGACCGCGGGTGACCCCGACGGTGCCGAGGTGCTGCGTCGGCTCAAGCGACTGCCCGGGTTCGGGGACCAGAAGGCCAGGATCTTCCTGGCGCTGCTGGGCAAGCAGTACGGCGTCACCCCGAAGGGTTGGCGGGCCGCGGCAGGCGATTACGGCAAGGCCGGCACCCACATGTCGGTGGCCGATGTCGTCGACGCCGGGTCGCTTCAAGAAGTGCGGGCGTACAAGAAGAAGATGAAGGCTGCCGCCAAGGCCGCGAAGGCCTGATTACGGCACCGTCGCGGTGAGGCTTAGAACGCCGGGCCGTCGAACCGCTCCCGGGTGACGAACTCCTCGACCGGTTTCCGGGTCAGCTTGCGCACCTGCTTGACCGGTTTGCCCAGCGGTAGCACCGCGGCCACCGCGTAGTCGTCGGGAATGCCCAGCAGTTCCTTGACCGCGGGCTCTTCGGCGATCGCCATCGTGGTCAGCACACCGCCGAAACCTTCGTTACGGGCGGCCAGCAGGATGTTCCACACCAGCGGGTACACCGACGCACCCGGCACCACGCCGATACGGTCCAGGTTCTGGTCGAATGCGGCCACCACCCCGAGGTCCACGCAGACCACCAGCACCACCTCGGCGTCGAGCAGCTGCGCGGCCCGCGGCACCTTCACTGCGGCCAGGTCGGCGTCCGACACGCCCATGGGGTGCAACGGATTCCACGGGCTCTCGCCGTTGCGCTGTTGCGCGATATAACGCCGGGACCCGGTGGCGCTCAGATCGGCCAGCGCCTCCTTGGTCGCCTGGTCCCGGATCGCCACCACCCGGGTGCCCTGGCGGTTGCCGCCGCTCGGGGCGAACCGGGCATTGTCCAGGATCCGGTTCAGCGTCTCGTCGGGCAGCGGGTCCCCGGTGAACTGCCGCACCGCACCGGTGGTCCGCATGACGTCGTAGATATCCATGCTCACCATCCTTACGGGTATGCGATTGTGGACATATGGCGAAGACACATCTGAACTGCCCCTGCGGCGAGGCTATTCAGGGCACCGACGAGGACGACCTCGTGACCAAGGCACAGGCACACCTGTCGGAATCGCATCCCG
This sequence comes from Mycobacterium sp. C31M, assembly GCF_053345865.1. Classification (NCBI taxonomy): domain Bacteria; kingdom Bacillati; phylum Actinomycetota; class Actinomycetes; order Mycobacteriales; family Mycobacteriaceae; genus Mycobacterium; species Mycobacterium sp. C31M. The sequence continues at coordinate 300,997 of NZ_JBKFAX010000001.1, read as the reverse complement.
GACGTGAATACGACCGGGAGATGATCCTGTTCATGGCCTACTAGGCCGACGAACTACGGCACCACCGTCGACCCGATGGTGGGCATGAACTGGCACTGCTTCTCGGTCGTGGAGACCTGACCGAAGATCGTCGACATGATGCTGCCCGAGCCGGTATCGGCGATCACGGTCAGCGTGGTCGGCCCGGCCGGGTTGATATCGGCCTGCGGCTTGAGCGTCGCGGTGCCCGACTTTCCGGTGGTCAGGTTCACCCACGTGACGTTGAGCGGCAGCTTCTGCTCGGCTGCCGGGCCGGGGGTGCCGATCGCGGTGAACACGTAGGCGGTCTGGCCCGCAACGGGACCGGGTGCCGGGATCTTCGCCGGGCCCGCCACCGAGATGGCGGTGGCCAGCACATTGCCGCCGTCGACGCCGCAGCCGTTGCTGATCGACGGGTACATGAAGTCCTGGGTGGTGGGCGCGTCCGGGCCGTAGTCCGGAACGGCACCGGGCGCCGGGGCGGGCGCGGGGGCGGCAGCCAGCGGCGCCGGTTCCGGCGCGGGCGGCACGACCTCGGGTGCGGGTACGACGGGCGGTTCGACGGGTGCGGCGACCACGGCCTCGGGGGCCGGCGCGTCGACGCCACCGACCGCGGCCTCGGGCACCGGGCCCACCGAGTAGGCCGGGTTGATTCCGGCGGGCAGATGCGCCTGGGCGCCCGCGCCGGCCGCAGGAATGTGCTCCTGCGGCGCGGACGCGAACTGGTTGACCGCCATCGAGATGTTCTGCGAATCAGCCGGAGCCGCCGCATTTCCCGCGAATGCGGCGGCGGCCGCCATCAACATCGAGGCTGCGTCACCGGGATTGGCGGCAGCCTGCTGGATGGCGGGTCCGAGAGTCTCCATCGCCGGTAGCCCGGGTGCCTGCAGGCCGTTGATCGGCGCCGGCAACGGAGCCGCCGGTTCGGCGTGGGCTGGAATCACGGAGCCCCCGCCCAGCACCACCAGCGCGGCGGCCGTGGTGCTGGTCAGTGTGGTCCGGATCGATGGCATGACTCCCCCTGGCTAGGTGATGATTTCGGTCGGCTGGTTGTCGATCAGGGCAGGCCGGACAGCGGGACGAACATCGGCACGATCGACTGGGCGGCATCCGACGGCGTCGGCATACCGGCCGCGGGTGCGCCCGGCGCGGCGGGTGCGGCGGCCGGGGTGGCGGCACCGGTCTGCGGCAGCAGACCCGCCAGCGGGGTTCCGGCCGGCATCAGCCCGGCCAGGCCCGGCACCAGGTTCTGCACACCGGCCATCGCCGCGGCGGGGGCGGCAGCAGCGGCCGGAGCGGCGGCGGCCGGCAGCGCGGCAGTCGGATCCAGCGGCGCGCCGACCGGCGTGATCGGGTCGACGGGCAGCGTGCTGGTGGCTTGCCCACCACCGGTGAGCACCGACGCCACACCCTGGATGATCTGCGGCGCGACGGTCTGCAGACCCGCCAGTTGCGGCGCGAACGGCACATTCGGCGCGCCGGGGATGGCCGGCGGGTTGGGCACTGCCGGTGCGGGCTCGGCGGCAGCGGCCGGGCTCAGGGTCAGGGCGGCCACGGCCGCACCGGCACCGGCAATCATGCTGGTGGCGAACAGTTTTCTGATGGATGACACGGTTCTCCCCGTTTCGTTGGCGGCAGGTCTGAAACCGAAGGTAGCGAGTTACTGGTGTTACTCAAGTGACAGGAGTGTGGTTTATTCAACCGTTACGGAGGCGTGTGCCGATGGTGATCGCCGACCCCGTGACCGTGACCTGATCGAGTTCTCGGTGCTCACCGGGTGGCGGGTGCCGGCGCGCGCGGTCGATAGAGTCAGGCCGGTAAACACGAACCGCGAGCCCTCACGTACGGCGCAGCTCTACCGCTGGGCGCCGTTGCTCCTGGTGGTCAGCGTGGCCGCCCGGCTCGCCTGGACCTACCTGGTGCCCAACGGTGCCAACTTCGTCGACCTGCACGTCTACGTCGGTGGTGCCGAGACCCTGGAAACCCCGGGCGCCCTGTACGACTACGTCTACGCCGAGCAGACCCCGGATTTCCCGCTGCCGTTCACCTATCCGCCGTTCGCGGCGGTGGTGATCTATCCGCTGAGCCTGCTGCCGTTCGACGTGGTGGCTCTCGTCTGGCAGTTGGGGATCTTCGCCGCGCTGTACGGCGTGGTGCGGATCAGTCTGAATCTCCTCGGCTGCAAGGACACCCGCCCGGCGATGGTCTGGACCGCCGTCGGGATCTGGACCGAACCGCTGCGCAGCACCTTCGACTACGGCCAGATCAACGTGCTGCTGGTGCTGGCCGTCCTGTGGGCGGTGCAGAGCACCCGATGGTGGCTCTCGGGGCTCCTGGTCGGACTGGCGGCCGGGGTCAAACTCACCCCGGCGGTGGCGGGCTTGTACTTCGTCGGGGTGCGGCGCTGGGGTGTGGCGGTGTTCTCGGCCGTCGTCTTCTTCGCCACGATCGGGCTGTCTGCCCTCGTGGTCGGGGAGCAGGCGCGCTATTACTTCACCGATCTGCTCGGCGATGCGCGCCGGGTCGGGCCGATCGGCACCTCGTTCAACCAATCCTGGCGTGGCGCCATCTCACGCATTCTCGGCCACGACGCCGGTTACGGACCGGTGGTGTTGATCGCGCTGGCGCTCACCGCGGTACTGGCGGTGTTGGCCTGGCGGGCCATCGGCACCGATGACCGGCTCGGCGGCATCGTGACGGTCCAACTGTTCGGGTTGCTGCTGTCGCCGATCTCCTGGACGCATCACTGGGTGTGGCTGATCCCGTTGATGATCTGGCTGCTGCACGGCCCGCTGCGGGGTCTGCTGGGCGCACGCGTCCTTGGCTGGGGCTGGCTGGCGCTGACGCTGGTCGGGGTGCCGTGGTTGCTCAGCTTCGCGCAGCCGACCATCTGGGAGATCGGCCGGCCGTGGCAGCTGGCGTGGGCGGGACTGGTCTACCCGGTGGCCACGCTGGCCACCTTGGGCTGGATGGTGGCTACCCGTCGAGCAGCTGATCGATCTCCGAGGCCATCTCCACATCCTTGTCGGTGATACCGCACTCGGAGTGTGTCACCAGGGTGAAAGTTACCGTCCGCCAACGGATGTCGATATCGGGGTGGTGGTCCTTGCTTTCCGCCAGCTCGGCCACCCGGCCGACGGCATCGATCCCGGTCAGGAACGCCGGGAACTTCACCGAGCGGCGCAGCGCGCCGTCGACCCGTTCCCAGCCGCTCAGACCGGGTAGTGCGGCGTCCACTTGGTCGTTCGTCAATACAGCCATACATCCGACGGTATACCGTCGAGCGCGATGACCGGGCAGATTGTCGTTGCGGGGGCACTGATTTCGGATGGCGCGCTGCTGGTGGCACAGCGAAAACGCCCGCCTGAGCTGGCCGGGCTGTGGGAGCTGCCCGGCGGTAAGGTCGCGGCGGGGGAGAGCGACGCCGAGGCGCTGGCACGCGAGCTACACGAGGAGCTCGGGGTTGAGGTCGCCGTCGGTGCCCGCCTCGGTGCGGACGTGTCGCTCAGCGTGACGACGATCTTGCGCGCCTACCTGGTGACGCTGGCATCGGGCAGTCCGCACCCACACGACCATCGCGCGTTGCGCTGGGTGCGTGCCGCGGATCTCGACGGGTTGGCCTGGGTGCCCGCCGACCGGGCCTGGGTGCCGGCGCTGGCCGCGGCATTGAACGCCTGATACCGAGGCGTCGACGGTCCAGCCGTCGGGGAATTCGACGTGCACCCGCTCGCCGCGTACCTCGATGACCGACGGCCGCTCGCAGAAGCCCGCACACGACTTCCGCGACCACCACCAGCTGCAGCTGTCCGCGGCGCGGCGGATCCCGTTGAACGGTGCGGTGTCCACACCGTCGAGCGAATCGAACGCGGCCATGACACCCGCACCGAACTACCCCTCCAACAGCGCGTCTTCCCAGTGCGGCAGGTTCTCCTCGAACAAATCCGCCCGAGCGCACCGACTTCGGCTCCCAGCCCTGCGAATAGACCGGGTCGCCGATGACCTCCCAGGCCCGATTCCACGCGTACATCCGGATCTCATCGCGTAGCCGGTCGAAATCCGGCCAGCGCCCCGGCCAGCGGGGACTGCACCCAGATGGGGACCTGCCCGGTCATCCGGGCGCCGGCGAGTTCGACGGCTTCCCAGGACCCGAGCTCGGCACGATCACGATCGGCCGGGGCCGTGGAGAGACCGTGGCCGATCCAGGTGCGCCGTGGATCGTCGGTCAGGGTTGGTTCACCAGCTGCCGATGGGCGCGCCCTGGCGGAACTGGGCGTCGCGGCCCACCCCGAACGGTGCCGACGAGGTGCCCGGCACGGCGATCACACTGTCGCGGACCTCGCCCTGGGCGTGCACGCCACCGGCCCCGGCGCGCCGGTTCTCGGCGAGCGCCCCACGAGCCACACCCTGCCCGGAACGACGCAGGGCATTCTTGTCGATGAGGACGGCCTGCCGACTGGTCACGATCGGACGCGGCTTGACCTCGGTGACCTCGGCGCCGGCGGTCGTGGCGGTGGCAGTACCGATGGTCACGAACGCCGCAGCGACGGCGGCGGTTCCGATGCCGAGAACAGTCAGCTTGGTGGCCATTCGCCGCAGGCTTCGGGTGGTCACAGTCATCGGCACAAACCCTTCGTCACAATCGGACCGCTCTGGTCGCTGAGTTACATCGCGCAGGATTTGCGAACGTTACCAACTGGTTTCGAGTGCAACAGGCGTTTCCATTCTCACCTGCGCATCCGGGCGCCGAGATGTATTGACGTATAAGTTAATTGGATAATACTGAGAGTTTGCCAAGAATCTCAGGTCCGCACCGTCCGACCGTCGGCGAACTCGAGCGTCACACGCCGCCCGTCGACCTCGAAGCGCGTCGACGGATCGCAGAGCGCCGCCCCGACGCGGTAGGGCCACCACCAGCCGCACGTCTGCGCGACCCGGCGCAACCCGTCGAAGGCGGAGGTGTCGACATCGTCGAGAACATGCATGGCGTCGAGCTGCGCCAACGCCCCCCGCCCGCCTGGAAGCCGGTGGTGATGATCTACGCGATCGGCGGTATCCCCATCGCCTACCTGTGGTGGGACGAACTGCGGACCATTGACAAGTTGCCCGTGGTCACCGCCGACGACGCCTACGGGCACGAGGGGGAGTTCTTCCGGGTGCGGGACCGTCTGGCATCCGAACCGGTGTACTGGGCGCCGCGCGGGACCGGGCGCAGTGCTGACAACCATGCTGGTGCCGGCGTGCTCGTCGACCTCGAAACCGGGGGCGACGCACTGCCTCTCGCCGAGGCGCTGTCGGTGCCCGATCTGGTCGGCGTGCTGAAGAAGACGATCGGTGACCCGCCCGCCGCGGGCCGCGTCATGCTGCTGATGGAGTACCCGTGACGTGTGATTTGTGGCGTTCTACCCGGAGTGTGTCCGGGTAAGACGCCACAAATCGCTCAGTAGTGCAGTCGGTCGCCGACCACCCGCACCGCCTCGCCGCGGTGCCCGGCCGTATAGATCGGGTGCAGCAGCGCCGGATGCCGGCAGTGTGGGCAGGAACCCTGCGGCGACCGCCTCGACGACAGTGTCAGATGGTGACATGCGGCACACCGCACCACGAAGGCACTGCCGAACCAGTTGAACAGACCGATGTAGATCGCCGCGGTGGTGGCCAGTGCCAGCACCGCGATCAGGGCCACGGTGAGGGCCGCGTAAACCGTCATATCGGATACCTCCAATACACCAGGACGGATACCTACACGGTACGCCGGTCGCGCTGGTTGAAACAGGTATCAGCCCAGCTCACTACGCCTTTCTGGCGAGCTTGTACACCTTCTCCAGTTCCTTGCCGCGCATCCCGTTGTGGGCGGCCTTCTGCACCTTGTGCAGCACCAGGGGGCATTTCTTGCAGCGCGGCTTGCTGCGACAGCACTTCTTCTTCGGCTTGGCCGACAACAGCTTCTTCACGCACGCCTTCCGATGAACCCGGTCGTTTTCGTGATCGGGTACCCGCACTGCGACAATCACCTACGTGGATTCTCGCCCGAACTTTCGCAACGTAGCCATCGTCGCGCACGTCGACCACGGTAAGACAACCCTGGTCGACGCCATGCTGCGGCAGTCCGGTGCGTTGTCGCACCGCGGCGACGACTCGACCGAACGCATCATGGACTCCGGTGACCTCGAAAAAGAAAAAGGGATCACCATCCTGGCCAAGAACACCGCGGTGCACCGGCACAACGCCGACGGCACCGTCACCGTCATCAACGTGATCGACACCCCTGGCCACGCCGACTTCGGTGGCGAGGTCGAACGCGGCCTGTCGATGGTCGACGGTGTGGTGCTGCTGGTCGACGCCTCCGAGGGACCGCTGCCGCAGACCCGCTTCGTGCTGCGCAAGGCGCTGTCCGCGCACCTGCCGGTGATCCTGGTGGTCAACAAGACCGACCGGCCGGACGCCCGCATCGCCGAGGTCGTCGAGGAAAGCCACGACCTGCTGCTCGACGTCGCTTCCGACCTGGACGAGGCCGCCCAGGCGGCGGCCGAGAAGGCCCTGGACCTGCCGACGCTGTACGCCTCGGGTCGCGCCGGCATCGCCAGCACCACCGAACCCGCCAACGGCGAGAACCCGGACGGCGAGAACCTGGATCCGCTGTTCGACGTGCTGATGGAGCACATCCCGCCGCCGCAGGGTGATCCCGAGGCCCCGCTGCAGGCGCTGGTGACCAACCTCGACGCGTCGGCGTTCCTGGGCCGACTGGCCCTGGTCCGCATCTACAACGGCAAGATCAAGAAGGGCCAGCAGGTCGCCTGGATGCGTGAGGTGGACGGGCATCCCGTCATCACCAACGCCAAGATCACCGAACTGCTGGTCACTGTCGGCGTCGAACGCACCCCGACCGATGAGGCCGTGGCCGGGGACATCGTCGCCGTCGCGGGCATGCCCGACATCATGATCGGTGACACCCTCGCGCATCCCGACCACGCGCACGCGCTGCCGCGCATCACCGTCGACGAGCCGGCCATCTCGGTGACCGTCGGCACGAACACCTCGCCGCTGGCCGGCAAGGTGTCCGGGCACAAGCTGACCGCGCGCATGGTCAAGAACCGGCTGGACTCCGAGCTGGTAGGCAACGTGTCGATCAAGGTCGTCGACATCGGTCGCCCGGACGCCTGGGAGGTGCAGGGCCGCGGTGAGCTGGCGCTGGCCATCCTGGTCGAGCAGATGCGCCGCGAAGGGTTCGAGCTGACCGTCGGCAAACCGCAGGTGGTCACCCAGACCATCGACGGCAAGCTGCACGAGCCGTTCGAGGCGCTGACCATCGACAGCCCGGAAGAGCACCTGGGCGCCATCACCCAGTTGATGGCCGCCCGCAAGGGCCGCATGGAGCAGATGACCAACCACGCCGCCGGATGGGTGCGGATGGACTTCATCGTGCCCAGCCGTGGCCTGATCGGGTTCCGCACCGACTTCCTGACGCTGACTCGCGGCACCGGCATCGCCAACGCCGTGTTCGACGGGTACCGGCCATGGGCCGGCGAGATCCGGGCCCGCCACACCGGCTCGCTGGTCTCCGATCGCAGCGGTCAGATCACTCCGTTCGCGATGATCCAGCTCGCCGACCGCGGCCAGTTCTTCGTGGAGCCGGGTGAGGAAACCTACGAGGGTCAGGTGGTCGGCATCAACCCGCGCGCCGAGGACCTCGACATCAACATCACCCGTGAGAAGAAGCTGACCAACATGCGCAGCTCGACCGCCGACGTGATGGAGACGCTGGCCCGGCCGCTGGAACTCGACCTGGAAAAGGCCATGGAGTTCTGCGCCGAGGACGAGTGCGTCGAGGTCACCCCCGAGATCGTGCGGGTGCGCAAGGTCGAACTCACCGCGAGCCTGCGGGCCAGGGCAAAGTCGCGCGCCAAGCAGCAGGCGAACAGCTAGCCGATACTCTGAATCTCGTGCCGACAGCCCGACACCGATTCAGTGTGCTCGTGGCCGTGATGTCGGCGCTGGTCCTGGCGGGCTGCACCGTCAGCCCGCCGCCGGCGCCGCAGAGCACCGAGACGACCCAGAGCACACCGCCACCACCGGCCAAGGCCATGCAGATCATCATGGCCATCGACGCGGTCGGCGCCGGGTTCAACCCGCACCTGCTCTCGGATCAGTCCTCGGTGAACGCCGCGGTCGCCGCGCTGGTGCTGCCGAGTGCGTTCCGGCCGATCGAAGATCCGACGACCCCGACCGGGTCGCGGTGGGAGATGGACCGCACGCTGTTGGTGTCGGCGGAGGTGACCAGTGAGGAGCCGTTCACCGTCACCTACAAGATCCGGCCCGAGGCGGCGTGGACCGACAACGCACCGATCGGCGCCGACGACTTCTGGTACCTGTGGCGGCAGATGGTCAGCGTGCCCGGTGTCGTCGACCCGGCCGGCTACGACCTGATCACCGGTGTCCAGTCGGTCGAGGGTGGCAAGACCGCGGTCGTGACGTTCGCCCAGCCCTACCCGGCGTGGCGCGAACTGTTCAACGACATCCTGCCCGCCCACATCGTCAAGGACATGCCCGGCAGCTTCGGCGCCGGGCTGGCGCGGGCCATGCCGGTGACCGGCGGGCAGTTCCGGGTCGAGAGCATCGACCCGCAGCGCGACGAGATCCTGCTGGCTCGCAACGACCGGTACTGGGGCCAACCCGCCGCACCCGATGAGATCCTCTTCCGTCGCGGCGGTTCGCCTGCGGCCCTTGCTGATTCGATCCGCAACGGGGACACCCAGGTGGCACAGGTGCACGGCGGGCAGGCCGCCTTCGCGCAGTTGTCGGCGATCCCGGATGTGCGGACCGCGCGCATCGTGACACCGCGGGTCATGCAGCTGACGCTGCGCGCGCAGCAGCCGGCGCTGACCGATCTGCGGGTACGCAAGGCGCTGTTCGGGTTGATCGATGTCGATCTGCTGGCCGCGGTCGGCGCCGGGTCGGACAACACGGTGACATTGGCGCAGGCGCAGGTGCGTTCACCGTCGGACCCCGGTTACGTACCGACCGCACCTCGGGCGATGTCCCGTGAGGATGCGCTCGGGCTGCTGGCCGACGCCGGCTATCAGGTCGTGCCGGTCTCGCCGACGGCCATCTCGGCGCCGGGCACCCCGGCCCCCGATGAGGCGCGCGGCCAGCTCACCAAGGACGGCGAACCACTGACCATGGTGCTCGGTGTGGCCGCCAACGACCCCACCTCGATCGCGGTCGCCAACACCGCTGCCGACCAGTTGCGCAGCGTCGGGATCGCGGCGTCGGTGTCGGCAATGGATCCGGTGGTGCTCTACGGCGAAGCGCTGGTGGACAATTCGGTGGACGCGATCGTCGGCTGGCATCATGCCGGCGGCGATCTGGCCACCGCCCTGGCCTCGCGGTACGGCTGCCCGGCGCTGGAGGCCACCGCCATCTCCACCGTCACGCCCACCCCGAGTGTCACGGTCACCACGACGATGCCCAAGGCGTCGTCCTCGCCGACCCCGACACCCACCCCGACAGCAACCACCACGACCACGACGGGCACGGCGACACCCGAACCGCCAGGCGGCCCAGGGGAATTGGTGCAGGCGCCGAGTAACCTGACCGGAATCTGCGACCGCAGCATCCAGCCCAGGATCGACGCAGCGCTACGCGGTACCGAAGAGATCGGCAAGGTGATCGACGCCGTCGAGCCGCGGCTCTGGGAGCTGTCCACCGTGCTACCGATCCTGCAGGACACCACGATCGTGGCCGCCGGTCCGCGGGTCGCCGGGGTGAGCCTGAGCGGCGCGGTCCCGGTAGGCATCGTCGGCGATGCCGGGAAATGGGTCAAACAGCCCTGATATCAGCCGCGCAACTGGTCTGTGAGCCGGGAGCGCAAAGTATCGCGGCGGGTGCCGCCGTCGATCCGTTCGACGATTGCGATGAGTACCGACACCACTGCGAGTGCGCCGGGATCGGGTGTGCCGAGCACCTTTTCGCCGATGTAACTGGACCGGCCGCGTTTACCGACCATGGTGCTGGTGGCGATGGCACCGGCCAACGCCGCCTCCAGCGCGTCATCGTCGAGTGCGGTGCGCGGTGCGTCATCCTGCCAACCGGCCGGGTGCAGTGCGTCGACCATGGTGCGATCGCCGACCCGCGCCCCGCCGGCACGGCTGATCGCCTCGACCCCGTCGCGCAGCCCGCGCGCCGCCGAATCGGCATGTGCAGTTTGGTCATTCGATCCGACCTGTGCTGCGACCCGGGTCAGGACCAGCCCGAACAGCGGGCCGCTGGAACCGCCGACGTCCTCGGAGAACGCCGATCCGAGCGCCTGTAGATCGGCGGCCAGATCCGCGTCGGCCCCGGCGCCCCGGCGCACGGCGGCCTGCAGCGCATTGTCGAGGTTGGTGCCGATATCCCCGTCACCGGCGCGCCGGTCGAGATCGTTGAGCTGCTCCCGGAGTTCGGCGACGTCGGCGGCCAGCTCACGCAGCCACGCCGACGGCTCACCTGTGGTGGGCGCGGCCTCGGTGCCGGTGAAGGTGGTGTCTGCCGGCACCGGTGACGGCAGTGCAGCGGTCGCGTGCGGCGCGCACCAGTCGTCGAGCCACTGCTCGGCACCGACCGCGGTGATGGTGATCGAGAAACCGGCCATGTCCAGGGCGGAGACATAGGTTCCCGATACCGCGCTGCGCAGTGCCACACCACGTTCGGACAGGGCCCGCTCGGTCTCGGCGAGGATGTGCAGTAGCTCCAGGTCGCCGGTTCCGCCGAGCCCGTTGGCGAGGACCAGTACACCGGCATCGGTCGGACCGAGACTGTCGAGCAGCTCGCCGACCATCCGGGTGACCAGTTCGTCGAGGGCGGGGCGCGGGATCGATTCGCGGGCCGCCTCACCGTGGATACCGACGCCGTACTCCAGGGCGCCCGGCTCGACATCGAAGGCCGGTTGGTCCGCACCGGGTGTGGTGGCGGCGCGGTGCGCGACCGCCAGTGAGCGGGACGCCCCGACCACCTCCCGCCCGAGCTCGACGAGCTGCGCCAGCGACAGCCCGCGATCGGCCGCGGCGCCGAGGATCTTCTCGACCACCACGGTGGCACCGGTCCCGCGCCGGCCGACCTCCTGTCCCTCGGAACCGAGATCATCGTCGACGAGTACCCGGTCCACTTCGATCCCGTCACCGCGTAACCGTTCGGCTGCGATCGCGAAGTTCAGCACGTCGCCGGTGTAGTTCTTCACGATGTGCAGCACACCGCCGTCGCGGGCGACTTCGGTGCTGGCGGCATGGATCTGGCGATTGTGGGGCGAGGTGAACACTTCGCCGGGGCATACCGCATCCAAGCCGCCCCGGCCCAGGAAACCCGCATGCATCGGCTCGTGTCCGGCGCCGCCGCCACTGACCAGCGCTACTCGCCGGGAGGGTGCCGGGTCCAGTGCCCGGACGTACACCGGATCGCGGTGCACCCCGATGCGGCCGCCGCCGGTCAGGGCGAGCGCGGCCAGTGCGTGCTTGGACGCGGACGGCACCGTCGAGTAGAAGTTGGTCGGCATCGAATGGTCCCTTCCGGTGTTTCCGCGACGCTGTCGACCGTACCGATCACGTGCTGCTGGTGGTACGGCGCCAGAGTTCGTGCGCCGAATACGCCGCCAGGGCGAACACCGCCAGCAGCCACACCGGCGGATGAGCGAGTTCCCAGACGAACAGCGCCGCGAATGCCGGGGCGCGCTGGGTAATCGCCAAAATGCCTGCGGCACAAGTCAATGCGAGTGCCGCGGTGTTCACCTGGACGCTGCTGAACTCATTGATCGTCAAGGCGGCCAGCGACCCGGCGGCGGCGCCGGTGGCCAGGGCCGGCGTCAGCAGCCCGCCGACCGCACCCGCGCGCAGGAACAGCGCTGTCAGCACCGGTTTCAGCGCCAGGATCGCCAGCGCCGCGGTGATGGTCAGTTCGGTGTCGACACTGACGACCAGGATGCTCTCACCGTTACCCGGCAGCTGCGGCCACCAGATCGAGCAGATCCCGGTCAGCAGCCCGGCCCCGGCGATGGCCGGGATGATCCGCCACGACGCCGACGGCGCACCCGTGGTCGCCGTGATGCGGTTGAACGCCAACCCGATTACGACCGAGAGCGGCGCGATGAGCACGGCCAGACCGGCGAACAGGTAGGACAGTTCGGCATCCGGCCAGTGCAGCGGGTGCTGCAGGTGGGTTACCGGGGCGGCGATCGCGACGGCCAGGCTGGAGGTGATCAGCGCTGTCCCGACGACCCGCGGATGCCAGCTGCGCAACAGGATGGTGACCGTGAACAGGGCACCGCCCATCGGGACGCCGTACACCGCGCCGAGTCCGGCGCCCGCGGCGCAGCACAACAGGACCTCGCGGTCGCGCTCGGTCAACGCCAGCCGCGTAATCGCCGCGTCACCCAGCACGGCGGCCAACTGGCGGGGTGCGCCCTCCCGGCCGAGTGAGGCACCGGACCCGACGACGAGGACCTGAAGGCCGGCGTCGAGGGCCATCGGGGTCCGCGGCAGTCGGCGATGGTCGGCGATGGCGGCGGACAGTTTCGGCACGGTTGTGCGCCGACGTAGTAGCCACCACCCCAGTCCGGCCAACGCGCCGCCGATCATCGGTCCCAGCGCGCGGCGCAGGTGGTCGCTGTCGTCGACGCCGACGAGCAGGTCGCCGAAGCGGAAGTGGTAGGTGAGGTGCTCGACACCCTGAAGCAGCACCGTGGTGGCGATTCCGGCGGCCCCGGCGAGCAGCCCGATCGCGATGATGGCGCAGCCGTATTCGAGGTGGCGGCGCCGGTTCTTAGCGTCGGCCGGCTGCACGCGGTAAATCTAGAGGAGTGGAAACCCCTCGGCTGCTCTTTGTCCATGCGCATCCCGACGACGAATCGCTGACCACCGGCGCGACGATCGCGCGGTACACCGCCGCCGGCGCCGATGTCCGGGTGGTCACCTGCACCATGGGCGAGGAGGGCGAGGTGATCGGCGAGCAGTGGGCCGGCCTGGCCGTCGACGGTGCCGATCAGCTCGGCGGATACCGGGTGGCGGAGTTGACCGCCGCGCTGGCCGCCCTGGGTGTCGGCGCGCCGCACTACCTCGGGGGCGCCGGGCGCTGGCGGGACTCCGGGATGCCGGGCACCCCGGCACGGCACCGGCAAAGCTTCGTCGGTGCCGATCTGGCAGAGCCCGTCGCCGCGCTCGTCGAGGTCATCACCGAGTTCCGACCGCATGTCGTGGTCGGTTATGACCCCAACGGCGGGTACGGGCACCCCGACCACATCCGGGTGCACGAGGTCAGCACGGCCGCGGTGGGGGCCTCGGCCGAAGCGGGCTGGGCGGTGCCGAAGTTCTACTGGACGGTGATGGCGGTATCGGGGTTCGTCGAGGGGTTCCGCAATATCGGTGAGCCACCGCCGGATTGGATCACCATCAAGGCCGAGGACTTCACCTTCGGTTTCCCCGACGATCAGGTCGACGCCGTCATCGATGCCGTCGAGTACCTATCTGCCAAAGCTGCCGCGCTGCGCGCGCACGGCACCCAGGTGATGGTGGCACCGGATGGGCACTCGATGGCGCTGTCGAACAAGATCACCCTCCCGTTGTGGGGTGTCGAGCACTATGTGCTGGCTGCCGGGACCGCCGGCGAACGCGATGAGCGCGGTGTGGAGACCGATCTACTGGCCGGGCTGAATCTGTCTCGTTGAGCCGGCCACGCGGTAGGCTCCCCGGCATGGACCCGGATTTGGATCCCAACATCCAGCACTGGCAGGACCGCGCCGACAACTTCCAGTGGGTCGTCGGCTCGCTGGTCGCACTGCTCGACAGCATCCCGACCTGACAATCGAACGTCTGGACGGGCCGGCCTGGTTGCCGCCCGTCGTCCTTTCGGTGCTCGCGCTGGACGGTGTGCTGACGGCCGTGGCGTCGTCGTTCCTGTTGCAGCTGCGGCTGGGCTCGGTGCCCTTCCCGATCACGGTGGTGATCAGCGGTGCGGTGAACGCCGCCCTGGTGTGGATGGCGCTGCACTGGACGTCCTCGCCCCGGGTGGCGGCGCTGCCGATGTGGGCCTGGTTGGCGACCGTGTTGGGGCTGACCCTGGGCGGGCCCGGCGGTGACGTGGTGTTCGACGGCGTCGGGCTGATGGCGGGGGCGGTGATCCTGCTGATCGTCGGAGGAGTACTGCCACCGGCCGCGGTGTTGCGCCGGTACGCCTGAACACGCCGTGCGATCAGCGCACAATTTGTCTCGCTGAGGATGACAAATCGTGCGGAAATCGCCGGGGCTCAGGAGTCGGACGACGCCTTCGCGGCCTTATCTGCCTTATCGGCCTTGTCGTTCTTCTCGCTGTTGTCCGCGGGCTTGCCGGGCTTGGTGTCGCTGTCCTTGGTGTCGGCGTCTTTGTCGTTGTCGGCAGGCTTGGTGGTGGCCGGCTCGGTGTCGTCCTTGTCGGCCGGCGTCTCGGCGTCCTGCGCGTCCTCGGAGTCCTTGGTCTCGGAATCCTCGGTCTCGTCGGTGCCCGACTCCTCGGGGTCCTTCTCGTCGGTAGCCGTGGTGTCCTCCGGCGCGGTCTCCGGCTCGGGGTCGGTGACGTCGGCGGGTGGCTGCGGTGCCTCCGGCTCCGGGACGAGTTCGGTTTCCGGTTCGGGTTGCGGCTCGACGGGTACCGCCGGCTCCGTCGATTCCGTCGGCTCGGTGGCGGTCGGCTCCTCCTCGACCGTGGATTCCGCGGGCTTCTCGGGCGCCGGGATCTGCACCGCGGTGCGCGCACCCTGCACCGCCATCACCGCCTCGGAGGCGGCCGCGAACGGGAAGAACGGCGGCAGCGGCGGCAGGAAACTGAGCAACCAGTCGATCTGCGCGTCGATGAACAGGCCGCCGGCGGCGACGGTGTCGTTGAAGAAGTTGGTCAGGCCCTGGCCAAAGCTCTGGATTCCGCCGACCCAGTACGCGATGTTGAACACCGCGCTGGTGATGATCGGGCGGATCAGGTCGTAGTAGAAGATGTCGATCTGCGGGGTGAACCAGTTGACCACCGGGATCCAGCCGACCGCGTACACCGCGGTGTTCACGCCCCAGTCCACCCACGGCATGATCACGTCGTAAGCGCCGATGATCGCGTTGCTGAGCCCCGGAAACGCCAGGGCACTCGCCTGCACCGTCGGTGTCGCGGCGGGCGCCGCGGCCAGTGCCTCGGAGAGCAGCTTGGGCAACTCGGTCGGGCCGTCGCTCGGGGCCGGGGGCCGCACCGTGATCAACGCGCTCGGCAGCACATCGAACGCACTGTTCTGGGCGGTCAGCGCGACGCTGTCATGCCGTGCCGCCGGGACGGCATGCGGCGTGACCGTCGAGGGTAGGGAGATGCCGCCGGCAGCCACCACGGCGACGCCGGCCATCAGATAAGGACGAACGCGCAACCGCATGAAAGCTCCTGTGATCAGTCCCGACGCCGGTTAACTTACGCCCTCGTCAGCGCCCTGGGCGGCATTCGGCGGACGGGTCGCGCCGCGGTGTGTGGTCGGCGACTATGGTGACCCCTATGTCAGCGGCAGCTGTTTCAGATAGTGAGACGCGCGGATGATCCGCGTCGGCTCCGGGGTTATGCGGGAGTGGCTCTGAACCCCCAGCACGGCTCCGATCTGCCCAGCCCGGTGGTCCCGCCGAAGTCCAGCCCGTCCGCGTTACGGCGCGTGCTGCGTCGTGCGCGTGACGGCGTGGCCCTCAATGTCGACGAGGCGGCGATCGCGATGACCGCCCGCGGCGACGATCTGGCCGATCTGTGCGCCAGCGCGGCCCGGGTCCGCGATGCCGGCCTGGAATCGGCAGGCCGACGGGGCGCGACGGGACGGTTGCCGGTCAGCTATTCGCGAAAGGTCTTCATCCCGGTCACGCACCTATGCCGCGACAAATGCCACTACTGCACCTTCGTCACGGTGCCCGGCAAGTTGCGGGCGCAGGGCAAGGGCATGTTCATGGAGCCCGACGAGATCCTCGATGTCGCGCGCCGGGGGGCCGAGCTCGGTTGCAAGGAGGCCCTTTTCACCCTGGGGGACCGGCCCGAGGCGCGCTGGCCCGAGGCCGCGCAGTGGCTCGATGAGCGCGGGTATGACTCGACGCTGGATTATGTGCGCGCGATGGCGATCCGGGTGCTGGAGGAGACCGGTCTGCTGCCGCACCTGAACCCGGGCGTGATGAGCTGGACCGAGTTGTCTCGGCTCAAGCCGGTGGCGCCCTCGATGGGCATGATGCTGGAGACCACGTCGCGTCGGTTGTACGAGACCAAGGGACTGGCACACTACGGCAGCCCGGACAAGGATCCGGCGGTGCGGCTGCGCACCCTCGACGATGCCGGCCGGTTGTCGGTGCCGTTCACCACCGGCCTGCTCGTGGGTATCGGCGAGACGCTGACCGAGCGTGCCGAGACAATGCATGCGATCCGTAAGTCGCACAAGGAGTTCGGGCACGTCCAGGAAGTCATCGTGCAGAACTTCCGGGCCAAGGATCACACCGCCATGGCCGGCGCGCCCGATGCCGGGATCGACGATTTCCTGGCGACCATCGCGGTGACCCGGCTGGTGCTCGGACCCAAGATGCGCATCCAGGCCCCGCCGAACCTGGTCTCCCCGGCGGAATGCCTGGCACTCATCGGTGCCGGTGTCGACGACTGGGGTGGGGTGTCGCCGCTGACACCCGATCACGTCAACCCCGAGCGGCCCTGGCCGAATCTGGACGATCTGGCCGCGGTGACCTCCGACGCGGGTTATGACCTGGTGCAGCGCCTGACCGCGCAACCGCAGTACGTCCAGGCCGGTGCGGCGTGGATCGATCCGCGGGTGCGCGGCCATGTCGATGCGCTGGCCTCTGATGACGGATTGGCTCTCGACGTCAATCCGGTGGGCCGGCCGTGGCAGGAGCCGGATGAGGCGGCCGAATCGTTGGGTCGCACCGATCTGCACACCGCCATCGACTCGGCGGGCCGGTTGACCGAGACCCGGTCGGATCTGGACAGTGCGTTCGGCGACTGGGAGTCCATCCGGGAGAAGGTTTCCGAGCTGGCCGCCCGCGCCCCCGAGCGCATCGACACCGATGTGCTGGCCGCGTTGCGCTCGGCCGAGCGCGATCCGGGCGGCTGCTCCGACGACGAATACCTGGCGCTGGCTACCGCGGATGGCCCAGCGCTGGATGCCGTTGCCGCGCTGGCAGATTCGCTGCGCCGCGAGGTCATCGGCGATGACGTGACGTTCGTCATCAACCGCAATATCAACTTCACCAACATCTGCTACACCGGCTGCCGATTCTGTGCTTTCGCCCAGCGTAAGGGTGATGCGGATGCCTTTTCGCTGTCGTATGACGAGGTGGCCGACCGCGCCTGGGAGGCGCATGTCGCCGGGGCCACCGAGGTGTGCATGCAGGGCGGTATAGATCCGGAGTTGCCGGTCACCGGATACGCCGATCTGGTGCGCGCGGTCAAGGCCCGGGTGCCCTCGATGCACGTACACGCCTTCTCTCCGATGGAGATCGCCAACGGGGTGACCCGCAGCGGAATCTCGGTGCGGGAGTGGCTGACCGAACTGCGCGCGGCCGGGCTGGGCTCGATTCCGGGCACCGCCGCCGAGATCCTCGACGACGAGGTGCGCTGGGTGCTGACCAAGGGCAAGTTGCCCACCTCGGAGTGGATCGAGGTTGTCACCACCGCTCATGAGGTGGGGCTGCGATCGTCCTCGACGATGATGTACGGCCATGTCGACACCCCCAAGCATTGGGTCGGGCATCTGAATGTGTTGCGCGGCATCCAGGACCGCACGGGTGGGTTCACCGAGTTCGTGCCGTTGCCGTTCGTGCACCAGTCCTCGCCGCTGTATCTGGCCGGTGGGGCCCGGCCCGGCCCGACGCACCGGGATAATCGGGCGGTGCACGCGCTGGCGCGAATCATGTTGCACGGCAGGATCCCGAGCATCCAGACCAGTTGGGTGAAGCTCGGCATCGAGCGCACTCAAGTGATGCTCAACGGCGGAGCCAACGATCTGGGCGGCACGCTGATGGAGGAGACCATCTCCCGGATGGCCGGTTCGGAGAACGGCTCGGCGAAAACGGTCGCCGAACTGGTCGCCATCGCCGAAGGCATCGGCCGCCCGGCCCGGCAGCGCTCCACCGACTACACCCCGCTGGCCGCCTGACCCGCCGCTGCCAGGGTCGCTACGATCCTGGCTATGTCGATCCAGCTCCGCGGGCGTGAAACGGACCGCCTGGCGCTGGACACCTTGACGACCGAAGCGCGGGCGGGCCGTAGTCAGGTTCTGGTGCTGCGCGGTGAAGCGGGTGTCGGCAAGACCGCCCTGTTGGAGTACGTATCCGAGCAGGCCGACGGATTCACCACCGCCCGGGTGGCCGGCGTCCAGGCCGATATGGAGCTGGCCTTCGCCGGACTGCAGCAGCTGTGCGCGCCGCTGATGGGTCACGTCCACGCCCTGCCGGCGCCCCAGCGCGCGGCCCTGGAGGTTGCCTTCGGCTACGGCAACGGACCGGTGCCCGACCGGTTCCTGGTGGGTCTGGCGGTGCTGAGTCTGATGGACGCCGCCTCGGCCGAACAGCCCCTGCTCTGCATCGTCGATGATGCACAGTGGCTGGACCAGGTATCGGTGCAGACGCTGGCGTTCGTGGCGCGGCGGTTGCTGGCCGAACGGGTGGCCCTGGTGTTCGCGGTTCGCGACGGCCACCCGGATGTGCTGGCAGGTCTGCCCGTGCACACCGTGACCGGGCTTTCCGACTCCGCGGCACGCGAGCTGCTGGAATCCGTGATGATCGGCGGCATCGATCCGTTGGTGCGCGACCGCATCGTCGCCGAGACCCGGGGCCTGCCGCTGGCGATTCTTGATGTGCCGCGTAGCGTCTCGGCCACCGAACTGGCCGGTGGCTTCTGGATTTCCGGACGGCGATCGACGACGGCGGCGATCGAGGAGAGCTTCGTCGAGCGGATTCAGGCCATGCCGACCGACACCCGGAAGCTGCTGCTGGTCGCCGCGGCCGAACCGATCGGCGATGCCGCGCTGTTCCTGCGTGCCGCCGGCTGGCTGGGGGTCCCCGTCGATGCACTGGCCCCGGCCGAGGCCGCCGGTGTCATCGAATTCGGCCCCCGGATGCGGTTTCGGCATCCGTTGATGCGGTCGGCCGCCTACCGAGCGGCCGGCCTGGTCGAACGGCGGACCGTCCATCAGGCCTTGGCCGCGGTCACTGATTCGCAGGTTGATCCCGACCGTCGGGCCTGGCACGCTGCCAGCGCCGCGGCGGGACCCGATGACACCGTCGCCGCCGAGTTGGAGGTGTCGGCCGGCCGGGCACAGAAGCGCGGCGGTATCGCGGCTGCGGCAGCCTTTTTGGAGCGATCGGCCGTCTTGACATTGGATCCGCAGTTGCGGGCATCCCGCGCGATCGCGGCGGCCCAGGCCAAACGTGAGGCCGCCGCTCCCGACGCGGCGTACGCGCTGCTGGCCATCGCGGACACTGCGCCGTTGACAGCACTGCAGCAGGCCCAGGTGGCGCGGATGCGTGCCCAGATGGATTTTGTGCGCAGCCGCGCCGGGGCTGCCGCGGCCCCCACCGTCGGTGCGGCCGGCGCGCAACTGCTGAGTGCGGCAACAACTCTGGACGGGCTCGATGATGAGCTGGCGCGTGACACCTATTTGGAGGCGTTGACGGCGGCCATGTACGCCGGGCGACTCGGCGCGCCCACCCTGCTCTCGGAGGTGGCCACCGCCGGTGCGGCCGCGGTGGGCAAGGTCACCGATCCCGCCCGCCCGGCCGATCTGCTGCTACGCGGGATGACGGCGCGCATCATCGACGGGCCCGGTGCCGGATCCGCGGATCTGCGTGCGGCCCTGGAGTTGTGGAACGCCGAAGCGCGGCAGAGTCCGACGCGGCAGCTGTTCTGGCCGTTTCCGATCGCCCAGGAATCGGCGGCGCACGAGATGTGGGATGACCAGGTCCTGGAACGTATCGCTACCGGGATCCTCGGGCGGGCGCGTGACGCCGGGGCGCTGGCGGCGCTGCCACCTGCGTTGGGATATCGGGCCGGCGTCCACTTCTACCGTGGCCAATTCAGTTCTGCGGCACGTCTCATCGAAGAGTCCGCGTCGATCACCGCGGCCATGGGTGATGCGCCGGTGCGCTACCACTCGCTGAATCTCGCGGCCTGGCGCGGTGTCGCCGACGAGGCGGTCGACATCATCGAGGCTGCGGCCGCCGACGGCGCGGCCCGGGGTGAGGGCCGACTGCTCGGCCTGACCGCGTTCTGCAGCGCGGTCCTGTACAACGGGCTCGGTCGGTACGAGGAGGCGCTCGCTGCCGCCCGCCGCTGTTGTGAATACGAGGATCTCGGCTTCCACAGCTGGTGCCTCTACGAGCTGATCGAGGCGGCGACCCATGCCGGCGAACGTGACTCGGCGGAGGATGATTTGCGGAGGTTCTCCGAACGCGCGGGATCGAGCGGTTCGGACTGGGGGCTGGGACTGGTGGCGGCGGCCGAGGCGTTGCTCGCCGACAATTCCGACGCCGAGGCCAAGTTCGCCGAGGCGATCGAACGGTTGGGCCGCGCCGATGTCACCCTGCATCTGTCGCGCGCGCAACTCGCCTACGGGGAATGGTTGCGTCGCACCAACCGCCGCAACGAGGCCCGCCATCAGCTCGGCGTCGCGCACCAGACGTTCACCGAGATGGGCGCGCAGGGGTTCGCCGAACGAGCACGCCGCGAACTGGTCGCCACCGGTGAGAAGGTGCGTAAGCAGCCGGTCCGCTCCGGTGACGGGTTGACGGCCCAGGAGGCGCAGATCGCCGGGTTGGCCCGCGACGGGCTCACCAACCCTGAGATCGGCGCGCAGCTGTTCATCAGCACCCACACCGTCGAGTGGCACCTGCGCAAGGTGTTCGTCAAGCTCGGCATCACCTCGCGGCGCCAACTGCGGTCGGTGACCTGGTCCGACTAGTCCCGGAATGAAATCGGACCATGGTCCGTTTGATCTCGGTGAGGGTGTCGGGACGGCCGGCCCCACCGAACGAGGAGTGACCATGTCCGCTGCTGTAGCCACCGCCCTGACCGCCGGTACCTGGGCCATCGACCCTGTACATTCGTCGGTCAACTTCTCGGTCCGCCATCTGGTGGTGAGCAAGGTCCGCGGCACGTTCGACACGTTCTCCGGCGCCATCGTCGTCACCGAGGATGGCACCCCGTCGGTCACCGCCACCATCGACATCAACTCGATCAACACCCGCAACGAGCAGCGCGACGCCCACCTCAAGGCAGCCGACTTCTTCGACGCCGAGCAGTTCGGCATCGCGACTTTCGCCTCGACCTCGGTGCGCGCGGACGGTGACGACTATGTGCTCGACGGCGACTTCACCCTCAAGGGTGTGACCAAGCCGGTGTCGCTGAAGCTGGAGTTCAACGGCGTGAACCCGGGTATGGGCCACGGCGAGGTCGCCGGCTTCGAGGCCTCGGTGGTGTTGAACCGCAAGGACTTCGGCATCAACTTCGATGCCCCGCTGGAGACCGGTGGCGCCGTCGTCGGCGACAAGGTCACCATCACCCTGGAGATCGAGGCGCTCAAGCAGGCCTGACCCGTCTGCTCGAGGCAAAACTAGAGCCGCGCGGCGAGCTCGGTGCCCTGGCGGATCGCCCGCTTGGCATCGAGTTCGCCCGCCAGCAGGGCGCCGCCGATGACGTGTGGCTCGATCCCGCGGGCGCGCAGACCGTCCTCCAGATCGCGCACCGACTCCTGGCCGGCGCAGATGATCACATTGTCGACGGCCAGCACCCGGGGGCGCGAGTGATCGGACCCGAAGCTGATGTGCAGGCCGGCATCGTCGATGCGTTCGTAGTTCACTCCGGAGAGCTGTTGCACACCTTTCGCTTTCAGCGAAGCGCGGTGCACCCAGCCCGAGGTTTTGCCCAGCCCGCGGCCCTGCGGTCCCTTGGTCCGCTGCAGCAGGAACACCTCACGGGCGGCCGGCAGCGGCAACGGCGCGGTCAGTGCACCGCGTACGGACGGGGCGTCCTGGGGGTCCAGGGCGCCCCATTCAGCCTTCCACTCCTTGACGTTCAACGTCGGCGACGTCTCCGTCACCAGGAACTCGCTGACGTCGAAACCGATACCGCCGGCGCCGATCACGGCGACCGAGCGCCCCACCGGTGCGCCAGAGAGCGTCTCGGCGTAGGACAGCACCATCGGATGCTCGATACCGGGGATCGCCGGCATCCGGGCGGTCACCCCGGTGGCCAGGACGACATCGTCGTACCCGGCCAGCGTGTCGACCGTCGCACGCGTGCCGAGTCGCACGTCGACACCGTGCACCTCCAGCATCCGGGTGTAGTACCGAACGGTCTCGTTGAACTCCTCTTTGCCGGGAACCCTTCGGGCCAGATCGAACTGGCCGCCGATGGTCGGACCCGCCTCGAACAAGGTGACCCGATGCCCGCGTTCGGCGGCGGTGACCGCGGCGGACAGCCCAGCCGGCCCGGCCCCGACGACAGCCACCGCACGAGCGCGCCGCGTCGGTCCGAGCACCAACGACGTCTCGTGTCCGGCGCGGGGATTGAGCAGACATGACACGGTCTTGTGCACGAATGCGTGGTCCAGGCAGGCCTGGTTGCACGCGATGCACGTGTTGATCTGATCGGCGGCATCGGCGGCGGCCTTTTGGACCCAGTCTGGGTCGCTCAGCAGCGGACGGGCCATCGAGATCAGCTGGACGTGGCTGTCGGCGAGGATCTGCTCGGCGGCCTCGGGCATGTTGATCCGATTGGAGGCCACCACCGGAATCGAGACGTGCTCGGCAAGTGCGCTACTGGTGGGGACGAACGCCCCGGATGGAACCGAGGTGACGATCGTCGGGATGCGGGCCTCGTGCCAGCCGATGCCGGTGTTGATGATGGTGGCCCCGGCGGCCTCGACTTCGGTTGCCAGCGCTGTGATCTCATCCCAGGTCTGACCGTCTTCGACAAAATCTGCCATCGAAAGCCGGTAGATCACGATGAAATCGGGGCCGACCGCCTCGCGCACCCGGCGCACGATCTCGACCGGAAAACGGCGCCGCTTCTCCGGCGTCCCGCCCCAGTCGTCGGTGCGCTTGTTCGTCCGCGGGGCCAGGAACTGGTTGAGCAGATAGCCCTCGCTGCCCATGATCTCCACCCCGTCGTATCCGCCCGCGCGGGCCAGGAGTGCGGCGCGGACAAAATCGTCGATGGTTCCGTCGACATCGCGCAGCGCCCGCGGGCGGAACGGATTGATCGGCGCCTTGATCGAGGAGGCGCTCACCGAAAACGGGTGATATGCATAACGTCCGGCGTGCAGGAGCTGCAGCGCAATCCTGCCGCCCTCGTCGTGCACGGCCGCGGTGATCCGCCGGTGGCGGCGGGCATCGGCCTCCGAGCGCATCTCGGCGGCGAACGGCAGCAGCCATCCGGTCCGGTTGGGTGCGTATCCGCCGGTGATGATCAGGCCGACGCCGCCGCGGGCGCGTTCGGCGAAGTAGGCCGCCAGCTTGTCGGTATCGCGGGCGCGGTCCTCCAGCCCGGTGTGCATCGAGCCCATGATCACCCGATTGCGCAGCGTGGTGAACCCGAGATCCAATGGGGACAGCAGATTTGGATAATTCACAATGCCTCCAACACTTCGGTCAACCACTCGATCGCGCCCTCCTCGGCGCGAATGCCGCCCCGCAGCACCAGATACTGATGTAGGTCGGCGCCGGTGAGTCGGGCCGGATCGGGGAATTGGCGCTTCTCGAAACCGCGGTAGGTGTCCAGCAGGGCGGCGCGGTCGGCCCGCAGCGTGTCCGCTTGCTCGCGGACATCGTCGACCGAACCGTATTCGATGGCGCGGATCTTGACCGCGAGGTCGCGGGTGCGGTTGTCGGCCACCGTCGAACCGCGGCCGGCGAGTGGCTCGGCGATCCAGCGGGCCAGCTCGGCGCGCCCGCCGGCGGTGACGCTGTAGACCTTCTTGTCCGGTCGTCCGCTCTGGGCGACCTCACGCACCTGCACCCAGCCGTCGGTCTGCATGGTGCGCAGGGTGCGGTAGATCTGCTGATGAGTGGCCGACCAGAAGTATCCGATGGACCGGTCGAAGCGATGCGCCAGTTCGTAACCCGAACCGGCCTGTTCGCAGAGCGACACCAGGATGGCGTGCGGTAGTGCCATGGCCCGAGGTTATGCGGTACCCATGGTCCTATGCAACAAGTTGCAGAGGACGAATTGGGTAGCGCGTGTAAGTAGGCCTTTTGTATATGCGACGTCTAGTATCAGTAACTACACGCCGCCTCGAAACGGGCGGCGTGTGAAGTTAGGACACACTGAGACGCACGTCCAGTTACGGGCCGTTCATACTGGCCCGCAGGGCGCTCGCTCAGCGGGTCCCGACCCAGAACTGAAACCCGACCAGCAGCCCACTGGACAGGAGAAATATCAGTGACGTACGTCATTGCCGAGCCCTGCGTCGACGTCAAGGACAAGGCCTGCATCGAAGAGTGCCCTGTCGACTGCATCTACGAGGGTGGCCGGATGCTCTACATCCACCCCGATGAGTGCGTCGACTGCGGCGCCTGCGAGCCGGTGTGCCCCGTCGAGGCCATCTACTACGAAGATGACGTGCCCGACGACTGGAGCAGCTACGCGCAGAGCAACGCGGACTTCTTCAGTGAACTGGGCTCGCCCGGCGGTGCGTCGAAGGTCGGCCAGACCGACAACGATCCGCAGGCGATCAAGGATCTCGAGCCCAAGGGCGAGTGAACTCGCTGCGAACGGCCAAATCGGCCCTACTACCGGTGTTCCCCTGGGACACCCTGGCCGATGTCACCGCCACTGCCCGGGCCCACCCGGACGGGATCGTCGACCTGTCGGTCGGTACACCCGTGGACGAGGTCGCCCCGGTCATCCGAACTGCCCTCGACCAGGCCAGCGGTGTACCGGGGTACCCGACGACAGCGGGTACCCCGGCGCTGCGGACGGCCATGCGGGCCGCCCTGGAACGGCGGTTCGGCATCACCGGCATCGCGCCGGACGCCGTGCTGCCGGTGATCGGCACCAAGGAACTGATCGCCTGGCTGCCGACCCTGCTGGGGTTGGGGCCACAGGACACCGTGGTGATCCCGGAGTTGGCCTACCCGACCTATGACGTCGGGGCGCGGTTGGCCGGAGCGCAGGTGCTGGCGGCCGACTCGTTGACCCAGATCGGGCCGCAGAAACCGGCGCTGATCTTCTTGAACTCCCCGAGCAACCCGTCGGGCAAGGTGCTGGGTCTCGATCACCTGCGAAAGGTCGTCGGGTGGGCCCGCGAGCGCGGCGTGCTGATCGCCTCCGACGAGTGTTATCTGGGCCTGGCCTGGGATGCCGAGCCGCTGTCGGTGCTGCACCCGGCTGTCTGCGACGGCGACCACACCGGCCTGTTGGCCATCCACTCGTTGTCCAAGACGTCCTCGCTGGCGGGCTACCGCGCCGGGTTCGTCGCGGGGGATCCCGCGGTGGTGGCCGAACTGCTGGCCGTGCGCAAGCACGCCGGGATGATGGTGCCCGGACCGATCCAGGCCGCCATGGTGGCGGGCCTGGAAGATGACGAGCATGTGGCCGTGCAGCGCGAGAAGTACGCGCGCCGGCGCGAGGTGCTACTGCCCGCGCTGCAGAAGACCGGTTTCACCATCGACCACTCCGAGGCGGGTCTGTACCTGTGGGCGACCCGAGGCGAGCCGTGCCGCGACACCCTGGCCTGGCTGGCGCAGCGCGGAATCCTGGTGGCGCCCGGCGAGTTCTACGGCCCCGCCGGTGCGCAGCATGTGCGGGTGGCGCTGACGGCGACCGACGGACGGATCGCCGCGGCGGTCGCGCGGCTGGCCGACTGAGTCACCGGCACTGGTCGTAGACATGCCCCGGTGTGCCCACGGCGGTCAGGTCGCGGTCACGCAGGATGGTCTGCGGCGCGCGGTTGCCTGAGGCGCAGACGTCGGCGAACGGCGTGGGCAGATTGTCGACATACTCGATCTGCAGAACGTGGTTGCCGTATACCTCTGTGTAGGCGCCACATTCGTCATAGGCGGCGCACTCCTCGGCGACCGCGAAGTCGAAACCCAGCTCGTCGCGTCCGATCCCGGCGAGTTCGGCCGCGTTCTTCTGCCCGATCGCCAGACCGCGTCGATGGGCGAAGGTGACAAACTCGCGCGCCAGTTCCAGTGCGCCCGCCCGGTCGATCTCGGGGAAACGGGTGAAGGTGTCCAGGTTGTCGATTTCGATGGCCGAGAAACCGGTGTCGGCGCAGCGATCGAGGTCCGAGGTCAGCACCGCCATGATCATCGCGCGCTGCTGCGGGGTCGACGGATCGAGGATGTACTCATCTGGCCAGTCGGGGTCGACGACGGGCACCCCGGCACCGTCCCGCAGGACCGCCGCGCCATGCCGGCCCAGCCAGTCCTGCTCCGGCTGCGTCTGAAAACCGTTGACATAACAGATGTTGTAGGCGCCGGCGAGCGGGGTCGCGGTGGAATCACGGGCCACCACCGTCAGTCCCGGATCGTCGGACACCCCGCCGAGTTGGTAGTCGAAACCCCCGGTGGTCGGTGGCAGGGTGACCGCGCCCGCCGGTGGCGGCGGACACCCGAGGACGACGAGTGCCGTCACTACGACAGCAGCGCCACGCCTCACGGCAACAACCCCAACGACATCGCCGTGGTGACGGCGGCCGTACGGTCGGAGACGTCGAGCTTGCCGAACACCCGCAGCAGGTGCGTTTTCACCGTCGCCTCGCTGATGTGCAGCGCCTTCCCGATCTCGGAGTTGGTGTGGCCCTGGGCGACCAGCGCCAGCACCTCGATCTCACGCGGGGTGAGAGTTGTCGGAACGGGGGCGCGCATCAGGCCCATCAGCCGGCCCGCGACCGCGGGCGCCAGGACCGTCTTACCGGCGGCGGCGTCGCGGACGGCCGCGGCCAGCTCGACGCGTGAGGCGTCCTTGAGAAGGTAGCCGGCCGCGCCCGCCTCGACGGCCCGCAGGATGTCGGCATCGGATTCGTAGGTGGTGACGATCACGATCCGGGTCTGTGGCAGATCGGCCAGGATGCGTTCGGTGGTGCTGACACCGTCACCGTCGGGCATCCGCAGGTCCATCAGGATGACGGTCGGTCGCAAAGCCGCGGCCAGGGCCACGGCCTCGCGCCCGGACCCGGCCTCGCCGACGACGGTCAGGTCAGGTTCGGCGTCGATCATGCCGCGCAACCCTTCCCGGACCACCGGATGGTCATCGACCAGCAGCACGGTGCACGTCATGCGGCTCCCTCGCAGGCTCGGGTTCCGCAAGTCACCTGTCGATTCGCTCCGCAAGCGTCGCTCATACCGGCACCTCGATCTGCAGCCGGACACCGTCGGGTGAATCGACCGACACCGTCCCGCCGACCTGGGCCACCCGGGAGCGCATACCGCGCAGGCCGAAGCCGTCGGCATGCCCCGGGCCCAGCCCGATCCCGTTGTCGGACACCGTCAATCGCACCGAATCCAGCCGGCGCTCCAGGGTGACGGTGGCGGCGCCGGCCCCGGAATGGCGCCGGATGTTGGACAGTGCCTCCTGGGCGGCGCGTAACAGCACGACATCACCGGCCATGCCGGCCGACGGGGTGTCCCCGGCGATGCGGCGGTCCACGGCCGTCCCGGTCTCGTTCTCGAAGGCCTGGCACAGCCGCAGGATCGCGGCCGGCAACGTCGCGCCCTCCAGTGCTGTCGGAGTCAACTCGGCCACCATGGTCCGGGACTCGGCGAGGTTGTCCCGCGCGGTGGATTCGATCAGCGTCAGATGCCGCACCGCGGCATCGCGGTCGGTGCCCAGCTCGGCCTCGATGGCCTGGCACAACGTCACGATGCTGGTGAAGCCCTGGGCCAGCGTGTCGTGGATCTCGCGGGCCAGTCGTTCGCGCTCCGCGGCGACACCGGCTTGCCTTGACAGCCTTGCCGTTTCGGCCCGGCTGTCGCGCAGTTCGGCGACCAGCCCGGCCAGCGCGATGCGCTGCCGGACCGAGGTGACGATCATGATGCCGATGATCGGGCCGGCCACCAGGCCGATCAACGTCATCGCCACGGCCACCGGGAAATAGGGGGAGCGCGCTCCCGTCATCGCGAACTCGACGCCCAGTGGCAACAGGGTGACCAGCACCGCCGCCCCTACCGCCGCGCGCAACGGCAGCGTCGAGAACACCACCGGAAACAGCGCCGGGACCGCCGCCACGGCGGCCGGTGCACACACCATCGCCGCGGCCCACAGCACGACCGCCCCGACGACATAGACCAGTGGACGCCAGCCCAAGGTGCCCAGTCGCGGCACCTGCCGCCCGGCGAGGATCAACCACCCGGCCAGCAGCGCCAGCAGCACCGTGGCGCCGGCGGGGGACGGGCCCGGCACCCGGTCGTCGAGCAGATGCACCGCACCGATCGCCACGGCGCACATGCCGGCCAGGTAGAGGTCCCACAGCCAGTGCCAGGTCGGGTACTCGGACCCGCCGTCTTCCATTCGGCCGATGCTATCCGGTCCGGGGAACCCAGTTGCCGTGAAATCCGTGCGGCACGCGGCACGGCAGATGCACGACGGCGGTGGTCTCCAACGTCTGGCCGTCGAGCAGCACCAGATCGCTGCGGTCGGTCGCCCGGTGGTACACAAAACCCATCACGACACCATCGTCCTCGGCGGCCGTCGCATCGCGGGGGACGAAGACGAACTCGCCGGGTTCACCGTCGTCGGCGAAGATGACCCGGCGGGTGGCGCCGGTGTGCAGATCGTGGCGCAGCAGGGCCTGCGGTACCGAACCATCCGGTGTCGGGACACTACCGACGCTGTAGCCGAAGCGATGCCGCCTGCCGACAAGCCGCTCGTCGACGCGGGGGAACTCCTGGGGATGGTCGTCGAGGCGTTCGGAGCGCACCCGGCCGGTCGCCAGGTCGACGGTCCACCGGTCGAGGGTGGGTGGTTCGAACATCTTTGGGCCGGAGGCGAATACGGTGGGGTGCGCGACGACATCGAGCACCAGTCGGTCGCCGTCCTCGTACGCGTTGAGGGGATGGAACACATAACACTGCGGCACATCGAACCAGCGGATGTCCGTCGCCGCGCCGTCGCGTGACAGTACGCCGATGCGGGCAGGTTTCTCCGGCGCCCATCGGTATGGCATCCCGCTGATCCCGCCGCGGGACCGCTCCGACCCCCGCATGATCGCGCGGATCACCGGGTCCGGTGCGGAATGTGTCGCGACGAAGCGGCTCATCGCCTTCCGCCCGATGCCTGCCCCGAAGTCCAGCACGACGGGCAGGTCGTAGATGACGACGTGACGCTCGGTCAGCGAGAAATCGTGCATCATGGTCTGCTCACCGATTCTGATGTCCACCGCGTGCCGCACTCGGCCATCGGTCCCGGTGACGGTGTAACGAATGTGATTGCCGCGCATGGGGTGATAAGACACCGCGTGCAGTTCCCCGGTGTCGGGATCGCGTTTCGGGTGCGCTGTATAGCCGTAGGCGAGGGTGCCGTAGAAGTCGGACCCGCCCACGGTGTCGAGTTCCTCGGTCAGTTCGTAGGGGCGCACACCCGCCTCGGTGAGCACCAAGGTCCGCCCGGCGTGCCCGATGATGTTGGTGTTGCCCGCGAAATCGAATCCGGCGCCGCGCCCGCCGGGCTTCCACCCCTCACCCAGGGCGCGCGACACCGCGGCCGAGCGGACCCACCGGTTGCGGTACCAGTGCGCGGTGCCATCGGCCAATCGCAGGCCGTGGGCCATGCCGTCGCCGAGGAACCAGTGATAGCTCGCCGGGTCGGGGTCGCCCATCGGGTTGGGACCGGTCCGCAGGTAGCGGCCGTCCAGGAAATCCGGGACGGTGCCGGTGATCTGCAGCTCGGTGGCGGTGATCTCTTCGCCCACCGGCGCATAGTTGCCGGCGAGGAACGGGTTGGCCGAGGGCCGGAGCGGTGCTGCTGTCTCGGTGTCGAAGGTCATGATTCGATCCTGCGCCGGTGTCGGCGGGGTCGGCGACGACCGTGCGGTCGAATCCGGGGTCAACCGAAAGGTGGACCCCGGCCCGTCAGCCGACCGTGACGGCCCGGGGCGCCACCGCCGCCAGCGCCGCCCGGCACGCACGGATGGCCGGAGTCGCGCTGATGGCCGACCGGGTGGCGGTGAACACGGCACGTCGCCGCGGATCGACGTCGATGACACGCACGGCGGGACGTCTGCGGACCCGCATCAGGTCGGGCAGGATCGCGACGGCGTTACCGCTCTCGATGAGTGCGATCTGTGCCTCGAGGTCGTCGGTCTCGAAGCGGACGTCGGGTTCGAAACCGGCCTGCCTGCAGAGTTGTTCGGCCCAGTGCCGGGATGCGGTGCCGGTCGGTTCCATGGTCCAGGGCAGGTGCGCGGCGTGCTGCACCGAGGTCACCCGGTCCCAGCGCTCGCCGGTGGGTGGGACGGCCAGGCGCAGCAGATCGGTGGTCAGGGGTTCACGGTCCAGGTCCGGATACACCCGGGCGGCATGCCCCGGATACTCCTCGGCGATCACCAGATCGAACTCGCGCATCCACGTCTCGTACAGCGCCTGTTCGGGTTCGCGCTGGGACATCGTGACGCGCAGGCGCGGGTGGCGCTGCGCCAGCTCGGTGAGCATCTGCGGCATGAACGCCGAAGCTGCCGACTGGAACACCGCCAGCCGCACGGTGCCGGAGGCCTCGTCGCTGCGGGTGGCCACCTCGGAGGCGGCCAGTTCGAGCCGGCCGAGGATGGCGGTGGTGTGTTCGACCAGAACCTCGGCGGCCGGCGTCAGGCGAACCCGGCGCCCGACCTTTTCCAACAGGGGGACACCGACTTCGCGCTCCAATTGGGACAGCGACTGCGATACCGAGGAAGGGCTCTGATGCAGCGCGTCGGCCACCTCGGCGAGGGTGCCGCGCAAGCTCAGTTCATGCAGTAGCCGAAGCCGGCGGATATCGAGCAGGTCAGGCCGCTGACTGATCATTGGTACTTACCCTTTGTCGTCAGTATTCATCACTTTGTTCTAGTGTTCGCTCGGCCGATGATGGAGTGCATGACACATCTGGGCACCGAACAGCACGTGCTGAGCGAGGTCGAGACACTGGTCCGGGGCTGGCTGGACGACGCAGCCGGGCAGCCGGTGGCACCCGCGGCGCGACGCCTGGCCGACGTGCTGCGCGATCCGCAGGGTCTCGACTTCACCATCGGATTCGTCGACCGGGTGATCCGGCCCGAGGACAATCGGGTGGCCGCCGCCCATCTGCGTGAACTCGCCAGGTCCGCGCCGGGTTTCCTGCCGCGCCATCTGCGCCTGGCGATCAAGCTCGGGGCGGCGCTGTCGGTGCCGACACCGGGAATCGTCATTCCCGTCGCGCAGAAGGCCTTGCGCACCATGGTGTCTCACCTTCTGGTGGATGCCTCCGATGCGCGTCTGGGCCGATCGATCGCGCGGATCCGGCGGCGCGGGGTCGGTCTCAACGTCAACCTGTTGGGCGAGGCGGTGCTGGGCCGGGCCGAGGCCGACCGACGGCTGCGCGGTACCGAACGGCTGCTGGCCCGCCCGGATGTCGACTATGTGTCCATCAAGGTCTCCGCGACGGTTCCGCCGCACTCGCCCTGGGCCTTCGACGAGGCCGTCGACCATATCGCGCAGCGTCTGTTGCCGCTGTTCACCATGGCCGCGAACTCGCCGACGACCAAGTTCATCAACCTGGACATGGAGGAGTACCGCGACCTGGCGCTGACCACCTCGGTGTTCACGCGGCTGTTGGACCGGCCGGAACTGCTGGGTCTGGAGGCCGGAATCGTCCTGCAGGCATACCTGCCGGATGCGCTGGGCGCCATGATGCGTCTGCAGGAGTGGACGGCCGAGCGCCGGACCCGTGGCGGCGCGGGGGTCAAGGTCCGTCTGGTCAAGGGCGCGAACCTGCCGATGGAACAGGTGGAGGCCGAGTTGCACGGTTGGCCGGTGGCGACCTACCCGTCCAAGCAGGACACCGATACCAACTACAAACGTGTCCTCGACTACGCGCTGCATCCCGACCGCGTCCGCAACATCCGGGTCGGTGTCGCCGGGCACAACCTGTTCGACATCGCCTATGCATGGACACTGGCCGGCCGCCGCGGGGTCCGGGACCGGGTCGAGTTCGAGATGCTGCTCGGGATGGCCGAAGCCCAGGCCGAGGCGGTCCGCCGCACCGTGGGCGGGTTGCTGCTGTACGTACCGGTGGTGCACCCAGAAGATTTCGACGTGGCGATCGCGTACCTGGTGCGCAGGCTCGAGGAGGGGGCGAGCCGGGAGAACTTCATGTCGGCGGTCTTCGAACTGCACAGTGACAACACATTGTACGAGCGGGAGAAGGAACGGTTCGTGCGATCGCTGGCCGCACTCGACGATGTGGTCCCGCAACCCAACCGCACCCAGGATCGCCGGACCGACGATCCCGCCGCGGCCATCGGTGCGGCCGGCGCGTTCGTCAACGTCGCCGACACCGATCCGTCGCTGCCGGGTAACCGGGAGTGGGGGCGCGCCATCACCGGACAGATCGCCGACTCCTCGGCGGGGCGCGACCTGGTCGAGGAGCATATGGTCAGCAGCGCTTCGGATCTCGACATGGTGCTCGCCGAGGGTCTCGCGGCCGGGGCCGGCTGGTCGGCACTGACCGGAACCGGACGCGCGGCGATCCTGCGTCACGCAGCCGGCAGGCTGGAGGCCGCCCGCCCGATCTTGCTCGAAGTGATGGCCGCCGAATGCGGGAAGACGCTGGATCAGGGTGATCCGGAGGTATCCGAGGCGATCGACTTCGCGAACTACTACGCGACCTCGGCGGAGAAGTTGGACCGTATCGACGGTGCCACCGCGGTCCCGGTGGGCCTCACGGTGGTGACACCGCCGTGGAACTTCCCGGTGGCGATACCCGCCGGTTCCGTACTGTCGGCGCTGGCGGCGGGAAGCCCGGTGATCATCAAACCCGCCACCCAGGCCCGGCGCTGCGGTTCGGTACTGGTGCAGGCACTCTGGGACGCCGGCGTGCCACGCGACGTCCTGCAACTGGTACACATCGACGAGCGTGACCTCGGCAGCCGATTGGTCGCCGACCCGCGGGTCGGGCGGGTGATCCTCACCGGGGCCTTCGACACCGCTGCGCTGTTCCGCAGCTTCCGGCCCGACCTACCGCTGCTCGCCGAGACCAGCGGCAAGAACTCCATCGTGATCACCCCGCATGCCGATATCGATCTGGCGGTGAAGGATCTGGTGTACTCGGCCTTCGGGCACGCCGGGCAGAAGTGTTCGGCCGCCTCGCTGGGCATTCTCGTCGGCTCGGTGGCCCGGTCGGCGCGGTTCCGAGATCAACTGGTGGACGCGGTGGCTTCGCTGAGGGTCGGCTATCCGTCGGACCCGACCACGCAGATGGGGCCGATCATCGAGCCCGCCCAGGGAAAACTCCTGCGGGCTCTGACCGAGTTGGGGCCGGGGGAGTCCTGGCTGGTGACACCGCGCCGCCTCGACGACACCGGCCGGTTGTGGTCGCCGGGGGTCAGGACCGGCGTCCGCCGTGGCTCGGAATTCCACCTCACCGAGTATTTCGGTCCGGTCCTCGGGCTCATCGAAGCCGAGAGTTTCGAGCAGGCGATCGAGATCCAGAACGAGGTCGACTACGGGCTGACCGCGGGGCTGCACACCCTGGATCGTGCCGAGATCGAGCGGTGGATCGAGCGGGTCGAGGCAGGCAACGCCTATGTGAACCGGTCGACGGTCGGGGCGATCGTGGCGCGCCAGCCGTTCGGCGGGTGGAAGAAGTCGGCCGTGGGCCCCGGTACCAAGGCCGGCGGCCCCAATTACCTGATCGGGCTGAGCGATTGGGTCACGGCCCCGGCGACGGCCGTGGCCCCGCTCGGTTCGGTGGCGATGCGGCTGCTCGATACTGCCGGGCACGTCGGCCTCGACGAGGATACGCTGGCGTTTCTGCGCCGGGCCTACGGATCCGATGCACATACCTGGCAACAGGAGTTCGGTGTCGCCCGTGACGTCTCCGGCCTGACGGCCGAGAAGAACGTGCTGCGGTACCGTCCGCTGCCGGTAACAGTCCGTGTGGAGGACATCGACACCGCCGCGTTGCTGCGGGTGGTGGGCGCGGGGCTGGTGGCCAGGGCTGCGGTCACTGTCTCGGCCGCCGAGGCGCTGGACCCGGTCATCGTCGAACTGCTGCGGTCTCACGACATCCGGTATCGGGTCGACGGCTCGGCCGCCTGGCGGGATGTGTTGTCACGCGCCGACGCACCCGCCAGGGTTCGGCTGCTCGGCGGTAGCCGGGCGACGTTCGCCCGGGACAGCGCGGGCCGGGCGGATATCGCGCTGTATGCCCAACCCGTCGTCGAGGCCGGACGGATCGAGCTGTTGACCTTCTTGCGGGAGCAAGCGGTTACGGTCACCGCCCATCGGTTCGGTTCACCGACCGCACTCGTGCAGGGACTGTTCGGTTGACGTGCCTGCACGTCCAAGCGCCGCAGTACGCGGTCCGCTCCGCGAAGTCGCAGCTACCGGGTGATAACGATTTGCTAACGAAGTGCCCGGTGACGTTTGATCCCGGCGGCCCCGGCGCGGTGCATCATGATCAACGCAGGATGTTTGCTTGTACCACGCAGTCTGAGCTGTGCTGACCAGTTCCCCCGGCGTGTCACGCAAATCGTTGGTGGTCGGCGAATCCGGCGCTGCGCAACACCTTTGAGTGGCCGGCAACGCCGGGTTGCTGACCTGGTCCTGTCCGAATACCGCAGGCCTGTGCATGGGCTCCGCTCGGGTGGCCCCGGCACCGCAGGTCGAGATCGTGTGGTTCCTTTCAAACATGCTGCTATCCAGCATGTTTCGCCCATCGCGGCCGGAATCCGGTACGGGCGGATACCAATTGGCGATTGCTGACGGGCATCGCGGGCGAGGTTACGAACGTGTTACCGGCGAACAGCGCACTTGGTGGGTGTTCTCAGGTAGTTGCCAGAGAAGCAAATATTCACCTACGTCAATTGTTTGAGAATTGTATTGCACACTCAAGTCACGGCAAAGATTGCATCCGAAACAAATGGGAACCTGGGTGCCAGCTTCACCGCACGGCCGGCACCAACGGCGCCGTGTAACGCGACAGACACCTCTTACTGTCCTGTGGACATACCGCATTAACCGCGGTGTTACCGAAATCATCTTTGGCCAACTCATCTATGCAGTTCAAACACTATTTGTTGGTCTGGCAACGCGGCGGAGGCCGGCAGCTCGGCGGCGGGTCGCAAGGGGTCTGCGTCAGCCGGAAACGGCCCGTACGCGCGCGCTTGTCGGGCGCGGAGACGGGTGCTACTTTCGGCGAGTCCAGCAGGCTGACGGTGCGTTCGAGGGGCCATAGCGAACAACGACATGTTTGCGATGTGAGGCCACCGGCGGCGGCGTGGGGTTTACCGCACATGGGGGTGGGGAGTGAATTTTCGTGTTGATCCGATAGTGGGTTCGACGGTCGATTCGGCTGATCGGTCGGTCCCGGCCGACCAGGTGCACGGGCCGCATGCAGGCGGACCCGTCGAGGCGGGCGCAGCGCGCCCGTCACCGCTCGGCCGAGCGAAGTGGCAGGCGCGCTACAGCGCCGGTCTGGCGTTCACCGATGCCGTCGTGGTGTGCGGAGCGGTCGCCCTGGCCCAGTACGTACGATTCGGCGTCGACGCGACTCTGGCGCCCCGCCAACAGAACTACATCCTGGCCTTCTCGATCGTCTTCGCCGTCGGCTGGCTGGTCGTGCTCAGCGCCTTCCGGACCCGGTCACCGCGCATCATCGGCACCGGTATCGAAGAATACCGGCGGGTGGTGTCGGCATCGCTGTGGATCTTCGGGGCCATCGCGATCATCTCATTGCTTCTCAAAGCCGATATCGCGCGCGGCTATCTGGCCGTCGCGCTGCCCGGCGGCACCATCGGGTTGGTTCTCAGCCGGGCGTTGTGGCGCCGATACGTGCAGCGCCAGCGGGCCGCCGGCGGATTCCTGACCTCGGTGCTGGTCGTCGGGGAGCGCGATGTCGTGACGAAGACCGCCCGGGAGATGTCGAAACAGAACACCGATGGGTACCGCGTTGTCGGAGTGTGCATTCCCGGTTACGGCCCGCCGCGGGGTGAGACGATGACGCTCTGCGGCCGCGTGACACCCATCGTCGGTGACGAGGCCTACCTGCTACGTGCCATCCCGATCTGCGGCGCCGACACCGTGGCCGTGACCGCCACCGAGCAGTTCGGAGCCCGTGGAATCCGGCGACTGGCATGGGATCTGGAGCCACTCGGCGTGGACCTGGTGGTCTCGACCGGCATCGTGGACGTCGCCATGTCCCGGCTGACCATGCGGCCCTCGGCAGCGCTGCCGCTGCTGCATGTCGAGAAGCCGCAATACCGCGGCGCGAAACGATTCAGCAAGCGGGCGTTCGACATCACCTTCGCAGCCCTGGCATTGACTGCCACCGCACCCCTGATGATCGCCGTGGCGGTCGCCGTCAAACTGACCAGCCGCGGTCCGGTGTTCTACGCATCGGAGCGGATCGGCCTGGACGGGCGCCCGTTCTCGATGCTGAAGTTCCGCACCATGGTCGACGGGGCCGATCGGCAGGTGCCGGACCTGCTGTCGCTCAACGAGAGTGACGGCGCACTGTTCAAGATCAAGGACGATCCGCGGATCACCCCGGTGGGTAAGCTCCTGCGCCGGGCCAGCATCGACGAACTGCCACAGTTCATCAACGTGCTGCGCAACGATATGAGCGTCGTGGGTCCGCGACCGCCGCTGCGGCGGGAGGTCGACACCTACCGCGACGATGTTGTGCACCGACTGGTCGTCAAACCCGGCATCAGCGGGCTGTGGCAGGTCAGTGGCCGATCGGACCTGTCGTGGGACGAGGCCGTCCGACTCGACCTGTTCTATGTCGACAACTGGTCCATGGTGGTCGATCTGGTCATCATCGCCAAGACCATGCGTGCGGTACTGGCCCGGGACGGGGCCTACTGATGGCCGGGGGACAGCCGACCCAGGGCATCATCCTCGCCGGTGGCACCGGGTCCCGGTTGCACCCGATCACGGTCGGAACCAGCAAGCAACTGCTGCCGGTCTACGACAAACCGATGATCTACTACCCGCTGTCGACCCTGATCCTCGCCGGCATCCGGGACGTCCTGGTGATCACCGCCCCGGCCGACAGCGCAGCCTTCCAACGGTTGCTCGGTGACGGCTCGCAGTTCGGCATCGCGATCACCTACTCGGTGCAGCACTCGCCGGACGGGCTGGCGCAGGCGTTTGTCATCGGCCGTAACCACATCGGACACCGTCCGGTGGCACTGGCCCTCGGCGACAACCTGTTTCACGGCCCGACGTTGGGTACACACCTGAGCAACTTCACCGGCGGCGACGGCGGCACCATCTTCGCCTACTGGGTGGCCGACCCGAGCGCCTACGGTGTCGTCGAGTTCGACGAGGCCCGCAAAGTGCTCTCGATCGAGGAGAAGCCCAAGGCGCCCCGCTCGCACTACGCGGTCCCGGGGTTGTACTTCTACGACAACGATGTCGTCGACATCGCCGCCGGACTGCAGCCCTCGGAACGAGGTGAGTACGAGATCACCGATGTCAACCGGATCTACATGGAAAAGAACCGGCTCTCGGTCGAGGTACTGGCCCGCGGCACCGCGTGGCTGGACACCGGGACCTTCGATTCGCTGATCGACGCGGGCAACTATGTGCGCACGATCGAGGAACGACAGGGCCTCAAGGTCGGCGTCCCGGAGGAGGCGGCATGGCGCCGCGGCTTCATCGACGACGACACCCTGCGCGAACGCGCTGAACTCCTCCACAAGTCGGGCTACGGCGACTACCTACTGACGCTGCTCGACGAGGTGGAGGTGCCGTTGTGACGGCCGAGAACCCCTCTCCCGAACCACATCCCACAGACTTCTCAGGAGCCCGACAATGAAAGCAGTCATCCTTGCCGGCGGGCGCGGAACCCGGATCAGCGAAGAATCCGACACCCGGCCCAAGCCGATGGTGGAGATCGGCGGCAAGCCGATCCTCTGGCACATCATGAAGACCTATGAGCGGGCCGGTATCACCGACTTCATCATCCTGCTCGGCTACAAGGGCTACGTCATCAAGGAGTACTTCGCGAACTACGCGTTGCACTCGGCCAACGTCGTCATCGACTTCGCCAACGACACCATGCGGCCGTTGAAGTCCACCTGTGAGCCCTGGTCGGTCACGCTACTGGACACCGGTATCCACACCATGACCGGCGGCCGACTGCTGCAGGCCAAGGACTACATCGGCGATGACACCTTCTGCTTCACCTACGGTGACGGCGTCACCGACCTGGACATCAGCGAGGTGGTCGACTTCCACCATTCCCACGAGTCGAAGCTGACGGTCACCGCGGTACAGCCGCCGTCGCGCTACGGCCGGCTCGCGATCGACGGTCATCTGGCGTCGTTCAAGGAGAAGCCCGCCGAGGACGGCGGCTGGATCAACGGCGGCTACTTCGTCGCCGACGCCTCGATCCTGGACTACATCGGGGGGGAGTCCACGGTGTTCGAGCAGGAACCGCTGGAGCAGCTGTCGGCCGACGGGCAGCTGGCCGCCTACCGACATGACGGCTACTGGTACGGCATGGACACCCTCTGGGACAAGATTGTCCTGAATGGGTTGTGGGACAACGGAGAAGCCCCGTGGAAAGTGTGGAACTAGAAAATGACCGATTGCAGGATTTGTGGCACCGAGCTCAAGCAGACCTTCTGCGATCTCGGGATGTCCCCGATGGCGAACGCCTACCTGACCGACGCGCAGTTGAGTCAGCCCGAGGTGTACTACCCGCTGCACACCTTCGTGTGCTCGGAGTGCCTGCTGGTACAGCTCCCGGTCTTCGAGTCACCCGAGGAGATCTTCGGTGACTACCTGTACTTCTCCTCCTACTCGCAGTACTGGCTGGATCACGCCGCCGACTACGTCTACGACGCCATCGCCCGGTTTCAGATGACCGAGCACGACCAGGTCATCGAGATCGCAAGCAACGACGGATATCTGCTGAAGAACTTCGTCAGCATGGGGATCCCCGCGCTGGGAATCGAGCCCGCGGCCAATGTGGCCGAGGTCGCGGTGGCCAAGGGTATCCCCACCCGGGTCGGCTTCTTCGGGACCGAACTGGCCGCAGCCCTGGTGGTCCAGGGCATCCGGGCGGATCTGCTCATCGGCAACAACGTGTTCGCCCATGTACCCGATCTCAACGACTTCGTCGCGGGTATGGCGATGGTGCTGGCACCGGAGGGGCACATCACCCTGGAATTCCCGCACCTGTACCAGCTGATCCGGTGCAATCAGTTCGACACCATCTATCACGAACACTTCTCGTATTTCACGCTTCTCACCGCATCGACCGTGTTGGAGCGGCACGGATTGCGGGTGTTCGATGTCGAGGAACTGCCGACGCACGGCGGGTCCCTGCGGGTGTACGCCTGC
Source organism: Mycobacterium sp. C31M (assembly GCF_053345865.1). Classification (NCBI taxonomy): domain Bacteria; kingdom Bacillati; phylum Actinomycetota; class Actinomycetes; order Mycobacteriales; family Mycobacteriaceae; genus Mycobacterium; species Mycobacterium sp. C31M. The sequence continues at coordinate 261,458 of NZ_JBKFAX010000001.1, read as the reverse complement.
CATACCGGCTCGCGTCGGCATGAGCTGACACCGCGTGTCGCCGATGTCCGCCTGCGGGAGAACGCCGCCGGGTTGGACACCATGGACGGACATACCAGCTACGCGCTGCAGGTGGCCGCCGTGAAGCAGGATCTGTTGGAGTTCCTGGTCCATGCCCGCAGGCGCGGTGCGTCCGTGGTGGGCTATGGGGCACCGGCCAAGGGCAACACCCTGCTCAACTACTGCGGTGTGCGGCCGGATCTGATCGAGTACACCGTGGACCGCAGCCCGCACAAACAGGGCCGCTACCTACCCGGCACGCACCTGCCGATCATGGATCCCGACCATATCCGGCAGACCCGGCCGGATTACGTGGTGATCCTGCCGTGGAATCTGCGCGACGAGATCATGCGCGACATGTCGTACATCCACGAGTGGGGCGGCCAGTTCGTGGTGCCGATCCCGGCACTGGAAGTTGTTGGCGAGCAGTGATGATCGAACGGACAACGATGATCGAACGGACAGCGATGAACAAATCGGTTGCCATCATCGGCACCCGCGGATACCCCAGCTACTACGGCGGATTCGAAACCCTGGTCCGCAGACTGGCGCCATACCTGGCCGACGACGGTTGGTCGGTCACGGTGTACGGGCGACGCGGGGCGGCAAAGCGCGATCCGTTCCGGGACCCGCGCATCCTGACCATGCAGACCCCCGGTATCGAGTCCAAGTCGCTGAGCACCCTGTCCTACGGACTGACCTCCACACGCCATGCCGCCCGACAGCGGCCGTCGGTGGCCCTGGTCATGAACGTCGCCAACGGATTCTGGCTGCCGATGCTGCAACGCGAAGGCATCCCGACGGTCGTCAACGTGGACGGTATCGAGTGGGAGCGCGCCAAATGGGGCTCGCTGGCCAAGTCGGTGTTCCGGCGCGGCGCCCAGATGACCGCCACGTACGCCGACCACCTGGTCTGCGATTCGCACGAGATCGCGCGACGCTGGCGGGAAGGTTTCGGGCGCGACGGCCATTTCATCCCCTACGGCGGCTCCGAGCCGGACCAGCTGCCGGCACCGGACGGCCTGATCCCGGGCAGTTATGCCCTGATGGTGGCCCGCTTCGTCCCGGAGAACACCGTCGGTGAATTCTTCCAGGCCGCAGCACTTCTGGCCGAGCGCCACGATGTGGTGATCGTCGGTTCCACCGGTTATGGCGGCGAATTCGACGAGATGGCCCGCCAACTGGACGCCTCCAGCGACCGGGTCCGCTGGCTCGGACACGTCAGCGACGACGCCAAGCTGTTCGCATTGTGGCAGAACGCCGGGGTGTACTTCCACGGACACAGCGTCGGCGGCACCAACCCCGCGCTGGTGCAGGCCATGGCGTGTGGGGCGCCGACCGTGGCCCGCGACACCGCGTACAATCGCGAAGTTCTCGGTGAGGCCGGTGTTTTCGTCGAACCGCGCAGCGACAAGATCGCGATCGCCCTGCACGGTGTGCTGGGGGACACGGCCCTGCAGCGACGGCTTGGCGCCGAAGCCCGGCACCGCCAGCAGCAGACCTATACCTGGGAGCTGGTGTGCCGCGGATATGCGGACACCCTGGAGGCGGCCAGCCTGCAGCGCACCGCGCGAGTCGGAGTGGGAGTATGAAAGTCCTGCTGACCCACGCCTCGGCCGAACTGTACGGCAGCGACCGGATGGCGGCCTTGGCCTGCGGCGCGCTGAGCGCCAAGGGGCACTCGGTCACCGCGGTGCTGCCGGTGGCCGGACCGCTCGTCGACGAGATGCGCGACGCCGACACCGCGGTGGTGATCGCCGATGTCCCGGTGTTGCGTCGGGCCGATCTGCACCCGGTTCGGATACTGGGCCTGATCGGACGTCTGGTCACCGGCCTGGCGAAGATGGTGCGGATCGTGCGGGCCGAGCGCCCGGATGTGGTGTACGTCAACACCATCGTGCAGCCGTGGTGGATCCTCGTCGGTAAGGCCATGCGCCGTACGGTCGTCGTGCACGTCCGGGAAGCCGAACCCCAATCGCCGCCGCGGGTGCGCAAACTGCTGTACGCGCCGCTGCTGCTGGCCGATCTGGTGCTGTGCAACAGCGCGTCGACCCGCGACGAGATCACCTCGATGGTGCCCCTGCCCACGTCACGGACATTCGTCGTCTACAACGGGAAGGACTGGTCGAAGTATCGTGTCCCCGCGCGCACCCGGGAGCGAACCGACCGGGTCCGGCTGACGGTCATCGGTCGGCTGAGCCAGCGCAAAGGGCAGGACACCGCGATCCGGGCGCTCGTCGGGCTGCTCGCCGAGGGGCATGACGCCACGCTCACGCTCGTCGGCTCGGTCTTCGAGGGTAACGAGGACTACGCCCACGAACTTGTGGCGCTGGCCCGGGTGCACGATGTCCTCGAGCGGGTCGAGTTCATCGGCTTCCTCGACGATATCCGGCCGATCCTGGCGGCGACCGATATCGCGATCGTGCCGTCCCGGATCGAGCCGTTCGGCACGGTCGCCGCCGAGAGCATGGCCGCCGGGCTGGTGACGGTCGTCGCCGAGGTGCAGGGCCTGACCGAGATCGTCCAGAACGAACGCAACGGGCTGACCTTCCCACCCGGTGACCACCGGGCGCTGGCGCAGCGCTGTGCCTGGGTGGTGGACAACCGGGAGGCCGCCGCCGAGTTGGCCCGGCAGGGGCAGTGCGATGTCGACGAACGGTTCGGTCTGGACACCTACCAACGGCAGATCGTCGAGTTCATCGAATCGGCCGATACGAAGGAGAGCGTCAAATGATCGGCACCACCATCAATCCGGTGACCATCGCGATGGTCACCTACAACTCGCGTGAGCACATCGAGGACTGCCTGAAGTGGTTCGCCGATCGGCCCGCCGATATCAGGGTGCGCGTCCGTGACAACGGCTCCACCGATTCCACCCCGGCCATCCTGCGTCGCCTGCGCGATCAGGGCCTGATCGACGAGCTGGTGCTGGCCGAGGACGATCCGGGGTTCGCGATCGGCGCCAACGATGTGATCCGCCGCTCCGGTGGTGATGACATCTTGTTGATGAACCCGGATGCCCGGATCGCACTGGAGACCATCGCGATGATGCGTGACGTCGTCAACGCCGATCCCGCGCTGGGGGCGGTGTCGCCGGTGGTGTCGGGCGGTAACGAGATCAGTGTCATGTCGGCCGGCCGGCAGCCCCGACTGTGGCCGATGTTCACGCATTATTCGGGACTGAGCCGGATGCTGCCCGGGTCGCGACTGTTGCGGGGACGACACCTGTTCCTGCGGCATCACGCCGGTACCGATCAGGTTGTGGAGTGGACGTCGGGGTGCTGCCTCTACATCCCGCGCACGACCATCGCCCGGGTCGGGCTGCTCAACGAACGCTGGTTCCTCTACGGCGAGGACACCGAATACTGCAAGCGCATCGGCGATGCCGGGCTGACGATCAAGGTGCTGGCCGATGCCCGCGCCTATCACGAGGTCGGTAGCTCGTCGGTGGCCGCGGTCGAGGAGGAACTGCCCGAGGTGGCCACGCGGGTCACCGAGGCGCCGGCAGTGCCGCCGCCGGACGTCAGCGCGATGTGGGGCAAGAACCTCTACGACTATTACCGCAACGCCTACGACCCGTCGATCGCCACCCGGACGGCGTGGCGGGTGACGTTCACCGCTGGTAACGCGTTCCGCGCATCGGTCCGCAGATGGCGTGATCCGCAGGATCGCAAGGCCGCGCACCTGATGAAAAATGCGCTCGCCGTCTGGCAGTGACACGCCGGTCCGGACCCTGGCGTCGGCGGTCGTCTACACCGACCTGGTGGACCGGCCGGAGCGCCCCCGGCAACCGGTCACCCCGGGACTGTACTGCGCCATCGTGGTCGTCACCGGCGCCCTTGCGCTGGCCCAGTTCTACTTCCTGCCGAACAACCTGGGCGCCGTCGAATTCGGGTACGTCGTGCTCGGCCTGTCCGTTCTGCAGGCCGGTCTGCAGCTGTCCGATCTGGGCTTGATCAACGCCTCGCTGCGCGCCGACCTGCCCGCGGAACTGCGAGTGCAATTGCGGGTCAACGCCGTCGGTGTCGCATCGGTGGTGTGTGTCCTGGGCATCGCGGTATGTGCCGGGCTGGCCATCCAGGGGGTGGCTTGGGCCTTGGTCGGCGGTGCGGCGTTGCTGTGCGCGGTGTGGCTGATCGGCGACCGTGCGCACGCGTCCGGGGCCGCTCAGCGCGGCGCGGAGACGACGACCAGTTGGTACAACGTCAGCTGGCAGAACGCACCGAAGACCGGCTCGATCATCGGCAGTTTCGGCGGTAGTGCGGTGGCCTCGATGGCCGGGGCCATCGTCACCGCGCTGCTGGTCAGTCGACCGCAGTTTCCCCGGATGCCGAGATGGTCTTTCCTACAGTCGAGTTGGCGAATCTGGTTGCCCGGCCTGGCCGTTTCGGCGACCGCGTTCGCGCTGACCTGGACCGAGACCTATCTGCTGTCGGCCCTGGTGAGTGTCGCCGAAGCCGGTCAGTACCAGGCGGCGGTGCGACCGCTGACCGGTATCACCTATCTGTACCTGCCGCTGGTCGCACTGATCCAGGCCGCGCACAACGCGGGCGCTGCCCGGCGGGTGCAGCGGCTGACGTTTCTTGCGCTCGGGCTGGGTGTGGTCGGCAGTGTGACGATCGGCGCCGTGCTGCTCACGGTCGGCCACGCTGTCTGGCCCGATTTCCGGTTCGACGCAGCGGTGGTGGTCCCAGCCGTGATCGCCTGTGCGGCAATCTGTGCGGCGGCCGTGGCCGGTGTCCAGTTGCTGTTGCGCGGCCACCACGTCGCGGCATCGGTGAACACCGGGATCGGTGCCGCCGTGCTGGTGCCGACGGCGTTGTACACCGTACCCGCCATGGGTGCCGCGGGCGCCGCGCTGGCCTCGGCCACGGCGTGGTCGGCCGTCGTGATCGCGCACGTGACCTTCCTGTTCTACATCCGATACCGAGCGAAGGTGGTGTGAGATGGCGCTTGTCGAGCGGGTCATGAAAGATGCCGGGCGCACGTACAGTATCGATCCCGAGGTGCCGCGCAGTTTCCTGTTCGGGGAGTACCTGCGCCGGGGGGTGCAGTTGCTGCGCGGGATGATCACGCTGCGCCGCAAGGTGTTCCGGGGTGCCGGGGTGCGGATCATGTGCAAGCGGAACCTGGACCCGGCGCCGTTGGCGACCATCGGAGCGGGTTCGATCATCGACGCCAGCGGGACCCGGGGTGTGCGCCTCGGCCGCGGCGCCAAGCTGGGGCGCCGGGTCATCGTGACCAGCACCAGCCAACTGTCCAAACGCGGTGTGGGACTGACGGTCGGCGACTACAGCGGTATCGGCGATCACGCCCATATCGGCTGCAGCGGTGGTGTCACCATCGGAAGCGATGTGATCACCGGGCCGTATGTCACCTTCCACTCCCAGGAACACATCACCGACAACCTGTTCACCACCATCCGCAGTCAGGGCACCCGGGAAGCCGAGATCGTCATCGAGGACGACGTCTGGGTGGGTGCCCGGGTCACGTTCCTGGCCGGCGCGCGGGTGCGCCGCGGCACGATCGTCGCGGCGGGAAGTGTGGTGCGCGGCGAGTTTCCGCCCTACAGCGTCATCGGCGGTGTGCCTGCGAAGGTCATCAAACAACGGAATGCCTGCTGATGGCCCCGGCCACCCGGACCAGGGCCGTCATCGCCCTGATCGTGCTGCTGGTCGCGACGGTCTTCCTCGCCTACCGGTTCAGCCCGGATTCCCCGGCACCGGAGAACACCACCCGTGCGCACGTGCGCGTCGACGCCGGCGACACGTTCCGCGTTGCGGTGATCGGCGATTCGCTCGATGCCGGGCTGTATGCGACCGAGCGGCGCCTCGGTTTTCACCCGCTGCTGGTACAGGCGTGGCGGGTCGGCGGACCGGTGGAGGACACGCCGCTGAACTCCCTCGGAGGGACCACCGAGAATGCACTGGGCAACACCGATCTCCCGGGCGGGCAACACCTGGTGATCGTCGAGCTCGGCACCAATGATGTGGCACGCACCGACCACACGACCTTCCGGCGCGACTACCAACTGCTGGTCGACCGGCTGATGGACGCGTCACCGAGGGCCGGGCTGCTGTGTGTCGGTCCGTGGCGGCCACGAGACGCTGCCCGACGGTTCGAGGTCATCATCAAGGACATCTGCGAGGGGCGGGGTGGGGCGTACCGCAGCATCGCCGACCTGTCCGAGAACCGCGACTTCAAGGGACCCGCCGATGTCCCGACGGAGTTCGGCCCGTCGGATACGTTCCACCCCAACGATCAGGGGCACCGGGCGATCGCCGACCGCCTGCTCGGTGCGGTGACCGTGGACAGGCAGAGCTGATGGCCACCGTCGCGACGCGGACCCGGATCACGGCACCGGCAGATTCCGACCGTCTCACCGCAGGGTGGATCGTGTTGGCGGGTGCGGTCGCCGCCTCGCTGCTGGTCGCCGAGTACATGGGACCATTGCTCGGTATCGCCTTCGCGCTTGCCAGTTGCGGTTTCACGCTGGTTGTCGCGATCCCGTCCGCCGTCATCCGCTTTCCGGCGGCCGGGTACTGGTTGGTCGGGGTGCTGGCGCTCGGCGCGGCGACCGCCGTGCTCGCGAACTACGCGGGGTCGACACCCCTGGACATCGATGTGCAGCGCGATGTCGGGATCGGATTGTCCTATCTGCTGTTCCTCGCGATCGGATACACGTTCGGCCGGACGGCGGGTGCCTTCCGGCTGCTGCTGGGCGCGCTGGTTGCGGCCGGACTGGCGATTTCGATCGTCCATCTGGTCCGACTGGCGACCGTGATCTCCAGCGGTGTCACCGATCTGTACCTGTTCCGGCTGGAGGCCGGCCGCGGATCGGTCACCCAGTTGGTTGCTCTGTGCGCCTGCCTGCTACTGCTGAGCGGCGATCTGACGCGGCCGTGGCGCCGAATGGTGATGGGATCGGCTGCCCTGCTGGTCATCTCGATGCTGCTGACATTGTCACGCGGGCTGATGATCTCGCTGATCATCGTGGTGTTGGGCACCCTGGGCCTGGCCATCGACAGATTCGGGCGGGTGGCTGTGCAACCGGTGAGGCTGGTGCTGACCGTGCTCACCACCGCTGCCGCGGTGCTCGGCGTCTACTACTTCACGGTGGCGTTCCTACCCGGTGTCCAGGCCTTCCTGGACGAGTTCTTCGTCACCCGGGTGGAGAACTCGATCACCGAGGTCTCGACGACCGATCTGCAGACCCGGACCCAGATCGCCAACAACTACCGCGCCTTCGAGGTCGAACAGACGATTCGACAGTTCGGTGAACAGCCCTGGCCTGCGCAGGTGGCCGGGCAGGGCTGGGGCAGTGTGGTGAAATTCGGCCTCGAGACAGCCTCGACCAAGGTGACCTTCACCCGCACGGAGGCGGCCTTTCTGCACAACGGCTACGCCTATTTCCTGATGAAGGCCGGGGTGCTCGGCGCCCTGATGTACATCGCGTTCCTGGTCCATCTCACCGTCCGTGCGCTGAAGCCCACCGGGTGGAGCGGTGGCCGATTCGTGTCGATGCAGCGCCGCGTACTGCTGGCGTTGGTGGTCGCCCTGGCAGTCGGCACCGTGACCACCGGTGGGTTCGGTTACCCGGCAACCTATCTCGGTCTCGCGGTGCTGCTCGGTGCCTGCTGTGCGTTTCCGGACCGGGAGACTACCGATGGTTGACCTGCCCGCGGCGCTGACCCGCCGCCATGCGTTGCTCGCCGGGGTGGCGGCCACTGCCGCCGTCGGCGCCGCCGGGTGCAGCGCGGAGACCGTTCAGGTGACCCCGCAGGTGGTCTCCGAACTGGGCGGCCTGATCGTCAACGCGCGCGACTTCGGGGTGGTCGGTGAGGGGGTCAACGTCACCCGGCAACTGCAGCACGCCATCGACTTCGCCCGCGACAACGGTCTGACTCTGTACCTGCCCGCCGGTGAGTACGTCGCCGACGGTCTGGTCTTGCGCGATCAGTCCCGGATGGTCGGGGCCGGACCCGAGTCGACGATCATCCGGGCGGTGCCGGGGTCGCGGGCGTCGGCGGTGCTGACCATCGATTCCGGGCCGGTGCGCAGCGTGCTGGTCGAGGGGCTGGGCCTGCTGGCCGCGGGGAACGGCGAGCAGCACGGTATCCACATCGTGGCCCGGCGGGCGAACGGTCACTCGGCGTCGGGGTTGTGGCACTCCGACTTCCGCAATGTGCGGGTGTACAACTTCGGCGGGGCGCAGCTCTGGTTACAGGGCGGCGGTCAGGACGCGCTGGATCCGATCCAGTTCCTCACCTTCACCAATGTGGTGCTGGAGCGGCGCAACGACTCGGCGCGGTCGCTGTCGTTGTTGATGTCCGGGCAGGTGAACCAAACGCTGTGGCTCAACGGACGTATCGACGGGTTCGGCTCGCAGGGCGATCACCCGGGGGCCAATGTCAAGATCTGCCGTCAGCTCGGTGGTTACGCACCGGAGGTCGACGGGTCGACAGAGTACCTGTCCAACCGGACCGGCCACAGCCACCTGTTCGCCGACGTCACGTTCCAACAGGCCGCGCTGGGCGTGTACATCGATGCCGCCGAATCGGTCTCGTTCGACACCTGCCACTTCGAGGGGCTGGAGAACGGGCTCCTGTTCGCCAATTCCCGCGACAATCGGGTCGACCGATGCCATTTTGCGAACTCCGCGCTGGGGGAGGGCGAGGCGTTCTCGATCCGGGCGGTATCGGGTGCCATGGTGTCGGGTAGCGCCAATGTCTTCATCGGTCGATACGGGCTGATGGCCTCGACCGACGGCGGTGCGGCGCAGGTGCGGATGCGCAACTCGATGTGCGATTCGCCGATCGTCACGCGTAACCTCACCCGACGACTCGACCCGGCTGCCTCGATCGCGGTGGGGGCGGCCTGCACCGTGGCGTTGACCGCGTCTGCAGTACCGATCCGCGAGGTGTCAGCCAGCAGATTTCCGGGGGAGGCGGTCGTCTTCCGGGCGACCGGGGGTTCGGTCTTCTTCACATCCGGCGGCAATATCGACTTCGGTGTGCTGCCTACACCGCTGGAGGTCATGCCCGGCGGCACGGTGACGTTGATGCGGTTCGATGATGAGGGCGGTTCGGCCTGGGCGGTGCAGGCGGTGCACGGTGCGCGCTGACGAAGGCTCAGGCGCCGTCACGCGCCTGGACGAACGGTTCCCCGGGGGTGGGGAATCCACGGTCGGCGTCGTCGGCGACCAGTACCCAGTCCTGGTTGTCCGGCGGAACCATCTCGATGACACGATCCGCCGGGGAGGTGCCGTACTCGGTGGCGGCTCCGGTGCGGGGGTCGAACCACCACAGGCGGGCCATCGATCCAGACAGTCGACCGAGGTCCATCGTGATGGCGGTGCCGTCCGAGGAGTACGTCATGGCGTAGGAGTCGTCGATGGAGCGGGTGGAGCGTGTGCCGGATGCGGCGGAACCTGTTCCACCGTCCGGGGTCCGGGTCAGGATCGGACGCGATTCGAGCAGGTTGCGCAGGTGCCGGACCTGGCCGGCGACCGGGTCGTTGAGCGCGTCGTACCAGTAGCGCAGCGGACCGTTGACGCCCTTGCGGCCGGGTTGGTACATCTGCCAGACCGAATGATGGCCATAGGCGATCCCGGCGCCGCCGCCGAATGCACCGTTGTACAGCCCGTTTCGCACCTGTTGGGGCGTCGAGTACGGCTGGGACGGGTCCATGCAGAGCGGATGCCCCTCGTAGAACGGCTCACCGTCCATGGTGGGTTTGGGCGGCCAGCGATCGAAGTCCGGTGTGGTGAGTTGGTATCCGGCGGTAAGAGTGCGTCCGCAGTGCCCGGTCTGGATGAAGTTGAAGTCCAACCAGGCGATATCGTGAAAGCGGGCCGAGGAGGACTGCGCCCAAGACGGGTGGTAGGTGATCACCACCCCATCGTGTCCGGTATCGGATCCGGTGACTCCGTTGGTGATTCCGCGGGCCAGCTCCTCGGCAATCGCCTCATGCCAGTCGACATCGTCACCGCCCATCAGCCAGATGATCGGGGCGTCGCGATATCGCTCGCCCAGCCAACGACCGAACGGGTAGGCGTTCTGCACCGTCAGGCCACCGCCGTGCGGCGGAGTGACATGCTTGAGCCACGCCGGGGCCATGACGACCCGCATTCGGCGTTCGGCGGCCTGGTCGATGATGTAGTCGATGTGGTCGAAGAACTTGGGGTTCGGCGAGCCCGCGTTCTCCGACCAGATGGTCTGCCCATCGGTGTTGCGTCCCTTGCCGAAATCCAAAGTCGCCGCGAACATCACGGTGTTGAAGCCCTGTTCCTTGCGGACGTCGAGGTATCGGCGGACATCCTCGCGGGACGACCGTTCGGCCAGCCACCATGCCGAGTCGGCCTGGATGATGAACGGGCTGCCGTCGGCCAGCACCAGGTGGTGCCCGTCGGTGCTTGCCCGCAGCCATTGCTGCTTCGGATTGCCGGACGAGCAGGCGACCATGAAGGTCGTGGCGAGGATGCACAGCAGCGCGGTGGCCGCGGTGGCTCGGCCGCGCGCGTCAGTTCTTGTTTGCGTATTCGTGAGTCAGCCCACCCGCCAGTCGTTTACGGCACTACGGCGAAGCTAACACGTCAGGCAGGGAGTCGGCAGTCCGAACAACCGACGGTGTCGTCGGTACACATCACCATCACAAAGGCGGGGATATCGTGAGAAGTACTGTCAAGCAGCAGATTACCGGAGTATCGGGTTGGGTCATCGCGCTCGGATTGACATTGGTCGGAGCGCTCGTCGCGCTGGTGCTGTCCATGCTGGCCACACCGCAGTACGAGGCACATGCGCGCATGTACGTCTCGACGACGGGCGGTGCTCCGGTGAGTAATGCGTCGTACCAGGAGACTTCGGCATCGCAACAGATCGCGTTGTCGCTGGTGAAGCTCATCCAGTCCGAGGCGGTCACCGAACGGGTGGTGGACAGCCTGCAGCTCGACATGTCGGCATCGGCACTGGCCGAGAAGATGGAGGCCAGCGTCGAACCCGAGACGGTGCTGATCGATCTGACGGTCACCGACTCCTCACCGGTTCTTGCCCGAGAGATCGCGAATGCGAACGCATTCGAGTTCGCGGACTTCGTCGACGAACTGCAGCTCAAGACCGCGCCGTCGACACCTCGACCCAAGGTGACGCTGGTCAAGCCGGCGGCCACCCCGACTGCGCCGGTGTCGCCGAACGTTCCGCGCAATGTCGGTCTGGGTGCGGTCGCCGGTCTGGCGCTCGGGTTCGCCGCGGCGAGCCTGCGGGGGCGGGCCATCCGGACGGTGCAGACGTCGCAGGAGCTCGAAGACGTGACCGGCGCCGCCCCGCTGGGCGCGGTGCCGTCGGTCCAGCTGTCCGGCGGCGACGCGTTCGCGCGGGTCACCGGCAATGCTGCACTGATGGAGAGCTTCCGCGATATCAGAACGAATCTTGTTCACCTGTTGGAAAGTTCGTCTTCGCGCGTAGTGGCGGTCAGTAGCGCCGGCCTGGAGGAGGGCAAGACCACCACGGTGTGCGGGGTGGCGGCGGCGCTGTCCGATGCCGGGCATCGGGTGCTCGTCATCGACGCGGACCTGCGGCAAGCACGGCTGACCCAGTCGCTCGACATGTCCAAGGACGCCGGCCTGGCCGATGCGTTGGACGGTGTGGCCGAGGCCCATGCGGTGATCCGTTCGATGGAGCATCCCAAGGTGGATGTCCTTCCGGCGGGACAGATCTCGTCGCAGCCCAGCGAGTTGCTGGCGTCCCGGGCTGCCGAGAAGCTGGTCCAGCAGGTCGGGGAGTCCTATGACTACGTGCTGTTGGACACCCCGGCGCTGCTTGCCTACACCGATGCCGCGGTGCTTGCCACGCACAGCGACGGTGTGCTGCTGACAGCACGGTATGCAGGGGTCGACGACGACGATCTGCGTGCCGCCATGGCGCGACTGAGTCGGGTCGACGCGCCGTTCCTGGGTGCGGTGCTGACCTTCGCGCCCATGTCACATACGTTGCGTCGTAGCTTGAAACGCTCGGGGCGTCGATGACGACAGTGCGACACCACCGTGCGGCGAAACTCGCGTACCCGGGGCCCCTCTCGAACCCCGGGCACGCGAGTTTCGCACCGGCCGACCACCAAGGGCACCGTCACCGTGACGCGACAGACCAACTGTCCTCGCGGGCGCGGACCTCGTCGATGATCAGCGCGGCGGCCTCGACATCCTGACCCAGATGCCAGTAGGTGATCCCGAACTCGGCGCTCCACCGCAGCAGTGCATCGGCACATTCCGACGCCGTGCCGACCAGCACCGCCGGCGAGCCGTCGAGCTCATTTCGGCGTGCCTCGATCGCCGTCGCCCAGGTGGACCGCGGCCCGGCGGCGCCGGGTCCGTCGGTGACCCGGACGTGGTAGCACATGAACTGCAACCGGGGTGGTTGACGCCCCACGGCCGCGGCGGCGGTGAGCACCCGATCGATCTTGGCGGCGATGGAGCCGGCGCCCAGGTCGTCGACCGCGCGCTCGATATCGTCATGCCCCATCGTGGCGTGGATGCCCACGATGTCCGCCCGCCGGCCGGCCAACGCGAGCATCGCCGGACCACCGGCGCCCATGAGGATCGGTGGTCCGGGCTGCTGCACACACCGCGGCAGCGCCTCCATCTCCTCGACCCGGTAGTACGCGCCCGCGAAATCGACCGTCGGGCAGGCGAAGTACATCCGCATCACGTCGATCGCTTCGGCCAGCCGGGCAACCCGTATCCCGGCGGGCTCGAATGGCAAGCCGACTGCCCGATAGTCGCCGGAATGCCAGCCGGCACCGATGCCGAGCTCGACCCGACCGCCGGAGAGCACGTCGATGGTCGCGATGTGTTTGGCGAGCAGGGCCGGGTGATACAGGTCGTTCTGCAGAACCAGTGACAGAATCCGCAGCCTTGTGGTGCTCGCCGCGGCATAGGACATCGCCGCGAGCGCGGACAGCTGCCACCCGTTGGTCAGATGCTCGGATACGCAGATACTATCGAACCCGCGGTCCTCCAGGCGCCGCAGTTCTGCCACCCACGCCGCACCGTCCGCGGTCAGCCTGGGCATCGGGGCGATGAACTGCAACTGGTCCGGCGGTGTCATCCGATGTCGACGCGCCAGCGCCCCTCGAGTTCGTGATACTGCGAGCTGACCTCCGGGAGCAGATCGGGTAGTGTCAGCACGACCCAATCCGGTTTGGCCGCAACCATTTCCTCGGGTGCAACGATGGGTATGTCGGTACCGGGCATTCGGCGTCCCTGTTTGGCCGGCGACGCGTCGGCGACCGCGGCCACCAGTGTGGAATCCAGTCCGGCCCGGCTGAACAGCGATACCGCCCGCGACGCCGCGCCGTACGCCATCACCTCACGGCCCTCGCGCGCTTCGGTCTGCAACCAGCCACGTAGCTCCTCGACATGGCTGTCGGCACTGTGCTGGAGCCGCTGTACCACAAGGGGATCGGTCACTCCGAACGATGCTTCCCGCTCGAGGATCCGGTTGACCGACTCGTCACAATCGTGATCGGTTCCGTGCACCGCGGCCGCCAGGACCGTGCCGCCATACAGTCCGAACTCCCACGCGGTGACAACCTGCATACCCGCATCGGCGAGCAGCCGGCACAGCGCGGTCAACGAGTAGTAGGCGAAGTGGCCGTCGCGCAGCGAGTTCCACTGATTCTGCGTAACGATGGTGAACAGTGAGTGGAAGTGGACGAGCAGAACACCCTCGGGTGCGGTCGTGCGCGCCCGGTCGGCGAACGCCTCGTGTTGGCGCGGGTCATGCATGATCCCGAAGGAGTCCAGCACCACATCGGCGGGTTCGGTAGTGGTGACAAAGCCCCGGTCGGTCAGCAGCGGCAGCCAGGTTCCGCCATGCGGGCTCCCGAACTCACGCACGGTACTCCCGCGCAACCAGCCTGCCGCGTCGACCAATTCGATCGCGAGCTCGGCCTGATCCTTGAGCGCCTGCGGTTCGAGGCCGACCGGTTCGTCGGACATGGTGTCGTCATCGGCGAGCTGAGCCAGACCGCAGGCGGTGCACAGGTCCATGGCCAACGCATAGTCGGACTCGTCGGCGCTGATCGGCTGGTCGACCGGCGGAAAGTGTTTGGCCTGCGGCACACATCCGAGGTCGAGCACCCTGCGCAGTGTCGGTTCGAGGCAGCCGCGGCACACCTCAGACACTGGAACTCACTCTGCGCAGGGTGTCGTCGAGGACGCCCTCGGCGCACAGCGCCTGCAACTTGGCCAGCCGGGTGAAGCTGTTCTGGAACCGGGTGGCATCCAGTCCGCCGGCCAGATATGCCTGGTACAACTCATCGGCTCCGGCGGCCACCGACCAGGTCGCCTCATAACCCACGGCATTGCGGAAGGCCGAGAAATCGACGCGGTAGGAACGGTCGTCGCCGCCCGTGACGCCGGTGATTGCCAGCGTGGAGCCTGGCACGACCTCGACGACCGCCTGCGCGATCTCGGCGACCGTGAGGTTGTTGGCCTCGCTGCCCACATTGAAGGCCTTGCAGTGCACCGCCGATCGCGGCGCGTGCAGGGCGGCGAGGAATGCCTCGGCGATATCGCGGGCGTGCACGAGCGGTCGCCATGGTGTGCCATCGGACAGGACCTTCACCTCGCCGGACAGCACCGCGTGGCCGACCAGGTTGTTCAGCACGATATCCGCCCGCAGTCGGGGGGAGAACCCGAAAGCCGTGGCGTTGCGCAGGAATACCGGTGAGAAGCTGTCGTCGGCCATCTCGGCGACATCGTCCTCGACCTTCACCTTACTCTGCGCGTACGGTGTCAGCGGTTGCAGCGTGGCATCCTCGGTGACCAGCCCGTCGCCCGACGCCCCGTATACCGAACAGGTCGATGCGTACAGAAATCGTTGTACCCCAGCATCCTTCGTCGCCCGTGCCAGCTGTACCGATGCATGGTGGTTGATATCGTGCGTGATCTCGGGGGCGAGTGCGCCCAGCGGATCGTTGGACAGCGCCGCCAGGTGCACAACCGCATCGAAACCGGCCAGGTGCTCGGGCGTCACGTCGCGTAGGTCGACGGTGATGGTCGGGGGATCGTGCGGCTGCGGGCCGAGCACGCAGTCGGCGAAGTAGCCGATGTCCAACCCTGTGACGTCGTGCCCGGCGGCGGTGAGAACGGGAGTCATGACCGTTCCGAGATATCCCTGATGCCCGGTGACAAGAATTTGCATGTGCAGGTTCCCCCTACGTGTCGTCGGACCCCGCTACCGGCGCCGACATAGCCGTGGATCACCCACTGTAGGCCCATCGCGGCCGGTGCGCAGGTTCAGATCTGATCAAGATCACCGGTGAGTGTGCCGGTAGTGCAAGGCAATTGACTACGCAATGAGTTCGGATTCGGTGGCCCGTGAACGCCTACTGGTCCGGCGTTCTTCCCTTCGCTGTACAGGATCGAGGGAAGCGCAACGGCCGACCTGCGGATCGCCGTCGATACCGCAGCCGGCAGGTGAACGCCAGGTATCCCGGTCATCACACCGACGTATCCGGTGTCGTGTGCAAAACGCACGTGGGAGGGCGAATCTGTCGACCAACGCGGGGCTACAGCGAGTTGTCGGGACCGTCGCGGCCCTCAGCTCACGCGGGAGCGCAGCCCGTCGACGAAATCCCGGGTCGCGGCCCAGGTCGGCAGGGTGCCGGCCGCCTCGACATCGGCCAGTGTCGGGGCCTGAAGATCACGTTCGGACAGCGACGGTGTGTGCCCCTCCGGCCACTCGATGCCCAACGCCGGGTCGGTGGCCAGGATCGTGTGTTCGCGAGTCGGGTTGTACGGTGCCGAGCACAGGTACATGACCGTCGAATCATTTTCCAGCGCAAGGAATCCGTGAGCCAAGCCCTCGGACAGGTAGATGGTCTTGCGGGTGCGGTCGTCGAGTCGCACCGCGTCCCAGTGGCCGAAGGTCGGCGACCCGATGCGGATATCGACCGCGACATCGAACACCGCTCCCCGCACGCAGGTCACGTATTTGGCCTGGCTGGGTGGGACCTCGGCAAAATGCAGTCCGCGCAACACACCGGCCATCGATACCGAACAGTTGGCCTGCGCGAAGCTGAAATCGTGTCCGGAGAACTCGCGAAATCCGGATTCGGTGAACCACTCGAAGAACAGGCCGCGGGAGTCTTCACGCAACGTCGGGGTGATCTCCCATGCGCCCGGCACGGCGAGTTCGCGAACGTTCACTGTCCGCGCCCCGCATAGGCGGCCTCGACCCCGTTCTTCAACGGCCCCCACCACGCCTCGTTCGCCTCGTACCAGGCGATCGTCGCGCGCAACCCCGCCTCGAAATCGGTGTGCTCGGGTACCCATCCGAGTTCTTCGCGCAGTACCGAGGCGTCGATGGCGTAGCGCAGGTCATGACCCGCACGATCGGTGACATGGTCGAAATCGTCGGGTGCGTGGCCCATCAGCTGGAGAATGGTCCGCATCACCGTCAGGTTGTCGCGTTCGCCGCCCGCGCCGATCAGATACGTGCGGCCGATCTGGCCGTCGGACAGGATGCGCCACACCGCGCTGTTGTGATCGTCGACGTGAATCCAGTCGCGGACATTGCGGCCCTGCCCGTACAGCTTGGGCCGGCGCCCGGTCAGGATGTTGGTGATCTGCCGGGGGATGAACTTCTCGACATGCTGGTAGGGCCCATAGTTGTTGGAACAGTTCGAGATGGTGGCACGGACACCATAGGACCGCACCCACGCCCGGACCAGCATGTCCGCCGCAGCCTTGGTCGACGAGTAGGGGCTGGACGGGTTGTACGGGGTCGATTCGGTGAAGCGGTCCGGGACGTCGAGTTCCAGGTCGCCGTATACCTCGTCGGTCGAGATGTGATGGAGTCGCACGTCGTGACGGCGCACCGCCTCCAGCATGGTGTACGTGCCGACCACATTGGTGTGCAGGAACGGCTCGGGGTCGGCCAGCGCGTTGTCGACGTGCGTCTCGGCCGCGAAATGGACAACAGCGTCGGACTCGGCCACCAATGGGCCTACCAGGGCCGCATCGCTGATATCGCCCTCGACCAATCTGATATCGGTCTCGACCGAGCGCAGCGCCTCGGCGCTCCCGGCGTAGGTCAGCGAATCGAGCACGGTGACCTCGGCGCGGGCATCCCGCACCACCGCGTGGACAAAATTGGAGCCGATGAAGCCCGCGCCCCCAGTGACGAGCAATCGCATAGCCGAACAGAGTAATCCGGTTGTCTACGCCCCGCTGTCCCCGGGCAATCCATGCCACAATCGCGCCGTGCGGATCGAACAGACCGAGTTGCGCGACGTCCTGCTGCTCACACCCACACCGCACCGTGACGACCGTGGCCTGTTCACCCGCACCTTCGACGCGCTGATCTTCGATGCCCACCTCGGTGCGCCGGTGTCGGCCACCTTCGTCCAGGATTCGCAGTCGCGGTCCCGGCAGGGTGTGTTGCGCGGGCTGCACGGCAGGTCCGGAGCAGGGGAGGCCAAGCTGGTGCGCTGTGCGCACGGAGCCGTTCTCGATGTCGTCGTCGATATCCGGAAGCGTTCGCCGACCTTCGGCCGGCACCAGTCATTCATCCTGGACGACAATGCTTTTGACCATCTGTATATCCCGCCCGGCTTCCTGCACGGGTTCCAGGCGCTGACACCGACGGCCGATGTCTGCTATCGCATCGACCGCCCACATGATCCGACGGAGGACATCGCGGTCGACCCGCTCGATGCCGACCTGGCAATCGGCTGGCCGCAACCGGTGTCACTGATTTCGGAGCGCGACGCCGGTGCCGGCAGCTGGCAGGCCCTGCTGGGTCGGCTATAACTCGGTGACGGTCATGTTGCGGACGTCGACATGAGTGTCACGGGTGCTGACCCAACTCGGTGGGGTGGTGCCGCCGCCCCGATGGATGTCATAGAGCACCGCCTCGATCATGACGTCGGGTCGGTCGCGGTAGATCCAGTCGGTGGCGCTGTACCGAAGCGTGTCATCCACCCACACCTTGAACACCCCATCGCGGGCGCCGACGGTGTTGAGCTGCACCTCCATGGTGACCCGGTGCCATTGTCCGCGTCCGAACGCATTGCCGAGGCTGGTGTGCCAACCGAATCCGTTGAACCCGGACGACGGTTGCCGGGCGTAGATGTAGGTCACCAGATCCATGTCGGCGCCCGCCTGGATGGGGCCCAGTTTGCCCTGGAACGGGCGGGTGCCGTCATCGCCGCGTCCGTGCCACATGAGGCGCGCCGAGAAGCCGACACTGCGGTCCGCGTTACCCGATGTGGGTTCGTAGATCGAGTGGCCGGGCGCCACCCCGACGAGTCCCGGTATCTTTCCGCCCCAACGCCAGTCGAAGTTGTCGTCGAATCGGACGTCGTAGCTGAGCACCGCGTGGTCGGTGGGTCGGATGAGCTTCGGGGCGACGATGAAGGCGCCGAGCTGACCTGCCGGAATCGAATGCCGCAGCAGCTTCCCGCCGTCGGGGTCGGTGTGGATGCTGCCGTGGACGTAGGTGCCCCCGCTGGTCAGCGCGCCGGTCGGGCCGAACAGAGCATCACCGCTGACCTTGGTCAGCTGTCCGTTGGGCGCGGTGTCGAGACGGTCGCTCCACAGCACATTCCCGGACGGCGGTGTGCCCGGATCCGGCCTTGGATCCACGATCTCGCCGCTGGTATGGGTCAGTCGCGATGCCGACCAGGCGGAGTTGCCGACGGCGTTGGAGGCCCGTAGGGCGATCTCGTAGTCGGTGTTCTCCAGCAGACCGGTGATGGTGGTCGATGCCGCGCTGCCCGGGACGTCCTGCGCAAGGCTCCAAGACCCGCCGAGCGGGCGGTAGCGCACCGAGTATCGGGTGATCGACGAGCCGCCGGTGCCGGGCTGGGTCCAGCTGACCGCCACGGAGGTGGCCGAGGGTGTCACGGTGGGGGCAGCCGGGGCGGTCGGCGCACTCGGCGCGGTACCCGCCGCCGGGGTGATGGCGACGGTCACTGCGACAGTGACGCTGCCGTTGCGGCCGTCGGTGGCTGTCACGGCGAACGTGCTGTCCAGTGGTCGGCCTGCGGCCAGGGCCTGCTGGCGAGCCGCGGCGGTCGGCACGAAGCTCCAACGGGCCGTGGCCGCATCGATGCGGACCGTGCCCTGTGCATGAGCCGGACCGCCTGACGACGTGTAACCGAGCGGATCGCCGTCGGGGTCGGTGACCTTGACCGTTCCGGTGACCTCGCCTGTGGCCGAATCGATTCCGTCGATGTCAAACGCGGGGCTACCTGGCAGCGGGGCACGGTTGGTGCTCGCCGCGGCCACGGCGATGTCGATCACCCGTGTCGTGGTCATCCCGCGGTTGCGGATCAGGAAGCCGAGCAAGCCTTGGAAGCGGGGGTCCGCGGCGTCGCTCGCCGTCACCACGAAGCTGTCCCGTCCGACGTATCCGTCGACGGGATCGTAGACGAAACTACCGTCGGCGTTGACGGTCACCTGGCCGTGCTTCGGCGCGCTGATCGTGACGTCGAGGCGGTCACCGTCGGGATCGGTGAAGTCGATTGTGCCAGTGATGTTGTCGGTGTTCGTGAGGACGCGGTTGTCCGTCGCGTTGTAGCCGATCGCCGGAGTGGTATTGGAGAAGATGCGCCGGAACTGCTGATTCCATGATGCCAGCAGTGACCACACTGTCGTGGGCTTGGCCGGCGGCTTCGGCGGTATGACGACGGAGGCAGTGCTCTGGACGGTTGCCGTTGCTGTCAGCAGCGTTGTCTCAGTCGTGGTTTCGACGAATGTCGGGGTGCGTTCGGGCGCCGGACCCTGGTCGTCATCGAGTGCTCGATCGAGGCCCGAGGAACGCGGCGACGCGGATCGGCGCTGTTTGGTGGCGGGAGAGTCGTCTTCTGGTTCGTCAGCCTCGTCGTCATCGTCATCCACTGCATCCGAGTCATTTTCGGACTCGTCGCGGTCCGAATCGGCAGAGCTGTTGCGGTCCGGCTCAGAACGCTCGCCGCCGGACTCGGATGATGCTGATGACCCTGAGGTGTCGTCTGTCGTCGCTTCGGCGGTCGGTGCGGCAGCCAGAGCGGCGCCGATTCCGAGTGCCGCGACGAATGTTCCGGCCCGGATACGGCGTCGGGTGGCCGGATCGACCGGGTCGGGTTGGCTGCGGGGGAACAGCTGGAGCGCCACGTTGCCCTCCTGGGGACCTGAATATCGGTAATGGAGTCGATTGTGTTGCTGAATGCCTCGTCCGCTTGAACTCGGCGAACGCGACTGTAATGGACCGATCAATTGTTGCGCGTAATTTTCGGGATTATTGGAGCCATTTTTTCGGCAACTTCGCCCCGTAGGTCAAAGGCTGGAGGTGTCGGCTATTGTCTCGGGTATTGTGTTGATTCAATGCCAAGCACAAAGCGATGATTCGGCCTAGAACTGGATCTATGGGAACTTGATGGTCGATTTTGGCGAATTTCTACGGAGCACCGATGGCCATTGTTTCCTGTGTCTTTCTGCAAGAATTCCGATTCGGAGCGACGTCGACGCGGGCGACTCGATCTATCTCGATGAAATGGCCACTCGCTACCGCGCAAACAGTTTATTCTTGAATTCGAAACAAGGTGGATTTGCTCGGCATCGTCTTGACTCGACGGCGCGGGGAGTTCTGGCGAATGCCCACCAGGCGGTCGATTGGTCGCCGGCCACGAATAAGGGCCGCGGAGCGGATGCTCGGCAATGTGGGAGGCCGTCATCTGTGCGACACTGCATCGGTGACCGGCCGCATCGTGATCTCGGGGGCAGGTGGGCTAGTCGGGCGGACACTCACGGACATGGTCCGCGAGCAGGGCGCGAATGTGGTGGCACTGACCTCGGCACAATGGGACATCACCGATCCCGCCGCCACCGCAGAGGTGGTCCGGGCCGGCGACACCGTCGTCAACTGTGCCGCATACACCAAAGTTGACGCAGCCGAAGCTGATCCCGAAAGGGCACGGGCGGTCAACGTCACCGGACCGGCTCATATCGCCCAGGCCTGCGCGCGCGCCGGTGCAGCGCTCATCCACGTGTCGACCGATTACGTTTTCGACGGTGTGTTTCCCCATGGGCAACCGCGACCCTATGAGATCGATGATCGGACAGCACCGCTCAGCGTCTACGGCAAGACGAAACTGGACGGTGAGCGTGCCGTGGTCGAAGCCATGCCGGATGCACGTGTGGTCCGGACCGCCTGGATATACGAAGGTGGCACAGGTTCGGATTTTGTTGCTGCCTTACGCCGCGCAGCCGCCGGATCCGATCCGGTGGACGTGGTGACCGATCAGGTCGGCTCACCGACCTACGTCGTCGATCTGTGCGCGGCGCTGCTGCGGATCATCGACGAGCCGCCGACTGCGCCGATCCTGCACGTTGCCAACACCGGAGCCGTCAGTCGATTCGAACAGGTGCGAGCGATCTTCGAAGAGGTCGGTGCCGACCCGGGGAGGGTCCGGCCGGTGACCAGCGATCGGTTCCCGCGGCCGGCTGCCCGGCCGCCATACTCAGCACTGTCCGGTGTGAAATCGGCCGAGGCCGGTCTGCGCCCGCTGCGGCACTGGCGGGAAGCGCTGACCGAAGCACTAGAGCGTCAGAGGTCGAACCGGTTGGCGCCGTAGGGTTCCCGCGTGCCAAATGCGTACACCCGGACGGGGTCCATCCGGAACAGGTAGTAGGGTGGTCTGCCGCCCGAGGGCGCACTGAACTCGGCGGTCAGCGTGTCACCCTCGACTCGGCACGGCCAGTCTTCGGCGAATACCGCTGCCACGGAGTCCAATTCGGGGCCAGCGGTGACCCGGACGGCAATGCCCTCCAGGACCTGGTCGAACGGGTCCGTCGCCAATGTCAGTGTGCACCGCCCGTCACGTAGCAGGTGCCGCGTCTTGGCCGTCCTGGTGCCCGAGTTGAAATACCAGGCGCCGGAATGCGCGACGACGCCGAGCGGTCGCACGTGCGGCGCTCCGCCCGGCGTCACGGCTGCCAACCACGCGGTGTGCCGGCTCGGTCCGCCCTGCCCGGCGACCTGCGATACGCCGGTACCGATCTGGTGGGACACCTCCGCCCACTCGACGGGCGCCTTCCCGTATCGGTCGAGGTTCCGTACCTGCGGCATGGCCACTCCCTTCGTCTAGGAGTGTTGACCGACCTGACCCCGAGAACTCATCGCTGCGGAATCCGCAGCTTCGGCGAGCACTTCGACGATGTGCCGGTAGCTCTCACCGGTCGCGCGGCTCATGGCCATCTCGCAGGTCCGGTTGCAGGACGCATGTGCGGTGGTCGGGTTTGCCCTGACCTGAGCCCCCTGCCGGGATGTCGCCGCGGCAGTCAATTCGGGATGCAGCATCCCGCGGTCACCGGCGAATCCGCAGCATCCCCAGTCGGTGGGTACCACCACTTCGTCGGCCACCGCACGCGCGATCGCCAGCAGATCCTCGGTGCTGCCCAGTTGGGTCGACGAGCATGTCGGGTGCACCGTCATCGACGGAATGGTGAGCAGTTCGCCGAGTCGGGGGAGGACCTGTTCACGGATCAGCGTGACCGCATCGATGATGCGGACCTGAGGGGCCGACTTGCGCAACATCTTGATCAGCCCCTCGGTGCAACTCGACGCATCGCACACCACCGGGATCTGGCCACCGCGGCTGGCCTTCAGGACCGCCGCCGTCGTCCGGTCACTCATGGTCCGGTACCCGGCCGCCATACCTTTCGATGACCACGGAGTGCCGCAACACAGCGAGTCGATGTCGGTGGGCACTGTCAGCGTGAGACCGGCTCGGGTGCATAACGTTTCGAGGCTGTCCTGAACACCGGGGCCACCGTCGGCGCCGAACATCGAGTTGACGCAGGCCGGCAGGTACACCGCGTCGGCGTTGCCGGCCGGGGCCGGGCGCCTGCGTCGGCGCCCACCGGCGGGCAGGTCGGGCGACCATTGCGGCACCACGTCGGCATCGGCGACCGCGCGGGCGGCCCGGCTCGCAACGACCGGCAACGCGGCCGGTGCCTTGGCGGCCACCGTGAGCGCGGCGGCCGCTCCGCGGCTGGCGGTGCTCCAATGTTTGGCGGCCGAATGCCAACCCTTCTCGGCGATTCGGCCAGTGTTCTCCTGCCGCAGCCGGCGTACAAGGTCACCGGTATTGATGAGGACGGGACAGGCAGTCCCGCACATCCCGTCCACGGCGCAGGTCTGCACCGCGGCGTAGTCGTAGGCTGCGGTCAGTTCGTCGGCCAGCGCTGTGTCACCGTCTGCGTCGGCCGTCGCGATCGCCCGTCGCACCACGATTCGCTGCCGCGGGGTCAGAGTGAGATCCCGGCTGGGACAGACCGGTTCGCAGTACCCGCACTCCACACACCGGTCGACCTCGTCCTCGACGGTCGGGGTGACCTTGATATGCCGCAGGTGTGCGGTGGGATCGTCGTCGAGCAGCACGCCGGGGTTGAGCATCCCGGCGGGGTCGATGAGCCGTTTCACCGACAGCATGACGTCGAACAGTTCGTCACCGTACTGGCGGCGTACATATGGGGCCATCACCCGTCCGGTGCCGTGCTCGGCCTTGAGCGATCCGCCCTGGCCCAATACCAGATCGACCATGTCCTCGGTGAAATCGGAATAGCGTTGCAGCGGTTCGGCATCGCTGAACTTGTCGGTCAGCAGGAAGTGGATGTTGCCGTCCTTGGCGTGGCCGAAGATGACCGAATCGCGGTAGGCGTAGCGGTCGAACAGTTCCGATAGCCCCGAACAGGTGTCGGCCAGCAAGTCGACGGGGACCACCACATCCTCCAGAAGTGCGGTGGTACCGGACCGCCGAGCCCCGGCCACCGAGGCGTACAACCCCTTGCGAAGCTTCCACAGTTTGGCGGCGACCTTCGAATCCTGGGTCAGCTCGGGTGTCCGGCGCAGGTCGAGGCCGGTGAGCGCCGGCGTGGCCGCAACCGTCAATGCGCAGAGTTCGTCACGATCGGTGGATTGGTATTCGACCAGCAGCGCGGCGTGGTCGGCGACCTCGAAGCCGGTGATCTCCGGTGGTGCTCCCGGCAGCTGTTGGCCCACCCGCAGCGACCGGGCGTCCATCAGTTCGACGGTGGCCGCGCCGGTTTCGACCAGCGCGGGCAGCGCACGGTTGGCCGAGCGCAGGTCGTCGAACACCAGCAGTGTGGTGGCGATGTGGTTGCGCACCGGCACCGTTCGCAGCGTCACCTCGGCGACGAAGCCCAGTGTGCCCTCGCTGCCGACGATCAGGTGCGCCAGAATCTCACTGGGACTGTCGAAGTCGAGGAATGCGTTCAGGCCGTAACCCATGGTGTTCTTCATCGCGAACTGACGCTCGATGGTGGCCACCGACCGTGCATCGCTGCGCACCCGGTCCCGCAACGCGAGCAGACCGGCGTGGATACCGGGTTCGTCATGCCGCAGCCGCGTGTCGGCGTCGGCGGCTCCGGTGTCTACCACGGTGCCCGACGGTAGGACCACCACCACGGAATCAAGTGTTTGGTAGGTGTTCTCGATCGTCCCGCATGCCATCCCGCTGGAGTTGTTGGCGACCACGCCGCCGATCGTGCAGGCCGTCTCACTCGCCGGGTCCGGCCCGATCTTGCGGCCGTACCGGGCGAGCTCCGCATTGAGCCGACGCACCGTGACGCCGGGCTGGGTGCGTACGCGGGCGCCGCCGTCGAGCACCGTGATCGCACGGAAGTTGCGCCGGACATCGACCAGGATCCCGTCGCTCACACCTTGGCCCGACAGGCTGGTACCGCCCGAGCGCAATGTCAGCGGTACCCCGTGTGCGGCGCTGACGGAGAACAGTCGGCCGACCTCGGTGGCGTCGCGGGCGGTGACGACGACCTGCGGGGTGAGCAGGAAATGTGATGCGTCGTGTGCGGCGGCATGCAGGTCGAGTGCCCGGGTGCCGACCCGGCCGACATCCCCGGTGGCGGCGATCAGCGCGTCGAGCAGCATCAGGGCAGCATCCAGCCGAGCACATCGGTGGACTGCAGGTAGACGAAAACCGTGAACACCGACAGCATTCCGAGGCTCCACCAGATCAGCTTGCGGAAGATGACACCCTCCTGGCCCACCATGCCGACCGCGGCGGCGGCCACCGCAAGGTTCTGCGGTGAGAGCATCTTGCCCATCACACCGGCCGATGAGTTGGTGGCGGCCATCAAAACATCGGACAGCCCGGCGTGGTTGGCTGCGGTGGCCTGTAGCAGCCCGAACAGCGAGTTCGACGAGGTGTCCGAACCGGTGATCGCGACACCGATCCAGCCGATCAGCGGGGAGAGCAGCGCGAACAGGCCACCGGCCGAGGCGAGCGCGAAGCCCAGGCTCTGGGTCTGGCCGGACAGGTTCATCACGAAAGCCAGTGCCAGCACGGCGGTCACGGTGACGATGGTGTATTTCAGCGTCGCCAGCGTCTCGCCGTACACACGCAGGGCCTGTCGCGGCGAGATCCGGTACACGCCCATCACGATCAGCCCCGATATCAGCAGCAGGGTTCCGGTCGCCTTGAGGTGATCCAACTTGAAGGTCTGTGCGGCAAGGGCTTTACCGCCGGCGTCGATGACGTCCAGCCCCGGCCAGTGGAAAGCCCAGGTGCCGTTGGCGGCCAACCATGGCTTGACGCCGGGCAATTGGCTGATGCTGAACACCGCGATGATGATCAGGTAGGGGGCCAGTGCGCCGAGGGTGGAACGCTTGGTCGGGGCAACGGTCGGCGTCTTGGTGGCCGTGCCGCCCCCGGCGCCGCCCGAGAGCGGTTCTGGATCGATGTTTTCGGTGACGGGTCCGCGTCCGGGTTTGAGGATGCGCACGGCCAATAGGACCGCGGCCACGGTGACGACGGCGGCGACGATATCGGTGATCTCCACCGCGATGAAGTTGGACGTCACGAACTGGGCGATGCCGAACGTCAGGCCGGCGACCAGACACACTGCCCAGGTCTGGAGCAGCCCGCGGCGGCCATCGACCAGGAAGACCAGGATGAACGGCACGAACACCGCGACAAAGGGTGTCTGGCGACCGGCCATCTGCGACAGCGTGTGCAGGTCCAGGCCGGTGACCGAGCTCAGGGTGATGATCGGGGCGGCCATCGCACCGAACGCGACGGGCGCGGTGTTGGCCAGCAGCGAGACCACGGCAGCCTTGATGGGTTTCATGCCCGCCGCCATCAGCATCGCGGCGGAGATGGCGACCGGGGCGCCGAACCCGGCGAGCGACTCCAGCAGGGCGCCGAAGCAGAAAGCGATCAGGATCGCCTGGATGCGCTGGTCATCGGAGATGGACCGGATCTTCTCGCCCAGGACGGCGAACCAGCCGGTCACCTCCGTCAAGCGGTAGACCCAGATGGCGTTGATCAGTATCCACAGGATGGGGAACAGGCCGTAGAGCGCGCCTTCGGCAGTGGCGCTGGCGGCCTGGCCGATCGGCATCTGCCAGACGGCGACCGCGAGGACCACCGAGAGCACCAGGCTGACCAGTGCCGATCGGTGCGCCGGCCACTTGAGTACACCGAGCATGACGAACAGGGAGGTCAGGGGCACGGCGGCGAGGATGGCCGACAACGCGAGCGACCCGCCGGCCGGATCGAGGATCTGTTGGAACTGGGTCATCGGAGGACCTTCTGGTCGGTGAGGGCTGGACTGTGCTGACGATCGTGACACACGTCACCACCAATTGTCTAGCAAGTACACATGCATACCAAGTAGGCCTGCCTGATGAAAGGTCCGTATGGTGGGCGAATGCCCAGCGGAATCCGGGTGGTGTCGGTGGTCGACGCCATCGCCGACAATCTGCGCGACGCGATCCTGGGTGGCGAACTGCGCCCCGGAACCCCGCTCACCGAGACCGATGTCGCCACCCGCTACGAGGTCGCCAGGCCTACCGCCAAGGCTGCCATCGAGAAGCTCGTCGCGGACATGCTGTTGGAGCGGCCCAATCACAAGACCGCCCGGGTGCGCACCCTGGGGCCCGACGATGTGCGCGATATCTACCGCACCCGGGCCACCATCGAGTCCTCGGTGCTGCGCCAGCTCGCCGTCGGGCGCCTCGTGCCGGAGGGAACCCGAGAGGCCAACAATGCCATCCGGGAGATCGCGGACGGTTCGGCATTCGCAGTCGTCAAGCCGGACATGGCCTTTCACACCGCATTGATCGACGGCGCGGGCAGCGAGCGCACCAGTCGGCTCTACCGCACGCTGGCCTCCGAGGTGACGTTGTGCATGAGCCAGGTGCAGGGCCGCAGCCTGCTGGACACCCGGATGATCGTCGCCGAGCACGACGGATTGCTCGACTTCGTGGCCGCCGGGGACGGTGCGGGCGCGGCCGCTCTACTCGACACGCACCTCAGTCGCGCACGCGAACGCCTGGTCGGTGCGCTCGGTGGCGAGCCCGGGCCCGAGGCCGACCTGCCCTAGGAGGCGTCGGGAAACGAGTGGTGCTCGTGCGCGATCAGCCACTGCCCGTTCGTCCTACGCAGCCCCATCGTCAGGCGCAATCGGTTGTCCGGGTTCTCGGCGAACTCCTTCTCGCCCCCGCAGCGCAGCAGGCCATGGGCGAACGCGACGTTGTCGCCGGCCTCGATGTCGAGTTCCAGCAGCTCGAAAGTCGCTCCGCTGCAGATGAATTCAAAGAACGGTGGCCACGTGTCGCGGTAGGCCTGTGCGCCGCGCACCCCCTCATACGGCGGGGGGACGTCGAACATGACGATGTCGGGGGAGTGGGCAGCAGTCACACCGTCGAGGTCGCACGCCCGGATGGACTCCACCCATGCGGTGATCAGGGCGCGGATATCGGATTCTGCGGTCACGATTTGCTCCTTTCGTCACCGGTGTCGACCAGGTCCGGCGCCGAAAGTCATCGTTCACCCGTCGATTTGCGCACATCCAGTAACCCTGAGTGTTACTGGATGTGCGCTAATCGCCGGGAGGTATCAGCCGCCGCGGGTTGAGAACCGGCCCTCGGTGACCTCATCCCACTTCTGGCATACCGCGGTGACCTGCTCGTCACCCTGCTCACAGATCCAGGCGTAGGTGTCCTTGTCCGTGGACGGGTTGGTGACGATGATGGTGCGCAGTTCGGGTCGATCCTCGGCGAGCTGACGCAGCCGCTCCGGCGGGGTCGACGGATCGGCCGCGCGCAGCGCGTCCAGCGGATCGGGCAACGCGCCGCGCGGAGCGTCGTGGGCGGCCAGATCACCTTCGTCGTCCGCACCGCCGCGGCTGTTGAGCAGCAGGTTCAGCAGGATGGCGGTCAGCGCACCGGCCGAGATGCCCGAGTGGAAGATGGTCTGGAACCAGTCCGGGAACTGGTGATACAGGTCGAGCGAGACATTCACCGGGCTGTCGCCCAGGGTGCGATTGGTGTAGTACAGCTTGGCTTCGGTCAGCATCGCCACACCGACCGAGATGGCGACCACCAGGATGTTGGTGTTGGTGAACTTCACCTTGGTCAGGGTGCGCACACCGCTGGCCGCGACCATGCCGAACAGCGCGACACCAGCGCCGCCGAGCACGGGCAGCGGAATGCCCTCGACCACGGCGGCCATCTTCGGCAACAGTCCCAGCAGGACCAGGATGATGCCGGCCACGGTCGCCACGTGCCGGGTCCGCACACCGGTGATGGCGACCAGCCCGACATTCTGTGCGAAGGCCGTGTACGGGAAGGTGTTGAAGACGCCGCCGATGACGGTGCCCAGCCCGTCGGCACGCAGCCCGTCGGCCAGCTTCTGCGGGGTGATCTTCTCGTCCACGATCTCGCCGACGGCGACGATGTCGCCGGTCGTCTCGGTCATGATCACGATGCCCACGATCAGCAACGCGATGATGGAGCTGATCTCGAAGGCCGGCATCCCGAACTGGAACGGCGTGACGAAGCCGACCCAGTTGTAGTCACCCATGTGCTCCCAGTTGGTCATGCCGAACGGGATGGCCACCACGGTGCCGATGAGCAGGCCGAGCAGGATCGACACCCGGCGTAGGCCCTCGGGTGCGAAGCGCTCGATCAGGATAATGACGATGAGGGTGAAGAAGCCCATCCCGATGGCGGCGGGGGAGCCGAAGTCTGCACCGGTGGCGGTGCCGCCACCGAACCAACCGGCGGCCACCCGCATCAGCGACACCCCGATGATCAGGATGATCGTGCCGGTGACCAGCGGTGGGAAGAACCGGATCAGCTTCCCGAACACTGGCGCCAGCAGCATCATGAACAGGCCACAGGCGATCACCGAACCATAGATGGTGGTGACACCGTGGTTGATGCCGATGGTGATCATCGGGCCGACGGCCGCGAAGGTGACACCCTGCATCAGCGGCAGCCGGACGCCGAACCGCCAGAACCCGACGGCCTGGATGATCGTCGCGATACCGGCGACGAAGAGGTCGGCCATGATGAGGTGCACGATGTCGGACTGCTGCAATTGGCCCGCGCCGACCATCGCACCGCCGACGATCAGCGGGACCGCGACCGCGCCGGCGTACATCGCGAGCACGTGCTGGATGCCCAGGGGCAGCAACCGTTTCAGCGGGGGGATCTCATCGACGGGGCGGACGGCGGGGGGCGTTTGCACTGCCATCCGCACATCTTCGGAGAGGTAAGTTTCGGCAGTTTTCCGTCGCGGTGTCGGCCGGATTACGGCGTCAGGGTGCGGGGAAGGCCGCCGCCGGGATCAACACGTTGCCGCGGCACGGCCCGCTCAGGATATCGGTGTACCAACTGCCCTGCAGTGAACCGTCGGGCTGCGGGGTGTAGGTGACCCATGACTGCGCCGGGCTGTACACCCGGGGCACACCGTCGCCGCGGAAGCACTCCCACTGCCAGTTGTAGCTGAACGTCCACTTGCCGGCGCTGAAGGTGTAGCGCTGCGGCTGCGGGATGGTCGGGTTGGTCGGCGCGGGCCCGTCGACGACCGTGGCCACGCAGGTGCTGCCGCATGCCGTGGCGAAGGTGTAGACGGCGCTGAGATCACCCTCGGGCTGCCGGGCGGCCACGCTGGTGCCGTTCTTCTGAGATGCGTAGCTGATGACGTGATAGCGGCCGTTGAGCTGTGTAGCCGCGGCTGCCGAGGGCGCCGGAACGAGACCGGCCACCAAGAGGGCGGCCAGCGCGGCACAGAGTCGACGGACCAACATCCCTTTCCCTATTCAGTCGCGGAATCAGCTGTAACCAACCGTAACTGCGGGTTCCGCCAAAACTACGGGTCGTCATATCCGGTGCGTCAATTAGAGATCACATTGTGACGCGCGGCAGGGTTTCAATCCCGCCCGGCCAGCAACACCATGGCCCAGGCCGCGATCGTCTGGGCATCGGTGATCTGGCCGCCGCGGATCATCTGCTCGATCTGGGCGCCGGTGAACCAGTCGCTGTGCATGTCCTGCTCTTCGTGCTCACGTTCGTGCTCACCCTCGCTGAGTCCGGTGGCCAGGAACACCCAGCCCCGCTGGCTGCTCATCCCGGGGGCCACATCGAGTTGGCCCAGCCGGACCAGGGATTCGGCCCGCAGGCCGGTCTCCTCACGCAGTTCGCGAGCGGCCAGATCGGCCGGCTCCAGATCGGCCAGGTCGGGTGCGGTGCCCTGTGGGAACTCCCAGCGCCGCAACCCAATCGGGTAACGGAACTGTTCGACGAGGTGGAACCGGTCACCGTCGCGGGCGACGACCAGGGCGTAGGTCGGCTTGTCGATGACGCCGTAGATGCCTTCGCTGCCGTCGGGCCTGCGGATGGCGTCCTCGCGCACCGTCATCCAGTTGTTGCGGTACACCTCACGACTGGACATCCGTTCGATCCGGGCCATGGGCCAAGAGTAGCCTCAGCACGGTGTTGCTGACCTCGCTTGACCCGGCCGCGGTCGCCGCCGGGCACGACCTGTCCGACGCGGTGCGTATCGACGGTGTGACCCTGAGCCGCAGTGATCTGGTGGGTGCGGGCACCTCGGTCGGCGAGCGGGTGGCGCGGGCGCAGCGGGTGGCGATCCTGGCCACCCCGACCGCGACGACGGTGCTCGCGGTCGTCGGTTGCCTGATCGCCGGGGTGCCCTTCGTGCCGGTGCCGCCCGATGTGGGGGCCACCGAACGTGCGCATCTGCTCACCGATTCGGGCGCGCAGGCCTGGCTGGGCGAGCTGCCGGCCGAAGATGAAGGGCTGCCGCATATTCCGGTGCGTATGCACGCCCGGTCCTGGCACCGCTACGCCGAGCCGGCGCCCGATGCCACCGCCATCATCATGTACACCTCGGGTACCACCGGGCTGCCCAAGGGTGTCACGATCAGCCGCCAGGCCATCGCCGCCGATATCGACGCGCTGGCCCAGGCCTGGCAGTGGACCGCCGAGGACACCCTGGTGCACGGTCTGCCGTTGTTCCACGTGCACGGACTGGTGCTGGGGCTGCTCGGATCGCTGCGGATCGGAAACCGGTTCGTGCACACCGGAAAGCCGTCACCGACCGGCTATGCCGCGGCCGGTGGCTCGCTGTACTTCGGGGTGCCGACGGTGTGGTCGCGGGTGGCCGCCGATGAGGAATCCGCCCGGGCATTGTCAGGTGCGCGGCTGCTGGTATCGGGCAGCGCGGCGCTGCCGGTGCCGGTGTTCGACGACCTGGTGCGGCTGACCGGTCATGCGCCGGTGGAGCGATACGGCAGCACCGAATCGCTGATCACGTTGAGCACCAGGGCGGATGGGGAGCGCCGCCCGGGTTGGGTCGGGTTGCCGATCGACGGTGTGCAGACCCGCCTGGTCGATGACGATGGTGCTCTGGTGCCGCATGACGGTGAGACCATCGGGCAACTGCAGCTCAAGGGCCCCACCGTGTTCGGTGGTTACCTCAACCGGCCGGATGCCACCGCGGAGGCCTTCGACTCCGAGGGCTGGTTCCGCACCGGCGATGTCGCGGTGATCGACGCCGACGGGATGCACCGCATCGTCGGTCGCGAATCGGTGGATCTGATCAAGTCCGGTGGGTACCGGATCGGCGCGGGAGAGATCGAGACCGTGCTGCTCGGCCACGACGGGGTCGACGAGGTCGCGGTGGTCGGGGTGACCGATGCCGATCTGGGCCAGCGGATCGTTGCCTTCGTCGTCGGTTCGGCCGATCCGGATGAGTTGATTCAGTATGTGGCAAAGCAGCTTTCGGCGCACAAACGTCCACGCGAGGTGCGGATCGTGGACAGTCTGCCGCGCAACGCGATGGGCAAGGTGCTCAAGAAGGAGCTGGCGAAGTGAGCCCGGAGACGGACGCGAGTGAGGATCGCAGCGAGGGACGAGCGAGGGCCGGAGCGAGTGTGGGAGTCGACCGATGAGCCCGGAGACGGACGCGAGTGAGGATCGCAGCGAGGGACGAGCGAGGGCCGGAGCGAGTGTGGGAGTCGACCGATGAGCTTGATTTTGAGTCAGATTGCCGTCGACGCGCGAGATCCCGAAGCCCTGGCCAAGTGGTGGTCCGAGGTCCTCGGCTGGCCCACGCGCGTCGACTCCGACGGTGACGCGTTCGTGACACCCCCACCGGGCCAGGGCACCGAATTGCTGTTCCTCGCGGTGCCCGACGCCAAGGTGGTCAAGAACCGGGTGCACCTGGACTTCACCCCCGAGGATCAGGCCGCCGAGGTCGAACGGTTGATCGGGCTGGGCGCCACCCGCGTCGACATAGGGCAGGGGGAGCAGAGTTGGGTTGTGCTGGCAGACCCGGAGGGCAACGAGTTCTGCATCCTCTGACCGACCGCGACGATCAGTTGGCGTGCAGGGCCTCGTTCAGCGTTATGCCGGTGCCGTCACGCTTGACGACCTCGACCGCGCCGGACACCGAGTTGCGACGGAACAGCAGGTTGTTCGACCCGGACAGCTCCTTGGCCTTGACGGTCTGCCCGTCCGCCGTGGTGACCTTGGTGCCGCCGGTGACATAGAGGCCGGCCTCGACGACGCAGTCGTCGCCCAGCGAGATGCCCACGCCGGCGTTGGCGCCCAGTAGGCAGCGCTTACCGATCGAGATGACCTCTTTGCCACCACCGGACAGCGTGCCCATGATGGACGCGCCGCCGCCGACATCGGAGCCGTCGTCGACAACCACACCGGCCGAAATCCGGCCCTCGACCATGGAGTTACCCAGGGTGCCGGCGTTGAAGTTCACGAAACCCTCGTGCATCACCGTGGTGCCGGTGGCCAGATGGGCACCGAGGCGGACCCGGTCGGCGTCGGCGATTCGCACGCCGGTGGGCAGCACGTAGTCGACCATCCGGGGGAACTTGTCCACCCCGTACACCGCGACGGCGCCGCGGCTGCGCAGCTTGGCCCGGACCAGCTCGAAGCCCTCGACCGGGGCCGGCCCGAAGTTGGTCCACACCACATTGGCGAGCAGACCGAAGATGCCGTCCAGATTGGCCTCGTGCGGTTTGGTCAGCCGATGGCTCAGCAGGTGCAGCCGCAGGTAGGCGTCATAAGTGTCGACGGGCTTGTCGTCGAGCGAGGCGATGTTGGTGCGCACCGCGACGATCTCGACATCGCGATCGATATCGGGGCCGGTCAGCGCGGTCAGCGCATCGGTCAGCTCGGCGACCGACAGGCGCACCGTGCCGGTGCTGCCGTCGCCGGTCAGTTCGGGGTTCGGAAACCAGGTATCCAGGACGGTTCCGTCGGCGGCGATGGTGGCCAGGCCGACGCCAGATGCGGCAGTCACGTGGCCCTACGTTACTGGACTACGGTTGACCGTCATGGGGCTAGACCTGCGCGCCGATCCGATCGCACTGACCGCGGCGCTGGTGGACATCCCCAGCGAGTCGCGCCACGAACAGCGTATCGCCGACGAGATCGAGTCCGCCCTGCGCGCACAGGCCCCGCACTTCGAGGTGATCCGTAACGGTGACGCGGTGCTGGCCCGGACGAATCTGGGCAGGCAATCCCGGGTTCTGCTGGCCGGGCACACCGACACCGTCCCGGCGGCGGACAATCTGCCCAGCCGTATCGAGGGCCCGCTCATGTACGGCTGCGGTACCTCGGACATGAAGTCCGGTGACGCCGTCTTCCTGCACCTGGCCGCCACGATTGCCGAACCGCGCCATGACCTGACCCTGGTCATGTACGACTGCGAGGAGATCGAGTCCAGCGCCAACGGGCTGGGGCGCATCGAGCGTGAGCTGCCGGACTGGCTGGCCGCCGATGTCGCGATCCTCGGTGAGCCGTCCGGCGGATTCATCGAGGCGGGTTGCCAGGGCACCATCCGGATCGTCGTACGCGCGACCGGGACACGTGCACACTCGGCGCGATCCTGGCTGGGGGACAACGCCATACACAAGCTGGGGGCGGTACTCGACCGGTTGTCGCGTTATGAGGCTCGCAGCGTGGACATCGATGGGTGTGTGTACCGCGAAGGCCTGTCCGCGGTGCGCATCGACGGTGGTATCGCCGGCAATGTGATCCCGGATGCGGCGTCGGTGACGGTGAACTTCCGGTTCGCCCCGGACCGCAGCGTCGAGCAGGCCGTCGCGCATGTGCACGAGGTGCTCGACGGTCTCGACGTCACCTGTGAGACCACCGACGCCGCCGCCGGCGCGCTGCCGGGGTTGGCCAATCCGGCGGCCGCCGCACTGATCGCCGCGGCCGGGGGAGCGGTGCGCGCCAAGTACGGCTGGACCGATGTGGCCCGCTTCGCCGCGTTGGGCATCGCCGCGGTCAACTACGGTCCGGGTGACCCGAACCTGGCGCACAAGGTGGACGAGAACGTCGACGTCACCGCCATCACCGCGACCGCCGAGACGCTGCGGGCGTATTTAACCGCTTGACCCGATCGGTATCGTGGTCATCGTGCTGGGAATCGACGACATCTCCGGGTAGATCCCGAGATCTGTGCTGTCGTGAATCCGTCCTCTCTTCTTCCGGAGTTCCCGCATGTCTTCCCGTTTTTCCGTGGTCTGTTCTGACCTGTCGTTCTCCTGGCCCGATGACACCGCCGTGTTCACCGACCTGTCCTGCAGCTTCGGGCGGGGACATATCGGCCTGGTGGCGCCGAACGGTGCCGGTAAGAGCACGTTGCTGCGGTTGATCGCCGGCGACCTGACGCCCTCGGCGGGCACCGTTTCGGTCGACGGCGTACTCGGCTATCTGCCACAGAATCTGCCGTTTCTGGCCGAGCACACCGTGTCCGATGTGCTCGGCGTGACACCCGTGGTCGCGGCACTCGATGCGCTGGCCGCCGGTGACGCCGGCGA
This sequence comes from Mycobacterium sp. C31M, assembly GCF_053345865.1. NCBI lineage: Bacteria > Bacillati > Actinomycetota > Actinomycetes > Mycobacteriales > Mycobacteriaceae > Mycobacterium > Mycobacterium sp. C31M. The sequence continues at coordinate 226,237 of NZ_JBKFAX010000001.1, read as the reverse complement.
GGCGGTGTTCAACACCATCGGTGACGACTGGGACATTGCCGAGCGATCCCGCGCGCAACTCGACCGGCTGGGCTTGAACGACCTCGAGCTCGACCGCCGGTTGTCGACGCTTTCCGGCGGGCAGGTGGTGTCGCTCGGGCTGACCGCCGAGTTGTTGCGCCGCCCCGACGTGCTGCTGCTCGACGAGCCGACCAATAATCTGGATGCCGATGCACGGCAACGGCTTTACTCGGCACTGGACGATTTTGGTGGAACCTTGTTGGTGGTCAGTCATGACCGGGTGCTGCTGGACCGCATGGACGCGATCACGGAGCTGCGCGGTGGTGAGATCAGCCTCTACGGGGGTGGCTTCACGGCCTACCAGGACGCGGTGCAGGCAGCCCAGGAACTCGCCGAGAGCAATATCCGCAATGCCGAGCAGGATCTCAAACGCCATAAACAGCAGATGCAGCAGGCTCGTGAGCGCGCCGACAAGCGGGCAGCAACGGCCAAGCGCAATCTGAAGGACGCCGGCCTTCCGAAAATCGTTGCCGGAAAGCTGAAACGAGATGCCCAGCAGTCCGCGGCCAAGACCGACGATGTGCATGCCCGACGCGTCGGCGACGCCCGGGATCGGCTCGATGAGGCCGAACGGGCGCTGCGCTACGACGACCTACTGGCCCTCGACCTGCCTGACACCGAGGTGCCTGCGGGGCGGATCGTGTTCAGCGGGGCAGGTTTGTCGACAAGGGTTTTCGCCGATCTGGATGTGGACATCCGGGGCCCGGAGCGGATCGCCTTGACCGGTGCCAACGGCGTCGGGAAATCCACCCTGTTGCGGATCATCTCCGGCGATCTGCAGCCCGACGCCGGCACGGTCGCGCGTGGCGATGGGCGCGTCGCGTACCTGTCGCAGCGTCTCGACCTGCTCGACGAGCGGCTGTCGGTGGCCGACTGCCTGGCGTCGGCCGCACCCGGACTGTCGATCACTCGGCGGCGGCATCTGTTGGCGCAGTTCCTGTTCCGAGGGGATCGCATCGAGTTGCCGGTCGGTGCGCTGTCAGGCGGGGAGCGGCTGCGGGCGACGCTGGCCTGCGTGCTGTTCGCCGAGCCCGCCCCGCAGTTGCTGTTGCTCGACGAGCCGACCAACAACCTCGACCTGGCCAGCGTAAAGCAGCTGGAGTCGGCGTTGCATGCCTATCGGGGCGCCTTCGTCGTGGTCAGCCACGACGAGACCTTTCTGGCCGAGATCGGCATCCAGCGGCGGTTGCGGCTCGCCGACGGGGTACTCGCGACGGTTTAGTCGACCTGGGGTCGGGTCGGCGCGGGCTGGGCCGGCGGCGCGGCCTCGACCGGCGCCCGGCCGGAGCCGCCCTCTCCGGCCTGCGCCTCGGTGGCCTCTACCGGCGTCGCGGTGTCGTCCTTCTCGCGCTTCTCATCGCGTTCGCCGCGTTCGCCGCGTTCGGGTCGCTCGTCGCGCTCACCCTCGACAGCCTTCTCGGCGCCGGGCAGCTTGCCCGCCTGCGCGGCCTGGGCCGCTTGTTGGGCCGCCTGCATGATCTGCTGCGGAACCTGCTGCAAGCCCTGGGTGAGACCCTGTAGCGGTTGGGCGATCGAAGACGCCAGCTGGCCGACCTGCTGGCCCACCTGGCCCATGATCTGGCCCATCTGGCCGGCCATGTCACCACCGGCTCCGGCTGCCGACCCGCTCGACCCCGCGGCGCCGCCCGTCGAACCGGACTGGCCGTTGCCCTCCAACGCGTCGGCGGCCGCCTTGAGCCGGCGTCCGCCCTCCTCGTCACCACCGGCATAGGCGTGTGCCGCCTTCTGCAGCAGGTCGGAGATGGTGGCGGCCGACGTCGAGGTCACGCCCATGGTGCTACCGCGACCGCTGAGTACCCCGCCCAACGCGGTGCTGACCGCCGACGCGATGGCCCCGTGGCTGTTCTGGACGCCGGTGCCTTGGGGTGCGGTCAGCCCGGACAGGCCGGATTGCACATCCGAGTGGATCTGCGAGTAATTGCGCACTCCGTCGGTCTGGACGTAGAGCGGATCCGACATGTTGGCCCCCGTTTCGGTACGTGCTCGATTCTATGGCCGGTCAGCGGCCCGCCGGATCGGCAATTCCGTGGGGTCACCTGCAGTCCTGCGCCTGCCGGGCGGCATCGCGGGCCGCCGCGCCCCAGCCGAGCCGGTCGAAACGTTCGGCCACCGAGTCGAGCCCGGGGCCGTCGTGCACCGCCAGCGCGCGCGCATGTTCGGCGGCCAGTCGGCCGAAGGCGCAGTCACAATCCAGTCCGGCGATCACCTCGGCGGCCCGAGTGTCGCCCAGTCGCACCGCATCGTGCAGTGCGCGCAGCGCCACAGCGTTCTGCCCGCCACGCAGAGCGGCTCGCGACGCCTCCCGAGCCGCGCCGATCGCGCCCACTGGGTCGCGTCGTGCCGCACCGGTCCACGCCTTGGCCAGGAACAACTCCGGTGCGAACAGCATCGACTTCAACCCATGCCGGGATTCGGCTCGCCACAAGGCCTTTCCCGCGTCCACCGCCGACCCGCGCTGGCCCAGTGCCTGTGCCGACAGCATCCACGCCAGCGGTCCCCACGAGTATCCGGTCACCGACAATGCCGCCGCCGACTCGCGCAGCATGCCGATCGCCTCGTCCAGGTTTCCGCGGGCCAACAGCACATCGGCGACCAGCAGCAGGCCGACGGCCCGGGACGGCCCGTCGTCGGCGACCAGGGACCGGGCCAGCGATTCCGCGCCGTCGAGTTGTCCGGCAAGCATCAGTGCCGTCGTCTGGCCGAAGGCCGTCGTGAACCGCAGCACACCGGGATGCCCGGCATCCCGAGCCCGCGTCGCGAATCCGTCTACCGCGGCGAAACTGCCCATCCGGGCCGCCGACAGTGCCCCCGCGGCCGCCGCCCAGCCGACCGCGCGATCGTCGGCCGTATCCGAGGCCAGCACCGACTCGGCGAGGTCCATCGCCCGCTCGGTGTTGCCCGCATTCATCGCGAAGGTGCACAGCAGCGCATCAACCGTGACGGCCGAGGACAGCCGGCCACGGACCGACCGCAGGAATGCGGTCGCCCGTTCGGGCTGATCGAGCATCCAGAACTGATTGGCCGCCCGCGGCAGTGCCCAGGCGATCAGGTCCTCATCGGCCAGCGTTGCGGGGTCCACCGCGCCGAGGACCGCATCGGCATCCGGGCCGCGGCCCTGCCAGGCCAATGCCTGCGCCAACGTCAGTCGGGCCGCCAGCGATTCGCCGTCCGCGAGGGCGCGGCGGGCCTGTTCTTCGGCCGTCGACAGCTCGCCACGGCCCAGCGCATCGGCGGCGGCGTCGACCAGATCCGGCACAGCGGCAGTGTATGGCGAACGGCCGGCCGGTCAGGGCCGATCGTTCGACAACGGGTACCGCGTCAGGCGGTGGGGTTCGACGCCGGGATCGAGTAGGCCGACCGCACCGACTGGACACCCGGACTCTCCAGGCTGCTTCCCTGCGGTCCGTAACGCGGTTCGCCCGTCAGACGCGGGAACGGTATCGGGAACGGGAACGGGATGGGACTTACCAGGCCGGGTTCTTCCGGGTCGGGTTCCGGCTCGGCCTGAGCCAGCGGTGCCGTGATGAGCGTGCCCGCGGTGATGGCGGCGACAGCAGCGCCGAGGATGATCTTCTTCATAGCGTGGCCCAATCTGCGGAGGATTTGCCAGTTTCGAGAGTACGCTTTGATCTTGAATGTGCGCCGAACCGTTTTATGTAATTGAATAGCGCACCCGGTCAATTGTCGTCCCGATTCATCAGCTGTATGTTCAGATCTCCTGTGAAGATGCTGCAAACGATCTGAGTCGAACTCGGCGACGCAATTGGGTACGATTTTCAGCTACTAAATTTAGTTAGCTGTGACTCGATAATTGTGGCCAGGGGAAGTCTGGCCGAGTGCATCGGGCGGGTGTCGCATTCTCGGTGCTTCGCTCGGCAAAACCGATCGGCGATGAGTCACGGCGGAACCCCGGTACGGTCTATCTGTGCCCGAAACCAGCCCGTGGGCCGTGTGCGTCTACTGCGCGTCCGGCCCCATCGATCCCGAACTGCTCAAACTCGCCGGCGATGTGGGTCGCGCCATCGCCGATCGCGGCTGGACCCTGGTGTCCGGCGGTGGCAACGTCTCGGCCATGGGGGCAGTCGCCGGCGGCGCCCGCCAACACAACGGACGCACCATCGGCGTCATCCCCAAAGCTCTGGTGCACCGTGAGCTCGCCGATGTGGAAGCCGATGAGCTGGTGGTCACCGACACCATGCGGGAACGCAAACAGGTGATGGAGGACCGTGCCGACGCCTTCATCGCGCTGCCCGGCGGCATCGGCACGCTGGAGGAGTTCTTCGAAGCGTGGACCGCCGGCTACCTCGGCATGCACGACAAGCCGATCGTCATGCTGGACCCGTTCGGCCATTACGACGGCTTGCTGACCTGGCTGCGTGGATTGGTCGACAGCGGCTATGTGGGTGAGCGCGCCCTGGATCGGCTGGTGGTGACCGCCGATGTTGAGACGGCTCTCAGCGCGTGTAGCCCCGGTCACTAGGGTTGATGGGCATGAGTGACGACACAACGCGCACCAGCGTGGGCCTGCTCGACATCGCCACCAAGATTCCCGGCCTGATTTTCGATGCACCCGCGATCGTTCGCGGTGTGCTGACCGGGATGGGCGCCCGGCCGACGGCCAAGACCTCCATCGGCAAAGTCTTCCAGGAGCGCGCCGCCCAGTACGGCGACAAGGTGTTCATCAAGTTCGAAGACGAGCAGATCACCTACCGCAAGGCCAACGAGACCGTCAACCGTTATGCAGCGGTGCTGGCCGCCCGTGGTGTCGGCCACGGCGACGTCGTCGGCATCATGTTGCGCAACTCCCCGGATTCGGTGCTGCTGATGCTGGCCACCGTCAAGTGTGGCGCGACCGCCGGCATGTTGAACTACCATCAGCGCGGCAAGGTGCTGGCCCATAGCATCGGTCTGCTGGACGCCAAGGCCATCATCGCCGAATCCGACCTGGTCGAGCCGATCACCGAAAGTGGGGTGCAGACAACGGGACTGATGACGCTGGAGGAGCTGCGTCAGTCCGCCACCACGGCGCCGACCACCAACCCGCCCGCCACCGCGGCGGTGCTGGCCAAGGACAAGGCCTTCTTCATCTTCACCTCGGGCACCACCGGCATGCCGAAGGCCAGCGTCATGACGCACTACCGCTGGCTGCGCGCGCTGGCCGGGTTCGGCGGACTCGGCCTGCGGCTCAACAGCAATGACACCCTGTACTGCTGCCTGCCGCTGTACCACAACAATGCGTTGACGGTGTCGGTCGGCTCGGCACTCAACGCGGGAGCCGCACTGGCCCTGGGGAAGTCGTTCTCGGCGTCGCGATTCTGGGATGACGTCATCAAGCATGACGCCACCGCATTCGTCTACATCGGCGAGATCTGCGGGTACCTGCTCAACCAGCCACCCAAGCCCACCGACAAGGCGCATAAGGTGCGCGTGATCGTCGGCAACGGCCTGCGCCCGGCCATCTGGGATCAGTTCACCAAACGCTTCGGCATCCCGCGGGTGTGCGAATTCTATGGTGCCAGTGAGGGAAACACGGCATTCGTCAACGTGTTCAACGTGTCGAAATCCACCGGTATCTGCCCCAGCCCGGTCGCCTTCGTCGAATACGACTTGGAGTCAGGCGAACCCGCGCGTGCCTCGGACGGCCGGCTGCGCAAGGTGAAAAAGGGGCAGCCGGGCTTGCTCTTGAGCAAGGTCAGCAGCTTCCAGCCATTTGACGGTTATACCGACAAGTCGGCGTCGGAGAAGAAGCTGGTGCGTGACGCATTCAAGGACGGTGATGTCTGGTTCAACACCGGTGACCTGATGCGGTCACAGGGGTTCGGGCACGCCGCCTTTGCCGACCGGCTCGGTGACACCTTCCGCTGGAAGGGCGAGAACGTCGCCACCACCGAGGTGGAGGCAGCCATCTCGGCGGACACCCAGGTCGAGGAGGCCACCGTATTCGGTGTCGAGGTGCCCGGCGCCGGTGGGCGCGCCGGGATGGTGGCGCTACAACTCAAAGAGGGCCAGGAATTCGACGGGGCCGCGCTGGCCAAGTCGGCCTACGCGCATCTGCCCGTCTACGCGGTGCCGCTGTTCGTGCGCATCGTCACCGAACTGGCGCACACCTCGACCTTCAAGAGCCAGAAGGTGGAACTGCGCAAGCAGGGCTACGGCGAAGACGTCAAGGATCCGCTCTACGTGCTGGCCGGTAAGAGCGAGGGGTACGTACCGTTCTATCCGGAGTACATCGACGAGGTCGTGGACGGGAAACGGCCCAAGTAAGGCGTCGAAACTCGCGGACCCGGGCTGATGCCGACGTTGGCGACCACGGGTACGCGGGTTTCGCCGAGAGTCCTAGTCGTAGACGATGACGGCGCGGCCCAACACGTCACCGCGGCCGATGGCGTTCAGGGTCTCGTTGACGTCCTCCCAGCGCACCTGGGTGATGCTGTCGGTGATCTGCCCGGCCTGGGCCAATGCCAGGACCTCGGTCAGGTCGTTGAAGTTGCCCCAGAACGAGCCGTAGTAGGTGAATTCGCGGGACACCAACGGGAACAACGGGATATCGATCCTGTTGCCGATCAGCCCGACCGATGCGACCGCACCCTCGACGGCCAACAGGCCGAAGGCGAGCTGAATCGACTCCTCGGCGCCAGCACAGTCCAGCACGGCGTCCAGTTCGCCGCGGCCGGTCAGGTTTTCGAGTTCATCGGCCACCGCGGCGCTCGACCTGTCGCTCACGTTGATCGCGTGATCGGCGCCGGTGGCCGCGGCGGTGCGCAGTTTCTCGTCATGTCGCCCGAAGGCCACCACGGTGGCGCCGCCGCCCAGCAGCTTGGCGTACTGCACCCCATAACTGCCCAGGCCGCCGATGCCGGTGACGGCCAGCGTCCGGCCCGGGCCCAGATGGCCGCCCGCGCGCAGCTTCTGCAGCCCGCGATAGGGCGTCAGGCCGGCGTCGGTCAACGGTGCGAGGTTGGCCGGTGACAGACCTCCGCCGGCCGGCACCTTGATGACATAGCGGTAGTTGACCGGGACGTACTCCTGGTAGCCACCGTGCAGACCGAAGCCGGCCCAGGTGCCGTGCGCGCACAACTGTTCGTTGCCCTCATGGCACTGCCGGCACGCACCGTCGCCCCACGGGCCGAAGACCACGACCTGGTCGCCCTCGGACAGCGCCGCGGCGGCGGGTACCTGTGCGCCGACCCCGTCCACCCAGCCGGCGATCTCGTGGCCGGGGGTGATCGGGTAGTCCATCGCCAGCCCGCGATCGAAATAGCCGTCGATGAGTTGGTAGTCGGTGCGACACATACCGGCGCCGCCGACCTTGACCAGGATCTCCTCGGGGCCGATCTGGGGGACGTCGACCTCTTCCAGTCGCAGGGGCTGGTGGTAGCCGTACATGCGTGCCGCGCGCATCTTCATGCTGTCCCTCCGTGCCGAGGTCGAGAAATCAAGATCATGGTGACACCTCGCGATGGCCCGCGCACCCGTTCTGGACAGGCGAAACTCGCGTACCCGGGGTGTTTCCGGCTGCGCAAACCCCGGGTACGCGAGTTTCGTCGCGGGGGATGCCCGGCGGGGCGGGGGATAGCCTGGGTGTGTGCAATCGACACCGCAGGGCCAGGCGCGAACATTCTGCGGGCGCCCGGTCTCCGGGGATCGCGCGCTGATCATGGCGATCGTCAACCGCACCCCTGATTCCTTTTATGACCGGGGCGCGACCTTCACCGATGAGGCCGCCAAGGATGCCACCCACCGCAAGATCGCCGAAGGGGCCGATGTCATCGACATCGGCGGGGTCAAAGCGGGGCCGGGTCAAACCGTCGACGCCGACGAGGAGATCGCCCGGGTGGTGCCGTTCATCGAATGGCTGCGCGGCGCCTACCCGGATCAGTTGATCAGCGTCGACACCTGGCGGGCAGGCGTGGCCAAGCAGGCCTGCGCAGCCGGGGCGGACCTGATCAACGACACCTGGGCCGGCGCCGATCCCGGACTGCCGGAGGTCGCCGCGGAGTTCAACGCGGGGCTGGTGTGCTCACATACCGGCGGAGCGGTGCCGCGCACCCGGCCGTTCCGGGTCAACTACGGGATCACCGAGCGCGGTGTCGTCGACGACGTCATCGCGGAGGTCACCGCCGCGGCCGAGCAGGCCCTGGCAAAGGGTGTCGCGCGGGACCGGATAGTGATCGATCCCACCCATGATTTCGGTAAGAACACTCATCACGGTCTTAGTTTGTTGCGCCATGTAAAAGATCTTGTAAACACGGGATGGCCCGTCCTGATGGCCCTGAGCAACAAGGATTTTGTCGGGGAGACTCTGGGTGTGGGACTGACCGAACGCCTCGAAGGCACCCTGGCGGCGACGGCACTGGCCGCCGCCGACGGAGCTGCCATGTTTCGGGTGCACGAAGTCGGTCCCACTCGACGCGTACTGGAAATGGTCGCGTCGATCCAGGGATCGCGTCCGCCGACGCGCACGGTGAGGGGACTGGCATGACTCTGATATCCGAGCTGACAGCAGAACTGACCGATATCGACGACACTGACGCAGTGGTGGGACACCCGTGGCTGACAGACCACAGCTTCGGCCGTCCATCGTGGACGATCGAGGAACTGGTCGCGGCCAAGAAGGGACGCACCATCTCGGTGGTCCTGCCGGCGCTGAACGAGGAGGAGACCGTCGGGTCGGTGGTGGAGACCATCACTCCGCTGCTCGGTGGCCTGGTCGACGAGCTGATCGTGCTCGACTCCGGTTCCACCGACGACACCGAGATCCGCGCGGTCGCCGCCGGTGCCCGGGTGGTCAGCCGGGAAGCAGCCCTGCCGGAGGTGCCCCCGCGCCCCGGTAAGGGTGAGGTGCTGTGGCGGTCGCTGGCGGCCACCACCGGTGACCTCGTGGTCTTCGTCGACTCCGATCTGATCGACCCCGACCCGATGTTCGTCCCGAAACTGCTCGGGCCACTGTTGACCGTCGATGGTGTGCATCTGGTGAAGGGCTTCTACCGGCGCCCGCTCAAGGTCAGCGGCAGCGAGGATGCCAACGGTGGCGGCCGCGTCACCGAACTGGTGGCACGCCCGCTGCTGGCGGCGCTGCGACCGGAGCTGACCTGCCTGCTGCAGCCGCTGGGCGGCGAGTACGCGGGCACCCGCGAACTGCTGACCTCGGTGCCGTTCGCGCCGGCCTACGGTGTGGAGATCGGCCTGTTGGTCGACACCTACAACCGTTATGGCCTGGACGGTATCGCTCAGGTCAACCTGGGCGTACGCACCCACCGGAACCGTCCGCTGACCGAATTGGCCAGCATGAGCCGGCAGGTGATCGCCACGCTGCTGAATCGCTGCGGTATCGAGGACTCCGGTGTCGGGTTGACCCAGTTCTTCGCCGACGGCGAGGACTACACGCCGCGGACGTCCACGGTGTCCTTGGCCGATCGTCCGCCGATGAACACGCTGCGGCCGTTCTGATTCCCCGGTCGCTGCGCACCACCCGCCGCAAGCCGACTTGTCGGACCGGTAGGGCAGTATCGGTGACGTGACGCTGATACTCACGTACCTGGTGGTGTTGGTCCTCGTCGGCGGTGTGTTGTTTGCCCTGGGCAGTGTGCTGTTCGGCCGCGGTGAGGTGCTGCCGCCGCTGCCGCATGACACCACGGCGACGGTGTTGCCGGCCTCCGGGGTGACCGGTGCCGATGTCGACGCGGTCAAGTTCACCCAGACCCTGCGGGGGTACAAGACCAGCGAGGTCGACTGGGTACTGGACCGTCTCGGGGCCGAACTCGATTCGGTGCGTGGGCAGTTGACCGCGTTGCGAGCCGCCCACGGTATCGATGATCCGGACGTCGTTGCCGGTGAACACGAGGCGGCGCACGCCCGCGCCGACGAATCGTGACCGAGTCCGACGGTGACGGACGCACCCGGTGCGGTTGGGTACCAACCGATTCCAAGCCGAACTCGGCGCTCTACCGGGAGTATCACGACACCGAATGGGGTGTTCCGCTGCGCGGTGCCCGTGCGCTCTATGAGCGAGTCAGCCTGGAGGCCTTCCAGAGCGGGCTGTCCTGGTTGACGATTCTGCGCAAGCGCGACGGGTTCCGCCGTGCCTTCGCGGGATTCGACACCGAGGCGGTTGCCCGCTTCACCGAAGCCGATATTGCCCGCCTGATGGACGATGCCGAGATCGTGCGCAACCGCGCCAAGATCGAGGCCACCATCAACAACGCCCGCGTGATCGAGGAACTTGACGTCGACCTGTCCGATTTGCTGTGGTCCTTTGCTCCGGCGGCACGGGAACGTCCCGCGACGCTGAAGGATGTCCCTGCGGTGACGCCGGAATCGAAGGCCATGGCCAAGGAATTGAAGCGCCGCGGATTCCGGTTCGTCGGACCGACGACGGCGTATGCGTTGATGCAGGCAACCGGCATGGTCGACGATCACATCGTGTCGTGTTGGGTGCCGCGGGTGGGCTGAGCGGCACCGATCCGGTCACGGTCGGTGCGTTTCGCCGGGTCTTTTCACACTGCGGTCCAGCTATAGGGAAGAATAGGGTTAGTTCAGTAGCAATTCTGTGCCGGCACACGCCGGTCTTGATCGGGTTCGCATCACGCGGGCCGGCTCACGCGGGAGGAGCACACGATGGCGGCGATGAAGCCCCGGACCGGCGACGGTCCATTGGAAGCGACCAAGGAGGGGCGCGGCATCGTGATGCGGGTACCACTGGAAGGTGGTGGGCGGCTCGTCGTGGAACTCACGCCGGATGAGGCCGCCGCGCTGGGCGACGAACTCAAGGGCGTCACCAGCTAGGTCTCATACGTGCTGGCCAGGCTGACCCTTTCGGGTCAGCGTGACACCAACTCGTAGATGCGCAGCGTCTGCTCGGCGATCTGCGCCCAGGAGAACTCCTCGATACACCGCTGTCGTCCCGCCGCGCCGAAAGTGCGTGCGCGTTCCGGGTCGGCGACCAACGCATTGACGGCGTCGGCCATCCGATGCTCGAAACCCGTGGCGTCCGCGGCGTCGTAGTGCACCAGCAGTCCGGTGCTGCCGTCGGCAACCACCTCGGGGATGCCGCCGACGTCGGAGGCGACCACGGCGGTGCCGCAGGCCATCGCCTCCAGGTTCACGATTCCGAGCGGTTCGTATACCGACGGGCAGATGAAAACGGCTGATGCCGAGAGTATTTCGCGGATCTTCTCGACGGGCAGCATCTCGCGCACCCAGAACACGCCGGTGCGCGCCATGCCGAGTTCCTGCACCGCGGCACTGACTTCCTCGGCGATCTCGGGTGTGTCGGGTGCCCCGGCACACAGCACCAGCTGGATCTCGGGACCGAACCGGTGCGCGGCGGCCACCAGGTGGGCCACCCCCTTCTGCCGGGTGATCCGGCCGACGAACGCCACGATGGGCCGGGTCGGATCCACGCCCAACTCGGCCAGCACCGAGGCGCCGGGATCCGGTGCCGCGGGGTACCAGACCGCGGTGTCGATCCCGTTGCGCACCACATGTACCCGGGCCGGATCCAGCGCCGGGTAGGTGGCCAGCACGTCGCCGCGCATCCCGGAGCTCACCGCGATCACCGCGTCGGCGGCCTCCACCGCGGTTTTCTCCACCCACGACGACACCCGGTAGCCGCCCCCGAGTTGCTCGGCCTTCCATGGCCGCATCGGTTCCAGCGAGTGTGCGGTGAGCACGTGCGGGATGCCGTGCAACAGCGCGGCCAGATGGCCGGCCATCCCGGTGTACCAGGTGTGCGAATGCGCCACCGTCGCCCCGGCCGCGGCGTTGGCCATCACCAGATCCGCCGACAGCGTGGACAGCGCGGCGTTGGCATCCTTGAGCGCCGGATCGGGTTGCGCCACGATCGCGGTGTCGCGTGGCGCACCCATGCAATGCACATCGACCTCGCACAGGTGACGTAACTGCGAGACGAGCTCGGTCACGTGTACGCCTGCTCCGCCGTAGACCTCCGGCGGATACTCCCGGGACATCATCGCCACCCGCATGGTGTGCACCGTATCGGGCGTGGGTGTCGAGCGCACCCCTGTGCGCCGAGTGGACATGCGTCGAGCCCAATTACCTTGACATGCAGCACTTCGATCGGGCGATTGGCTAGCCGCGCTGCGGTCTGCCCGATAGGTTGGGACCATGAGGGAAGCGCCACACGTGCTGGGCATCGTCCTGGCTGGAGGGGAGGGTAAGCGCCTTTACCCACTGACGGCAGACCGCGCGAAGCCGGCGGTGCCGTTCGGCGGTTCCTACCGGCTCATCGATTTTGTGTTGTCCAATCTGGTCAACGCGCGGTTCCTCAGGATCTGTGTTCTCACGCAATATAAATCGCATTCGCTGGACCGGCACATTTCGCAGAACTGGCGGCTGTCCGGGCTGGCCGGTGAGTACATCACCCCGGTCCCAGCCCAGCAGCGGCTCGGTCCGCGCTGGTACACCGGCTCGGCCGACGCCATCTACCAGTCGATGAACCTGATCTATGACGAGGATCCCGACTACATCGTCATCTTCGGTGCCGACCACGTGTACCGGATGGATCCCGAGCAGATGCTGCAACACCACATCGAGAGCGGCGCAGGCGCCACCGTCGCCGGTATCCGGGTTCCGCGCTCGGAAGCCTCGGCGTTCGGGTGCATCGACGCCGACGACTCCGGCCGCATCCGCAGCTTCATCGAGAAGCCGGCCGACCCGCCCGGTACGCCCGACGATCCCGAGCAGACCTTCGCATCGATGGGCAACTACATCTTCACCACCAAGGTGCTCATCGACGCCATTCGCGCCGATGCTGACGAGGACACCTCCGATCACGATATGGGCGGTGACATCATTCCGCGCTTGGTGGCCGACGGGATGGCCGGTGTTTACGACTTCGACGACAACGAGGTGCCCGGAGCCACCGAACGCGATCACGGTTACTGGCGCGATGTCGGGACCCTGGACGCGTTCTACGACGCACACATGGACCTGGTGTCGGTGCACCCGGTGTTCAATCTCTACAACAAGCGCTGGCCCATCCGCGGCGGCTCGGAGAACCTGGCACCGGCCAAGTTCGTCAACGGCGGCTCGGCCCAGGAATCGGTCGTCGGCGCGGGCAGCATCATCTCCGCGGCCTCGGTACGCAATTCGGTGCTGTCGTCCAACGTGAGCATCGATGACGGCGCCATCGTAGAGGGCAGCGTGCTGATGCCCGGGGTGCGGATCGGCCGCGGCGCCGTGGTGCGCCGCGCCATCCTGGACAAGAACGTCGTCGTCGGACCCGGTGAGATGGTCGGCGTCGACCTGGACAAGGACCGTGAGCGGTTCTCCATCAGCTCCGGTGGTGTCGTCGCCGTCGGCAAGGGTGTGTGGATCTGACGGCAAGCACGTCGGCGTTCTTCGAGGCGCTGTGCCGCACGGCATGTGCAGTGACCGGCTGTCGGGATGCGCTGGTCTGCTTCCATGACGGCCCGGTGCCGCCCACCGAGGTGCTGGTCGTCGAGGACGCGGTGCGCAGTGGACATCCGATCGGCGCGGCGTTCGCCGGCGCCCGGTTCGTCGCCGGGGTGCCCATCCCGGGCGGGGCGTTGTGGCTGACCGACCCGCACGCGCGCGACGACGGCGCCCGACTGCGTGCCCAGCTTGCCGATTTCGGACTACTGGCATCGATATTCCTGGCGCAGCAGACCGAAGCGACGCTGTACCGGACGGTGCTGGAGAACTCTGCTGACACCCTGATCCGGGGCACGCTCGACGGTATCCGCCGGTATGTGTCACCCTCCATCAAAACCCTGCTCGGCTACCACCCCGACGAGCTGGTCGGCAAACGCGCCAGCGAGATCACCCACCCGGAGGACGTGGCCGAGTTCGCGCTGAAAATGCGCGCCATGGGCGACGGCCGGGTCGACACATTCACCACCGAGCACCGCATGCGGCACCGCAACGGCGAGTGGGTCTGGCTCGAGGCGTTCGTCCGGGTCACCTATCACCCCGTGACCGGCGAGCGGGACGGCTACGTGGTGTCGGTGCGCGATACCTCGCGACGCAAGGAACTGGAAAGTCGACTGGAGCACAACGCGACTCACGATGTGCTGACCGGCCTGCCGAACCGGGCGCTGCTCTATGAGCGGTTGCAGCAGCAACTCGACGGGACGGCGGAGGTGGCTGTGCTGTGCGTCGACCTCGACGGTTTCAAGAAGGTCAACGACGAACTCGGTCACAGTGTCGGCGACGCCGTGCTCAGCGCGGTGGCCGCACGGCTGCTGTCCTGTGTGCCGGCCACCGATACGGTTGCGCGTCGCAGCGGCGACGAGTTCGTGGTCATCCACACCGAACCCGCGACGGCGGCCGTGCTGGCGCGCCGCCTTGTCGACACCGCCTCGGTGCCTTTGACCATCGGGGCGTGGACCGGCATGGTCGGTCTCAGCATCGGGATCGCCGTCGGCGGGCCGCACACCACCGCCGAGGAGTTGTTGCGGGCCGCCGACAGCGCGATGTACGAGGCGAAGGCGGCCGGACGCAACGGCTACCGAATCGCCGGGCCGCCGGCCTGACGGGCCTTGCGGCGCCGGCGGATCAACGTCACCGCCGCCCACGCCAGGACGACGACGGCCACCAGCACGAACACCGGTAGCAGGATGGCGACGAACACCAAGCCGATGCTCGTGACGTCCTCGACGGTGCTCAGCACCGGTGCGGCAACCCCGGCGGTGGCGACGTTGGCTGCGGGCCGCACAGTCGATTTCGTCAACGACACAACCAGCGCGATCACGATGCCGATGACCACCGGGACCCACTGCCCCGACTGGGCGAAGGCACCCGGATCGGTCACGGTGGCCGTCTGCGCGGCGGTCCCGGAACCGAATACGATGCCGCCTGCCGTCGGCCGGACGAACGTCTGCACCATGTCGTTGACACTGTCCAGGGCGGGCACCTTGTCGGCGATGATCTCGATGACCAGCAGGATGGCGACGATGCCCATCACCCAGCCGTTCTCCAGCCACGCCCAACCCGCAGGCAATGACACGAGGTCGGTGTAGCGCGACAACACGCCCAGCGCCAGTAGCGGAATGTAGGCGTTCAATCCCGCTGCGGTCGCCAACCCGAATCCGGTGAGCAGTTCCACGTTGCCAGTATGGCCCCACGGCACGGGCTTGACCCTCTCCTTGGGAGAGACCCCAACCTGTGACCATGAAACGCATCTCAACGCTGTCCGCTGTCGCCGCCTGCGCTGCCATCGCCACCGTCGTCGCGGGCTGCGCCGGCACCGAAACGCCGGCAGCGGCGCAACCCCCGACCGACCTACCCACCGTCGTACTGGTGCATGGTGCCTTCGCCGACTCGTCGAGCTGGAACGGCGTCATCGAGGAACTCGAAGACGACGGCTATCCGGTGATCGCGGTGGCAAATCCGTTGCGCGGCCTGCACAGTGACGCCGAGTACGTCCGCAGTGTGCTCGCTGATGTGCCGGGTCCCGTCGTACTCGCCGGCCATTCGTACGGGGGATCGGTGATGAGTCAGGCCGCCGCGGGCCAACCGAATGTGAAGGCCCTGGTGTACATCGCCAGTTTCCTCCTGGAGCCGGGTGAGACCACGTCGCAACTGGCGGGTAAGTTCCCCGGCGCGCAACTGGGCCCGGCGCTGAACTCGGTACCGCTGCCGACGTCTGGCGGTGGCAAGGGTTCTGATCTCTACATCCAGCAGCCGGAGTTCCATCGAGTGTTCGCCGCTGATGTGGCGCCGGAGACCGCCGCGTTGATGGCGGCCACCCAGCGCCCCATCACCGAGGCCGCACTGAACGAGCCGGCCACCGCCGCGGCCTGGAAGACCATCCCGTCATGGAACATGGTCACCACGCAGGACCTGGCGATCCCGGCCGAGTCCATGCGGTTCATGGGCGAGCGGGCGAAATCGCGGACGGTCGAGGTCGAGGCCTCGCACGCCGTCACGGTGTCTCAGCCCGGGGCGGTCGCCGATCTGATCGCCGAGTCGGCGCTGGCCACGGTCGGATGACTTACGCCGTCGTGTTCCGGGCCGGGCGCCAGCGGGAAGACCGGCCAGCCGATCTCGGTCCGCCAGGCAGCCGAGTCGGTGGTGTCCTGGGGCCCGCACAGGTAGATCTCGTGAACCGGTCCGGCAACGGCCAGCGCATGGCTGACCACCCAGGACCCCAGCTGTCCATAGGTGACATCGAGGTCATCGTGCGCACCGCGGTGTACCGCCACGGCCAGATCGGTGGCGGGCAGTTCCAGCACCGTAACCCGCCCGGCCGGCCGGGGGTCACGCACCGGTCGGTAGACGGTCATCATCCCGGCGCCGTCGGCGAACAGCTCGTTCGCGTAGAGCCCGCCGGGCGGTCCGGTGCGCTGCTCCGGCGGGCAGGCCGCGTCGAGTTCGGCCATCGCCTCGGCATACCAGCGCAGCGAATCATCAAGACACGCTTGGTCACTGATCGCGACGACCGTCCGGGCCGGCACCGACCGTAGCTCGATCTCGATTTCGGCCGGGTCTGGGCGCAGCAGTCGGCGCAGGGACACCACGGCGGCCTGGGTCCGGTTCAACTCGGCCTCCAGGCGTTGCAGGTGACCGGAGATCACTTCGGCGCGCTGCTGCGGATCGTCGGTGGCCAGAATCGATTCGACCTCGGCGAGCGGCAGGTCGAGTTGACGGAGTTTGTGGATGACCTGGGCGGTCGGGATCTGGGCGGCGGTGTAGTACCGGTATCCGGTGAACTGGTCGACCGTCGCCGGGACCAACAGTCCGGCCTCGTGATACCGACGCAGCGTGCGCACGCTCAGGTGCGTCAACGTGGCGAATTCTCCGATGCTCAGCTTGGCGTGCATCGACGTTCCTCCTGACCGTCCCGCTGGACGAAATCAATGTACCCCGCGCGGTGCGCTTGCCGGGCCGTGCGATCAGACAACGAAAGTGATTGACAGATGGTGAACTTCCCGGCCTTCGACTACATCGTGATCGGCGCCGGTTCGGCCGGCAGCGTGATCGCGGCCCGGCTCTCCGAAGACCCGGCCACGACGGTGCTGCTGCTGGAGTCGGGTCCGGCCGACACCCGGCCCGAGATCGCTGCGCCGCCCGCATGGCCCGCCTTGTGGGGGACCGAGGTCGACTACGCGTATGACACGGTGCCCCAGGCCGGCACCGCCGGGTATACCCACAACTGGCCGCGCGGGCACACCCTGGGCGGCAGCAGCAGTATCAACGCGATGGTCTACCTGCGCGGGCATCGGGGAGACTTCGACGGATGGGCCAAATCCGGTTGTGTGGGTTGGGATTACGAATCGGTGCTGCCTTACTTCCGGCGTATCGAGACGGTGCCGGCCGGTGACCCGCGCTACCGCGGGACCGGTGGGCCGATGACACCCGCGCCGGCGTCACCGGTGGACGCCAACCCGTTGTCTCAGGTGTTCCTCGACGCCGCGGTCGTCGCCGGCTTCGGTCTGACCGCCGACTTCAACGCCAGCACGGCCGAGGGCGCGGGCTGGCACGATCTGTCGATCGCCGGTGGATGGCGGCAAAGCACCGCGGCCGCCTACCTGCATCCGGTACTGCATCGGCGGAACCTCGCCGTGCTGACCGGATCACGGGTACACCGACTGCGCCTCGCGGGAACACGGTGCGTGGGAGTGGATTTTGTCGATTCGGGTCATCCCAAGGCGGTGTGGGCCAACAAGGAGGTCATTGTCAGTGCGGGGGCGGTGGACTCGCCACGACTGCTGTTGCTCTCCGGTGTCGGTGCGGCCGCCGACCTCGAGGCCGTGGGTGTCGACGTTGTGCACGACCTGCCGGGGGTGGGACGCAATCTGCACGATCACCCACTGTGCGGGGTCGTCTACGAAGCGTCCCGGCCGATTCCGCCGGGACGCACCAATCATGCCGAGACGTCGCTGCTGTGGCGTAGTGCCCCCGACCTCGATGGTCCCGACATGCAGCTGATGTTCATCCACGTGCCGTTTCACCCACCGCACCTGACTGCGCCGGCGAACAGTTTCACCCTCGCCGTGGCGACGGTGCCGCAGGCCCGCGGGTCGATCCGGTTGGCGGGACCCGATCCGCGGACACCGCCGCTGATCGACCCGAACTACCTCGGCATGGAATCCGATATCCGGCGGATGTGCCACGGTATCGAGGTGGCCCGCGATATCGCTTCGCGTGCGCCGTTCGATGACTGGCGTCTGCGCGAGGTGCTACCGGGACCCGATGTCACCGACCGGGCGTCGCTGCGGGAGTACGTGGCCCGCGGTACCGGCACCTACTTCCACCCGGTCGGTAGTTGCGCGATGGGCATCGGACCGGATGCCGTCGTCGACCCGTCCCTGCGCGTACACGGCCTGACCGGGCTGCGGGTTGCCGACGCGTCGATCATGCCGAAGATCCCGCCGGTCAACACCAATGCGGCCGCGATCATGATCGGCGAGAAGGCGGCCGAGGAGATCCGGGGTCACCACAGGTAGGGGCACAACCGGAACCGCACCCGCTGCATGTACTCGCGATAGCCGGGGAGGTCCTCGGCCAGCATGGTCTCCTCATCGCGGATGCGCGCCGCGATCACCGGGGCCGACGCCAACACACCGAGCAGTCCCCACAGCGAGTCCAGGCACAGCGGAGTGCCGACCATCATGATGGCCGCCCCGGCATACATCGGGTGGCGCACGAGGGCGTAGAGCCCGGTGGACACCACCGGCTGGCCGGCCTCGACCTGGATCGTCGCCGCCGCATAGTTGTTCTGCACCACCACCAGTTGGGCGATGCTCAGCCCGACGGTGACCAGGACGGCACCGACGACGACGAGCCAGGCCGGGACCGACGACCAGCCGAAGCGGTGGTCGAGCGCCGACAACACGAATGTCGCCACCACCAGGGTCAGGGTGAGTGTCATGATGATGCGTTGCGCGGGACGGGTTTCCGCGGTGGGCCCCGCCCTCATCCGCCGGGCCAGCGCCTCCGGGTAGCGAACGGCCAGATAGATACTCGGCACGATGGTCGTGGCGAGGAAGACGGCCAGGAACAGCCATGCCTGCCAGTAGGCGAAGGTGCCGGCAGGCCAGAACAACACGGCGGCGAAGAACAGCAGTCCGAACAGCGTCTGCACAGCGAGTTTCATGTCGCATCCCTGTTCCGGTAGATCCAGGCCGCCACTGCGGACAGGGCTGCGGCGATGACCGACATCGTCACCCACGCGGTCCACGGGACGTCGGTGGGCACTGTCGTCTGTCCGACCGGAGACAGATCCAACAGCCATTGCGGAAGTCGCAGCAGCGCACCCAGATACAGCGAAAGGACCACGAATGCCACTGCCACCCAGCCGATCCAGGGGCGGCGCACGGCAACCGCCAGCGCCGCCACCGCGGCAAGTACCGCCATCGCGGGCAGGAAGGCCAGGGCGGCCAGGGTCAGGCGCCCGATCAGCATCGGCTCGCCGACGGTGACGCCTGCGCCCAAGCCGTTGCCCAGGCCCGCACAGAACAACAGGACCGCCGCTCCGGTGAGCGCCGCGGCCACCGCGGTCAGCAGCCAGCGCCAGCGCGAAACCGCCCCGGCGAGCACCGGTTCGGCCAGCCCATTGCGCTCATCGGCGAATGCTCGCAAGACTGCGGACACCACGAATGCGCCGGCCGCGGCGGCCAGGAACTGCGTCATGGTGGTGTAAGCGCCGTCGGTGCCTGCGGTGGCCAACATGCGGGCCAGTAGCTCATTGTCCCCGGCCGCATCGAGCAGCGCGTTGGTCATCGAGCCGAAGGTCAGGCCGGCCAGGAACAGCCCGATGCTCCAGCCGATGACCTGTCCGCGCTGCAGGGTCAGGTGCAATACGAAGACATTCGGGATGGCCCGGGCCTGTGGGCGTTCACCTGCCGATCCGATGATGCCGGCGTCGTACTGTCGCTGTGATTCTGCGACGACGGCCAGCACGGCAAGTGCGGCCGCCAGGATGATCAGCAGCATCAGCGGCCACCACCGCAGGTCGACGAAGGCGCGCATCTGCTGGGCCCACGCGATGGGGGAGAACCAGCTCAAGACGCTGCCCGAATGGTCGATCACATCGCCGACACCACGTACCAGAGCGGCCGCGCCGAGTGCACCCATTGCGGCCCCGGTGGCGGCCCGCGACTGGCGCCACAGCTGGGCGGTCACCGCGGCCAGTGCGCCGAACACCATGGCCGCGGCGGTGATCCCGACGCTGAAGGCTGCGCTGTCGAGCAAGCCGAAACCGTTGGCGGTCAGCGCTGTTGACATCGTGATGGCGAGCACCGCGTTGACGCCGGTCATGAGCGTCAAGGCTGCGGCGGTGCGGGCGTACCGGCCGACCGCGGAGGCCTGGGCCAATTCGGCCGCGCCGCTTTCCTCTTCGGCACGGGTGTGCCGGATCACGGTCAGGATGGCCAGGATCGAGCCGGCGATGATCATGGTGAGCATCAGCTCATTGGCGATCATGACGCCCAGGCCCGTCTCGTTGCGGCCGAACATGGGACCGCTCAACATGATTCCGGCCGGGGTCTGCATCAGTTCGATGCGGGCCTGACGTTGTTCGGTGGCCGGGTAGGCGAGTTGCAGAGCGCCGGGGGTGTAAGCCAGCAGCGCGGTCAACGCCACGATCCAGATGGTGAGCCGGATGCGGTCGCGGCGCAGGGCCAGGCGCAGCAGGGTGGCGGTGCCGATCAGCGGCGACTGCGCGGTGGTGGTGCGGTGGCGGCTGGTGTGCTCGACGGTGGTGGACATCAGCTCGCCGTTCGATACTCACGCAGGAAAAGATCTTCCAAAGACGCCGGTGCCACGGCCAGTTCGGTGATGTGCAGCCTGCTGAGGTGGTCCATCCCGGTATCGAGATCAGCGCGGTCGACCGAGAAGCTGACCTGGCCGTCCTGCTCGGCGAAATCGTGGACGAAGGGCAGGGCGCGCAGGCCGGAGGCATCGCCCCGGGTCCGGGCCGTCACCGTGGTGCGCATCAGGTGCCGTAGTTGGGCCAGCGTGCCCGACCGGACGATCCGCCCGGCCCGCACGATGGTGACGGTGTCGCAAAGCTTTTCGACCTCGGCGAGGATGTGGCTGGACAACAGGACGGCGGCACCGCGTTCGGAGACCTCGGCGACACACTGCTGGAAGTTGTGCTCCATCAGTGGATCCAGACCGGAGGTCGGCTCGTCGAGGATGTAAAGCTCGGCATCGGTGCTGAAGGCGGCGACGATGGCGACCTTCTGCCGGTTGCCCTTGGAGTAGGTGCGGGCGACCTTGTGCGGGTCGAGTTCGAAGCGGTCGATCAGTTCGTCGCGGCGCCGGGTGTCGACGGTGCCGCCGCGCAGTCGGGCCAGGAAGTCGATGACCTGCGCGCCGGTCAGGTTCGGCCACAACGTCACATCGCCTGGTACGTAGGCGATCCGGCGGTGCAGGGCGACGGCGTCGCGCCACGGGTCGCCGCCGAGCAGTCGGACGGTGCCGCCGTCGGCGCGCAGCAGGCCGAGCAGTACCCGGATGGTCGTCGACTTACCGGCGCCGTTGGGGCCGAGGAATCCGGTCACATCGCCGGGTGCGACGGTGAGATCGAGGCCGTCCAGTGCGGCGGTCCGGCCGAATCGTTTTACCAGGCCGCGTATTTCGACTGCATCTGTCATGGTTGCTCTCCTTCGTGCGGGGCGGTGAACGGGACGCCCCGTTCACGTTGGGCCAGGAAGGCGTCGTACATCGTGGAGTCGGTCAGCAGGCCATGGCTGTAGACCTCCAGCGCCGGCAGCACCATGTCCTCGGCATAATCGCGCAGCACCGCGCGCAGGTCGGTCGGGTTGTCGTGCAGTTGCAGGTACAGCAGGAATGCGCCGCCGCCGGTGACGCCGAGGTACTTGGCCCGTGCCCTGGGGTCGCGGCTGGGTTTGACGGTGCCGGCCTGCACGCCCTCTTCGAGATAAATCTCGGTGTTATCGACCATGTGCTGCCAGAAGGTTTTTGCCAGGTCGCTGCCGGACTGCATGCTGCGGACCAGGTAGGCCATCATCGGCGCGTATTCCTCGATCTCGGCCATCTGGCTCAACCAGGAGGTGGGGTCCGAGGATTGGATGGTTTCGGATTTGGCATTGCGGATCTGCTCGGCGATGTGGTCGTCGCAGACCTGGCGCAGGCCGTCCTTGGAGCCGAAGTGGTGGATGACCAGACCGGGGCTGACGCCGGCGGCGGTCGCGATGGCGCGAACCCCGATGGTGAACCCGTGCTCGCCGAACTGTGCGATGGCCGCGTCGCGGATGCGGGCGGTGCTCGTCAGATCGTCGGCTGAACGCATGTTCAATACGCTAAATGTGCGTTCAGTCGAGTGTCAACGGTTTTTCTCGCGAGCAGACAAAAACTTGCAAGAAATCGGCCATATCCTGCAAGTTTGTGTCTGTTCACCCAGCCCGGCGGGGCGAATCGAGGTGGTGAAAGACGCGGGCTACGAGTTCATCTGGGTAGTGCCGCACGTCGTCGATCACCAGCGGCATAGACGTCCAGCAGGCTTCCTGCAGGCGTGCGACCTTCATCCGGTCATGCCGCAGCGCCTCGGGGGTGGTATGCCATTCCATGCTCTCGTATTCGGCCACGAATCGTGCTGAGGGCCAGGCGAAGTCAACCCGCCACAGCTTTCCGTGCAGGTCGACGATCTCGTGCTGCAACTCCGGTGCAGGTAGGCCGCCATCGTGGAAGACGAGTCGTGCCTCGCTTTCCATCGGCGATTCAGGTCGTGGGTCGGACAGGCCAACCAAGTCGCGAACGGTGACGATGCCGCGCCTGCCCCGTTGTTCATCGACGGCCGCTGCCAGGTCTGCCGGGGTGCAGTGCCCGGAGTGCAGCGCGGCATCGAGAACTCCGAGAACACGCCGACGTCGTACCGATCGGCAATCTCGACGGCGGTCCACGCCGGAGCGGTAGACAGACGGTCGCCGACGACCTTCAGCGGTGCACCAACCCTTTGATGAACCATGAGGCCGTCGCCTGGCCTGACCCGTCGACCAGGGTCGAGGACGTGCAGTCTGCCGTCGTGGTCCGTGTCGAACCCATACAACTCCGCGGCGGTGTGCAGGCAGGCGACGATGCGGGTGCCCACCGACAGGTCGAGTGCCCGCAGTCGCAACGTCGTCGTCAGAGGCGTAGCGGAGTACACGCCGTGCGCGGCGCGGTGGATGGCGCCGGCTCGAACGCCGTTGGCGATCCCGCGATGGGACGTCGCTTCCAGTAATTGCCGGGTCGTCGCCAGACCCCCGTCGGCGGCGAAGACGTCATCGATGGACATGGAGGAATGGTCAGCGGATGGCGCCTCTCAGCCAAGGATGACCGACTTTTGCCTGTGGATAACTCGGTGAGCAGACGCAAAACTGCGGAATTTTCCGGGTTTTCCGCAAGTTTGTGTCTGCTCGCCGGGAAAGGTCTCCCTGCTCGCGGAGAGAGGGTGCCCCTGCTCGCCAGAAAAGGTCTAATCGCGGGCGGCGGCGAGCAGGCCGTCACCCAGCGGCACCAGCACCGGGGTGAACCGCTCGTCCTCGGCGATCAACCTCGCCGCCTCGCGGACCGCGCTGACCTCGGGATCGTTGGCGGTGGCATCCCCGGCCCGGCCGCCGAGCGCGGCCCGGTGCACCACGATCGCCCCGCCCGCGCGCAGCAACCGCACACCCTCGGCGACATAGGCCGGCTGATCCGCGGGCGCGGCATCGACGAACACCAGGTCATAGGACTCGTCGGCGAGGCGTGTCAGAACCTCCTGGGCGCGCCCGCTGATCAGCCGGGTCCGCGAGGCCCCGACGCCGGCCTCGGAGAAGGCCTGCTTGGCCAGCCGCTGATACTCGGGCTCGACATCGATGGTGGTGAGGACGCCGTCCTCACGCATCCCGGCCAGCAGCCACAACCCGCTCACGCCGGCTCCGGTACCGACCTCGACCACGGCCTTCGCGCCGGTCAGCCGGGCCAACACGGACAGCAGCGCGCCCACCGCCGGGGTCACCGCACCGGCACCACTGTCGACCGCGCGTTCCCGGGCGGCGGCGGTCACCGCGTCCTCGGTGATCGACGCCTCTGCGTGCGAGACGATCGATTGGGCGGAGTCGTCGGTGCTGGCCATGCCCGCAGCGTAGAACCATCCGCCACCCGGGCACCCGCGACACGCCCGCCCGAGCGTGCCAGATCACAGCCGAAATCCGCCGGTTTTGCCTGGTGGAACGCCGGGTATCTGCTTTCTCAGGAATTGTTCAGTTTGCTCATATGTCAGGCACACCCCGGCGGGAGAACGTACTACCCATGGAACACGGCGACAGCTTGCGATCACGGAATACCGATGGCCTCGGCCACGTTTCCATCAGCAACGAGCAGACGCCTGCCTGCCACCTTGAAATGGAGGATCCGATCACCGCTTCAGCTTCTGGAAGCACCGTCGCCCCGAGTCCCGTGTCCATGCCCCATCTGGAGCAGTTCACCGAAGCCGAGTGGGTTGAGCCGTCTGACGAGCTGACCGGCACCGCGGTGTTCGATGCCACCGGCGACAAGGCCGCCATGCCGTCCTGGGACGAGCTGGTGCGCCAGCACGCCGACCGGGTCTATCGGCTGGCCTACCGCCTGTCCGGCAATCAGCAGGACGCCGAGGACCTCACGCAGGAGACCTTCATCCGGGTCTTCCGCTCGGTACACAATTACCAGGCCGGCACTTTCGAGGGCTGGTTGCACCGCATCACCACCAACCTGTTCCTGGACATGGTCCGGCGCCGCACGCGCATCCGCATGGAGGCGCTGCCCGAGGACTACGACCGGGTGCCCGCCGAGGATCCGAACCCCGAGCAGATCTATCACGACTCGCGGCTGGGCCCGGACCTGCAGGCCGCGCTCGACTCGCTGCCGCCGGAATTCCGCGCCGCCGTTGTCCTGTGCGATATCGAGGGGCTGTCCTACGAGGAGATCGGCGCCACCCTCGGGGTGAAGTTGGGCACCGTCCGCAGCCGCATCCACCGTGGTCGGCAGGCGCTGCGGGAGCATCTGGCCAAGCACTCCGACGAGCTGAGCGCCACCGCCTGAGCGTCGTGGATGTGAGGCACGGCTTGCCGCGCTACATTCAAATGAGTGGTGTGCGCATCTTCGCGCGGCGAGCCGAAAGGAGCGGGGTGATGGCTGACCCTGGCGACGTATTCCGCCGCGCCTTCTCCTGGCTGCCGACCCAGTTCGCCTCGCAGAGCAGTGAACCGGTCGGTCCCCGACAGTTCGGCTCGACCGAGCATCTCTCACCCGAGGCCATCGCCGCGTTCGTCGACGGTGAGCTGCGCATGACCGCACATCTGCGGGCCGGCCACCACCTTTCGCTGTGCCCGCTGTGCGCCAACGAGGTCGACGCGCAGCGCCAGGCCCGCAGCGCCCTGCGTGACTCCTGCCAGATCGCGATCCCGACGGCTCTGCTCGGCCTGTTATCGCAGATCCCGGACCGCGATCCGCCGGAACCGGCAACCGAACAAGACCCGCAGCGAGTCGCCGACGGCGTGGCCAGGTCCCGCCGTAAGCGCCGGTAGGGTTGATGCGGAGACGATCAGTCGCGTGTGCCGCCGATGGCACGCGCTTTGAGCGGGAAGTGATGCGCGGGTGACCAACAAGGACGATTCAGGTAGCAACCCCCGTCTGGCTCCTCGACCCGTGTCGCGACCGCCCGTGGACCCGGCCGCCCAGCGGGCCTTCGGCCGTCCCGACGGTGTCGCCGGCTCGTTCCTGGACGCCGACAAGCATCGCGACCAGGGGGAATACACCCCCAAGAACCTGTCGCCCGACCCGGTGCTGGCCGAGGCGTTCGGTCGCCCCTACAGCGGCGGCGACTCATTGCAACGCCACCCTGCCGATGCCGGTGCGCTGGCGGCCGAGAGCCTGGCCGACGAGGACGACACCGTCGACCCGTGGCGCGATCCTGCCGCCGCCGCGGCGCTCGGATCCCCGGCGATGGCGCCGGCCGCACCCACTGTGGTGGTCGCTCCGCAGGGCAAGCTCGGCGTCCGCGACGTGCTGTTCGGTCGCAAGGTGTCGGCGGTCGCCCTGGTGATCCTGGCCATCATGGCGCTGGTCATCGGTGCGCTGGGTGGCGTCATCGGACGTAAGACCGCCGAGGTCGTCGAGGCGTTCACCACCTCCAAGGTCACCCTGGAGACCAGCGATCTGCCCGACGCGCCGCTCGGGAAGCTGGCCGAGGTCGCCGCGGCAGTCGCCGATTCGGTGGTCACCATCGAAACCTCCAGTGACGGCGCGGGTTCACAGGGCTCCGGCGTCGTCATCGACGGCCGCGGCTACATCGTCACCAACAACCATGTCATCTCCGAGGCGGCCACCAACCCGGCCAAGTTCAAGATGTTCGTCGTCTTCAACGACGGTTCCGAGGTGCCTGCCAACCTGGTCGGGCGCGACCCCAAGACCGACCTGGCCGTGCTGAAGGTCGACAACGTCGACAACCTGAGTGTGGCCAAGCTCGGCGACTCCGAGAAGCTGCAGGTCGGTGAGGAAGTGATCGCCGCCGGCGCCCCGCTGGGCCTGCGCAGCACCGTCACACACGGCATCATCAGCGCGCTGCACCGGCCGGTGCCGCTGTCGGGCGACGGTTCGGACACCGACACCGTGATCGACGGCGTGCAGACCGACGCATCGATCAACCACGGCAACTCCGGTGGCCCGCTGATCAACATGAACGCCGAGGTCATCGGGATCAACACGGCCGGAAAGTCGTTGTCCGACAGTGCCAGCGGTCTGGGCTTCGCGATCCCGGTCAACGAGGTCAAGGACGTCGTGCAGAAGCTGATCGAGGCGGGCAAGATCGAGCATCCTACGCTGGGCTTGACCGCCCGCTCGGTGAGCAACGACCTGGCCTCCGGCGCGCAGATCGCCAACGTCAAGGCCGGCGGCCCTGCCGAGAAGGCCGGCATCCTGGAGAATGACGTGGTGGTCAAGATCGGTAACCGCGAGGTCGCCGACGCCGACGAATTCGTCGTCGCCGTCCGGCAGCTCAAGATCGGCGAGCCCGCCCCCGTCGAGGTCGTCCGCGACGGCCGTCGGGTGACCTTGACCGTCACCCCGGACGGCGACGGCACCACCTAGTCATGTTCGCGAATGTCGGCTGGGGCGAGATGCTGCTACTTGTGGTGGCCGGCCTCGTCATCCTCGGCCCCGAACGGCTGCCCGGCGCGATCCGGTGGACATCGGGGGCGGTCCGTCAGGTCCGCGAATACCTCAGCGGAGCCACCAGCCAGTTGCGTCAGGACTTGGGGCCTGAGTTCGACGATCTGCGTGAACCGCTGAGCGAACTGCAGAAGCTTCGCGGCATGACCCCGCGCGCGGCGCTGACCAAACACCTGCTCGACGGCGACGATTCGTTCCTGACCGGGAACTTCGACAAGCCGGTCAAGCCGGTGTCCCCGGATGCGCCCAAGCCGGCCGCGGCGCCCGACGGGCCCAAGCCCGAGCCCGGGGTCACCCGGTTCGACGTCGACGCGACCTAACGCCCCGCGGGATCCAGCCCCAGCGACATCCCGGCCAGCCCACGCTTGCGAGCGCCCAGGGCGTCGGCGACCTTACGAAGTTCCTTGCCGGCCGCCGAATCCGGCGCCGACAGCACCAGCGGCACACCGGAATCGCCCGCCGCGACCAGCTTCGGTTCCAGTGGCACCTGACCCAGCAGCGGCACCTCGGCGCCGACCGACCGGGTCAGCGACTCGGCGACCTGCTGCCCGCCTCCCTCACCGAAGATCTGCATGACGGTCCCGTCCGGCAAGGTCAGGCCGGCCATGTTCTCCACCACGCCGACGATGCGCTGACGGGTCTGCAGCGCGATCGCGCCGGCCCGCTCGGCCACCTCGGCCGCGGCCGACTGCGGGGTGGTGACGACCAGGATCTCCGCGCCCGGGATCAGCTGCGACACCGAGATCGCGATATCGCCGGTGCCCGGCGGCAGATCCAGCAGCAGCACATCGAGATCGCCCCAGTAGACGTCGGCCAGGAACTGCTGCAGCGCGCGGTGCAGCATCGGACCGCGCCACACCACGGGCGTGTTGCCCTGGGTGAACATTGCGATCGAGATGACCTTCACGTCATGGGCGATGGGCGGCAGGATCATCGAATCGACCTGGGTGGGCCGGTCCACGATGCCCATCATCCGGGGCACCGAGTGGCCGTAGATATCGGCGTCGAGCACACCGACCTGCAGGCCACGCGCCGCCAGCGCGGCAGCCAGATTCACCGTAACGCTGGACTTGCCGACGCCGCCCTTACCCGAGGCCACCGCATAGACGCGGGTCAGCGAGTTGGGCTGAGCGAACGGGATGACCGGTTCACGGGAGTCGCCGCGCAGCAGCTTGCGCAGTTCGGCACGCTGCTCGTCGTTCATCACGTCGAGGGTGACCTTGACCGCGCCGGTGCCCGGGACATCGGTGACCGCCGCGGTGACCTTGGCGGCGATGTCCTCCTTCTTCGGGCAGGCCGCGGTGGTCAGGTAGATCTCGACGTGCACGGCGGCATCGGCCTCGACGGTGACGGCTTTGACCATGCCGACCTCGGTGATGGGGCGGCGCAGTTCGGGGTCGACGACCTTGCTCAGCGCGGCGCGCACCGCGGCTTCGAGGTCTTTATCAGGCGAGGACATCACCCGCGAGTCTAGGCCGCGCCGGCCGATGGCCGGACCGCCGGGCCGACTAGCCGGTTGGGCCGGGTGGAACGCTCAGGCCGCGGGGCCGGGTGGAACGCTCAGGCCGCGGGGCCGGGTGCCGGACCCAGCGGTGCGGGCAGCGCCGGGACCGCCGGTGCGGGCGGGGGAGGCGGCGCGAACGGGTTGAACGGTGCCGGCGGTGCAGGTGCCGCGACCGGTGGCGGTGGCGCGAATGGGTTGAAGGGTGCGGCCGGCGGTGGGGGCGCGAACGGGTTGAACGGCGCGGCCGGCGGCGGGGGCGCGAACGGGTTGAACGGCGCCTGCGGAGCCGGGGTGTTCTCGCCGATGCAGAACACCGCGCAGTTCGGCATCATCGCCGGGGTATCCGGTCCCGGCGGCACCGGCAGGCGGTCGGCCACATTGGCGCGTCCCACGTCGAAGATCTGCATCATCGACATCGGGTCGGTGGCCGGCAGCCCCAACGCATTCAGCGGCAGGCCGGGCCCGAGACCCTCGGCATTGGTGTTCAGATGCACGTTGGCGTCTCTGAGCTGCGGCACCGACCCGGTGATCGGCGGCAGATCCACCGGGACCACCCCGGTCGCATACGCCGCGGCCCACCCGAGCACGTTGCGGGCATAGGCGACGGAGTTGTTGTAGCGCAGGATCGCAGTCATCACCTGACCCTGATCGCGCATGCTGAGCCCACCGCTGCACAGATAGCGCGCCGCGGCAAGGGTGGCGTCGAACAGGTTCTGCACCTCGGCCTTGCCGTCACCGTTGCCGTCCGAGGCGTACCGCGACCAGGTGCCCGGCAGGAACTGCATCGGGCCCATCGCGCGGGCGTAGGTCACCCGGTCGTTGTTGCGGCTCTGCACGATGACCTCGTTGCCCGGCAGTGTGCCGTCCAGCGCGGGCCCGAGGATCGGCTTCACCGCGGTGCCGTTGACATCGGTGGCGCCGCCGCTGGCGTGCATGGATTCGATCCGGCCGATCCCGGCGAGCAGATTCCAGCTCATCCCGCAGTTCGGCGCCGCGCCGGCCATCATGCGTTCGGCATTGCGGTAGGCGTTCAGTGCGACCGTCGGAATGCGAAGGCTGCCAGGCGAACTCACCACCGCGGTGGGCGGCGGCGCGGAGAGGGCGGTGCCCGCGGTCTGGAACGGGCGCGGTGCCTTGCGGGCGGCGACCACCGTCGCACCCGAATCACCGGACGGTGTTTCGACGACGGCGGCCAACGGGGTGACGGTGGCTTCCAGCACCGGCTTGAACATCGGAGCGGACGCACCGACCCCGAGGGTCAGGACCAACGGGGTCAGCACGGCGATACCGAGCACCCCGCGGGAACTGGGAACAGAATCGGCTGCGGTGCGGATCGCCTGTTCAGCGCGGCGCCGCGCCGCCGCGAGGGCGGCGCCTGTCAGTATTGCCACTCAACCGTCCTAGATCCGTTACCCGACCGTTGTGAACCAGGTCACCATACCCAGTGGTCTGCGGTTGTGGTGCGGCAATGGGGTTACCCGCCTACTTCGGATTCGTCGATCGGATCGGATTCCGGCTCGGCGTTCTCGGTAGCTGCGGCGGCGGCGCGCTTGGCTTTGCCCTTCTTGGGCTTCGGCGGCACCAGTTCGACCAGCATGTCGCGCAGTTCCTCGAGCTCGCGGCGCATGTAGTCGCGGGTGGCGACCTCGCCGACGGCCAATCGCAGTGCCGCCAATTCGCGGGCCAGGAATTCGGTATCGGCCTTGGTCTGTTCGGCGCGCCGACGGTCCTCTTCGAGTGCGACCCGGTCCCGGTTCTCCTGCCGGTTCTGGGCCAGCAGGATCAGCGGCGCCGCGTACGCGGCCTGGGTGGAAAAGGCGAGGTTGAGCAGGATGAACGGGTACGGATCCCACTGCCAGGCGAAGGCGCCGATGTTCAGCAGGATCCAGACGACCACCACGATGGTCTGGATCGCCAGGTATCGCCCGGTGCCCAGAAAGCGTGCGAAGGATTCGCCGAAGCGGCCGGCCGCCTCGACATCGAACCGTGGTGTGAGGCGCCGCCGGCCGGCCCGCGGGGTGTCGATGCGGTCGCTCATGCGACCCCCTCGCAAGCTCGGTCCTCGCATGTGACCCGTCGATTCGCTCGGCAAGCCTCGCTCATGCGACCCCCTCGCAAGCTCGGTCCTCGCATGTGACCCGTCGATTCGCTCGGCAAGCCTCGCTCATGCGCGACTCCCGCTCATCGGGCCGTCTCCTGGGACACGATCACGGGCTCGGCGGCTTCCCGTTCACGCCAGTCGTCGGGCAGCAGGTGATCGAGCACGTCGTCGACCGATACCGCGCCCAGCAGGTGGTTCTCCTCGTCGACCACCGGCCCGCAGACCAGGTTGTAGGCGGCGAAGTAGCGGGTCAGGGCGCCGAGGGTCTCGTCCGGGCGAAGGTGCGGCAGATCCTTGTCCAGAATGCCGCTCACCAGGACATACGGCGGTTCGCGCAGTAGTCGCTGCAGGTGCACACAACCCAGATAGCGGCCGGTCGGGGTGGCCGTGGGCGGGCGCACCACGAACACCAGCGACGCCAGCGCCGGCGTCAGATCGGGATCACGAACCCGGGCCAGGGCCTCGGCGACGGTGGTGTCGGGTGCCAGCACCACCGGCTCGGAGGTCATCAGACCGCCCGCGGTGTTCGGCGAGTGGCTCAGCAGACGCCGGACGTCTTCGGAGTCCTCGGGATCCATCCGGCGCAGGAACTGTTCGGCATCGGCCGGGGCCATCGACCCCAGCAGATCGGCCGCGTCGTCGGGGTCCATCGCCTCCAGGACGTCGGCGGCGCGTTCGGTCTTCAACTGCCGCAGCACGGCCGCCTGCTCCTCTTCGGGAAGCTCCTGCAGCACGTCGGCCAGCCGCTCGTCATCGAGGGCGTTGACGACCTCGAAGCGCCGCTTGGCCGGCAGATCGCGGATGGCGTCGGCGACCTCGACCGCGCGCTGCCCCTGGAACTGCTCGAGCAGCTGGGCCACCCCCTGGTCGGGCATGGCCAGCCCGGACGGGGTGAGCCCGTGCACGTGTTTCCAGTCCACCGAGTGGACGTTGCTGCGCCGGCCGAGCCGTCGCTGCGGGCGCACCGCCACCTTGGTCACCATCCAGTCCCGGGTGCGGGTCTGCTCGATGCCGAGGTCGACGACGATGACGTCGAGGCCACTGAGTTGTTCCAGATCCGGGTCGTCGACGCGTACCCGGGTCTCCAGAATCTGTCCCAACGCCAGCACCTCACCGGGCCGCTGGGCGAACCGGCGTAGTGACACGTTTCCGGTGGACAGCGTCACGGTGCCCGGATCGATCGCGGTGACGCGCAGGATGGGAACGAAAATCCTTCTGCGGGTGAGCAGTTCGACCACCAGGCCGAGCACCCGTGGCTGCTGGCGGACGATGCTGATACTCACCACGATGTCGCGGACCCGACCCACGGACTCGCCATCGGGGCCCAGGACCACCATGCCCGCGAGGCGGGCTGCATAGACCCGGGTTACCGCCACCATGAGACAAAGCGTAGAGACTTAGGGCGTGGACAACCTGTATCGCCCCCGCCGAACCTGCCTCTCGGTGCCGGGTAGCAGCGACAAGATGATCGAGAAGGCCAAGGCGCTGCCCGCCGACCAGGTGTTCCTGGATCTGGAGGACGCCGTCGCCGCCGATGCCAAGGACAACGCACGCGCGCGGGTGGCGCAGGCACTGGCCGAGGACGGGTGGTCCGGGCAGCTGCGCGGAGTGCGGGTCAACGACTGGACCACGCCGTGGACGCATGCCGATGTCATCGAGGTGGTGGCACGTGCCGGTGCGCACCTGGACATCATCGTGTTGCCCAAGGTGCCCGACGCCACCCACGTGCACGCCCTCGACATGCTGCTCACCCAGCTCGAGATGACCCACGGGTTGCCGGTGGGACGCATCGGCATCGAACCGCAGATCGAGAACGCGCAGGGGCTGACCAATATCGACGCCATCGCCTCTGCCCCGCGGGTGCAGGCGCTGGTGCTCGGGCCCGGCGACATGGCGGCCAGCCTGAACATGCGCACCCTGGAGGTCGGCGGTCAGCCCGAGGGGTACGACATCGGCGACGCCCACCACCACGTGCTGATGCGGATCCTGATCGCCGCCCGCGCCCGCGGTATCAATGCGGTCGACGGGCCGTATGTGAAGGTGCGTGACGTCGACGGGTTCCGACGGGTGGCCGGCCGGTCGGCGGCGCTGGGTTATGACGGGAAATGGGTGCTGCACCCGGACCAGATCACCGCGGGCAATGAGATCTTCAGTCCGCGCCAGGCCGACTACGACCAGGCCGAGCTGATCCTGGAGGCCTACGAATGGCACACCTCGACGGCCGGCGGTGCCCGCGGCGCGGTGATGCTCGGTGACGAGATGATCGACGAGGCCAGTCGCAAGATGGCGTTGGTGGTCGCCGGTAAGGGGCGCGCCGCCGGGATGTCGCGCACCGGTGAGCCGTACCGGCCGCCGGCCTAGACCAGACTGAAGCCGCTGGCGAACACGCCGATCCACAGCAGCAGCCCGAGCACCATGAAGGCCGTGATCGCGCCGCCGATGATGGCGCCGGCCAGGGCGAGCCCGTAACCGTCCTGGCCGGTGCGCTTGGTCTCGCGCATGGCGATGACACCCAGGATCAGGCCGGCCACCGACGGCAGCCCGCAGAACACAAAGCCGACCAGGGCGCACACCAGCGCCCCGATGGCCTTGCCGTTGGTGCCCAGCGGTTTCGACGGCTGATACGGGTACGGCGGATAGCCGGGATAGGCCGGATATGGCGGCGGCGGTGGGTAGACCGGCGGCGGCAGTCCGGCGTCCTCGGGATAGTCCAGCGGCCGGTCCTCGGTCATGGTGAGACGCTGGCGATGGTCCCGATGAGGATGCCGAGCGCGATCCCGCCGGCCAGGATCAGGCCACCCAGAACGATGCCGGAGATGGCGAGTTCCTTGCCGCGCTGGCCGGTCTTCTTGATCTGGTTGAGCGCGACGATGCCCAACACGATGCCCGCGATGGCGGCCGGCGGGCCCACGATGAAGCAGAAGAAGAACAACGGCACCGCGATCCCGGAGCACACCAGTGAAGCGATCGCCATGCTGTTCTGCGGACCGCCGGGCGGACCTCCGTAGGGCGCCGGATAACCGGGGGCCGGCGGATAACCCGGGGCGCCGTAGGGCGGCGGACCGCCGAACCCGGGTGCACCCGGATACGGCGGCGGTGCACCGAACGGGGCGGGCGGAGCACCGAATCCGGGCGGCTGCTGAGGCGGCGGACCGCCGTACTGCTGAGGCGGCGGGCCGCCGAACTGCTGCGGTGGCGGGTAGGGCGCGCCGAGATCCTGCGGGGCGCCGAAGCCCGGCGGCGGCGGTGGATAGCCGGTCGACGCGTAGTCGGGGAACCCCGGCTGCGGGAAGCTGGGCGGGGTGGGCGGATCGACGTAGCCGTAGGCGGGCGGCGGGGTGTAGTCCGCGGGGAACGACGGGGCCGGTTCTGCGGGAGACCGCTCGATCGGTGGGGCCTCGTACCCGGTTGCGGTCGGTTCGGGCGCCGACTCGGGGCCCGAACCCGACTCCGACGGCGGCGTTGCGGCTGCGTCCTCACCCGGATTGGTCATATCCCAAACCTAGCGTACGTGCTGGTCCCCGCGATGATTCACGATCCGGGCACCGATCCCCACGTCGGCACGTTGAGGAATAGGGTGAGGAATAGGGTCAGGTGACACACCGCCGACCAGATCCGATGAGACGCGAGGAGAGTAGACGCATGACGGGTCCCCTTCGACCAGGCCAAGACCCGGTGGGACGTCCGGGCGCTCGAGTGCCCGCTGCTTTGCCCACCCCACCCAAGGGATGGCCCATCGGTTCGTATCCGACCTATGCCGAGGCGCAGCGGGCGGTGGATTACCTCTCCGATCAACAGTTTCCGGTACAGCAGGTGACCATCGTCGGTGTCGACCTGATGCAGGTGGAGCGGGTCACCGGTCGACTGTCGTGGCCCAAGGTGCTCGGCGGGGGCGTGCTGTCCGGCGCCTGGCTCGGCCTGTTCATCGGGTTGATCCTGGGCTTCTTCAGCCCGAGCCCCTGGGGTGCGCTGGCCACGGGCCTGATCGCCGGTGTGTTCTTCGGTCTGATCACCAGTGCGATTCCCTACGCGATGGCACGCGGGACAAGGGATTTCAGCTCGACCATGCAGCTGGTCGCAGGCCGCTACGACGTGCTCTGCGACCCGCAGAGCGCGGAGCAGGGGCGGGATCTGCTGGCGCGCTTGACGATCTGATCGCCCGACGCGCCACGGAAGTGTTTGCATAATACGCGTCTCTGGCTCTACGTTTGGCCCCGCGGGATATTCCCGCCCGGAGCCGCTCCGGTGACCTCTGTGGAGGCGCCGCCCCGCGGCGACGTCGACGCAGACGGAGGCCGGTAGTGCGCACACGACGGCTTTGTGCGGCGGTGATGGCTGCCCTGACGGCCGGGACGACGGTGGCGGCGTGTGGTTCCGCCGAGAACGGCATCGTCATCAGCTACTACACCCCCGCCAACGAGATGGCCACGTTCACCGCGGTCGCGCAGAAATGCAACGAGCAGCTCGGTGGGCGCTTCAGGATCGAACAGGTTTCGTTGCCCAAGGGCGCCGACGATCAGCGCCTGCAGCTGGCACGCCGGCTCACCGGCAACGACAAAACGCTCGACGTGATGGCGTTGGACGTGGTCTGGACGGCGGAATTCGCCGAGGCCGGTTGGGCGCTTCCGCTTTCCGACGATCCGGCCGGGCTGGCCGAGGCCGACGCGCAGGAGAACACCCTGCCCGGGCCGCTGGAGACCGCGAGGTGGCAGGACAAGCTCTATGCCGCGCCCATCAGCACCAACACCCAAATGCTTTGGTACCGGACAGATCTGATGTCCGCGCCGCCCGCGACATGGGACCAGATGGTGGCTGAGGCCACCCGGCAGCACGCCGCAGGCGGCCCCAGTTGGATCGCCGTGCAGGGCAAGCAGTACGAGGGTCTGGTGGTGTGGTTCAACACCTTGCTGGAAAGCGCCGGGGGACAGGTGCTCTCCGACGACGGCCAGACCGTGACGCTGACCGACACCCCCGAGCACCGGGCCGCCACCGTCAAGGCGCTGCAGATCATCAAAGACGTTGCCACCGCGCCGGGTGCGGACCCGTCGATCACCCAGACCGACGAGGGCACCGCGCGACTCGCTCTCGAGCAGGGCAACGCTGCGCTCGAGGTCAACTGGCCGTTCGTGCTGCCGTCGATGCTGGAGAACGCCGTCAAGGGCGGCGTGCCGTTCCTTCCGCTCAACGAGGATCCGGCATTGGCGAGCGCGATCAACGAGGCCGGTAGTTTCTCGCCGACCGACGAGCAGTTCGACATCGCCTACGACGCCAGCAAGAAGGTGTTCGGGTTCGCGCGCTTCCCCAGCGTCATCGAGGGGGAGCAGGCCAAGGTGACCCTCGGTGGGCTGAACCTGGCCGTCGGCAAGAACACCCAGCACAAGGCCGAGGCCTTCGAGGCGATCCGCTGCCTGCGCAATGTCGACAACCAGCGCTACACCTCGGTGGAGGGCGGACTGCCCGCGGTGCGGGCCTCGCTGTACGACGACCCGGCGTTCCAGGAGAAGTACCCGCAGTACGAGATCATCCGGCAGCAGTTGACCAATGCCGCGGTACGCCCGGCCACCCCGGTGTATCAGGCGCTGTCGACCCGGATCTCGGCGACCCTGGCGCCGATCACCGAGATCGACCCGGAGGCGATGGCCGACGAGTTGACCGAGCAGGTGCAGAAGGCGATCGACGGTAAGGGGCTCATTCCGTGAGCGCAAAGACAGGCACGGACGACCTTGCCGCGCAGCGGCGGCTGGCCTACTGGCTGATCAGCCCGGCCGTCTTCCTGATGCTGGCGGTGACGGCCTATCCGATCGGTTACGCCGTCTGGCTCAGCCTGCAGCGCTACAACCTGGCCGCCCCCGATGACGTCGAGTTCGTCGGCCTGAGCAACTACGCGACCATCCTCACCGACCGGTACTGGTGGACGGCATTCGCGGTGACACTGGGCATCACCATCGTGTCGGTTGCCATCGAGTTCGTATTGGGCATGGCGCTGGCTCTGGTCATGCACCGCACCATCTTCGGCAAGGGCACGGTCCGCACCGCGATCCTGGTGCCCTACGGCATCGTCACCGTCGCGGCCTCCTACAGCTGGTACTACGCCTGGACGCCGGGTACCGGTTATCTGGCCAACCTGCTACCGACGGGCAGCGCGCCACTGACCGAACAGCTTCCGTCGCTGGCGATCGTGGTGCTCGCCGAGGTCTGGAAGACCACACCGTTCATGGCGCTGTTGCTGCTGGCCGGCCTGGCGCTGGTGCCCCAGGACCTGCTGAACGCCGCGCAGGTGGACGGTGCCGGAGGCTGGAAGCGGCTGACGAAGGTGATCCTGCCGCTGATCAAACCGGCGATCCTGGTGGCGCTGCTGTTCCGCACCCTGGACGCGTTCCGGATCTTCGACAACATCTACGTGCTGACCGGCGGGGCCAACGACACCGGTTCGGTGTCGATCCTGGGTTACGACAACCTGTTCAAGGCGTTCAACCTCGGATTGGGTTCGGCCATCAGCGTGCTGATCTTCCTGTGCGTCGCGATCATCGCCTTCGTCTTCATCAAGGTGTTCGGTGCGGCCGCGCCCGGCAGTGACGAGGAGGGCCGCTAGATGGCAGAACCCGTGGGTGCCCGGCGCGCGACCGGTTGGGCCGTCGTCAATGTCATCGTGGTGCTGTACGCACTGATTCCGGTGCTGTGGATCCTGTCGCTGTCGCTGAAGCCGACCTCGTCGGTCAAGGACGGCAAGTTCATCCCCGCCGAGATCACCTTCGACAACTACAAGGCGATCTTCCAGGGCAACATGTTCACCTCGGCGCTGATCAACTCGATCGGTATCGGGCTGATCACCACTCTGATCGCGGTGACGATCGGCGGGATGGCCGCCTACGCCATTGCACGGCTGGCCTTCCCGGGCAAGAAGCTGCTGGTCGGTGTCGCGCTGCTGATCGCGATGTTCCCGCAGATCTCGCTGGTGACACCGATTTTCAATATCGAGCGCCGACTCGGGCTGTTCGATACCTGGCCCGGCCTGATCATCCCCTACATCACCTTCGCGCTGCCGCTGGCGATCTACACCATGTCGGCCTTCTTCAAGGAGATCCCGTGGGATCTGGAGAAGGCGGCCAAGATGGACGGTGCCACACCCGGGCAGGCCTTCCGCAAGGTGATCGCCCCGCTGGCCGCGCCGGGCATCGTGACGGCCGCCATCCTGGTGTTCATCTTCGCCTGGAACGACCTGCTGCTGGCCCTGTCGCTCACCGCGACCGAGCGGGCCATCACCGCGCCGGTGGCGATCGCGAACTTCACGGGCAGTTCGCAATTCGAGGAGCCGACCGGATCCATCGCCGCGGGCGCTATGGTCATCACAATCCCGATCATCATCTTCGTACTCATCTTCCAAAGACGGATCGTGGCCGGCTTGACCTCCGGTGCGGTGAAGGGGTAATCCATGGCCGAAATCGTGCTGGACAAGGTCTCCAAGAGCTACGCCAACGGTGCGACGGCGGTCAAGGAGCTGTCGCTGACCATCGCCGACGGCGAGTTCATCATCCTGGTCGGCCCGTCGGGCTGCGGGAAGTCCACGACGCTGAACATGATTGCGGGCCTGGAGGACATCTCCTCCGGTGAGCTGCGCATCGGCGGTGAACGGGTCAACGACAAGCAGCCCAAGGACCGCGACATCGCCATGGTGTTCCAGTCCTATGCGCTGTACCCGCACCTGACGGTGCGGCAGAACATCGCGTTCCCGCTGACGCTGGCCAAGGTGGGCAAGGCCGAGATCAACGCCAAGGTGGAGGAGACCGCCAAGATCCTGGATCTGGCGGCGCTGTTGGACCGCAAACCGGCACAGCTGTCCGGCGGGCAGCGGCAGCGAGTTGCCATGGGGCGGGCCATCGTCCGTAACCCCAAGGCGTTCCTGATGGACGAGCCGCTGTCGAATCTGGACGCGAAGCTGCGGGTGCAGATGCGCACAGAGATCGCCCGCCTGCAGGACCGGCTGGGTACCACCACCGTCTACGTCACCCACGATCAGACCGAGGCGATGACGCTCGGCGACCGGGTCGTGGTGATGCTGGCCGGTGTCGCGCAGCAGATCGGTACCCCGGAGGAGCTCTACCACACGCCGACGAATCTGTTCGTGGCCGGATTCATCGGGTCGCCCGCGATGAACTTCTTCCCGGCCTCGCTGACCGACGGTGGGGTGAAACTGCCGTTCGGTGAGGTGATGCTCTCCGACGAGGTGCAGCAGGCGATCGGCCGGCATCCCCGGCCTGCAGGAGTGATTGCCGGTATCCGACCCGAGCATTTTGACGATGCGTCGCTGATCGACACCTACTCGCGCATCCGCGCGGTCACCTTCGAGGTAACGGTGGACCTGGTGGAGTCCCTGGGCGCCGACAAGTACCTCCACTTCCGTACCGGCGGTGCCGGCGCCAAGTCCGCCCAGCTCGAACAGTTGGCCGCCGAGTCCGGGGTCGGTGAGAACGAGTTCGTGGCACGGGTTTCCGCCGATTCCAAGGTGGTCGCGGGCAGCAAGGCCGAGTTGGCGGTGGACACCTCGAAGCTGGTGATCTTCGATGCCGACTCCGGGGCGAACCTGACGATCCCGCCCGTCGGCTAGTGGCAGACGTCACCGGCGAGGTACGCGCCGCGCTGCGCGCGCACTTCGCCGATGCCGGCGTGCTCGGTGAGCCGGGCGAGGCCAGCATCACCTTCCTGGGTGCCGACCGGATCGACGTGCTGCGCTTCGGCCCAGACGGTGCTGGGGTCAATCACTTTGTGTCGCTTGGATGTTCGCGGTACCCGATGGCCGATCCGACTGATCTGGTCGCCGACGGGGTGCGCGGCCCACGGGCTGAGGTGGTGGTGTCGTTGCGCCCGCCGAGTCCGAGCGGTCTGGCGAAATCCATCGCAGTGCTGGCGGCTGCTCCGGCTGTCGAGGGGCTGGTCCTGGAACCGGACGCGCTGATCGACCTGAGCGCACCGTTGTTCGAGGGTGCACCGTTCACCGCTTTCCTGCTGGGCCCCAGTGCAATCGAGAGTGTGACGCTGCCGGAACCGCTATCGCCGGTGACCGTGCTGCAGGCAACCCCGATCACCCCGACCGAGGCCGCCTGGGTGCGACTCAAAGGCGCCGAGGCGATGCGCGAAGCCTGGCGCACCGACGGGGTGGACGTGTTCGACGCGAACCGCCGGGCGTCCGAACCCTCCTGACTGTTGCGATTTGTGGAGCCGCAGCCGTAACCATTACGGGTAGGACTCCACAAATCGCAATAACGTCAGAGCCAGTGGTTGCGGCGGAACGTCCGGTATAGCAGCAGGCAGATCGTCAGCATGGTCAACAGCACCGCCGGATATCCCCAGGTCGCCTTCAACTCCGGCATGTGCTCGAAGTTCATCCCGTAGATACCGGCCATCGCGGTCGGCACCGCGGCGATGGCCACCCACGCCGAGATCTTGCGCATATCGGTGCTCTGCTGCATCGACACCTTGCCGACCGCGGCCTGCACCAGTGAGCTGAGCACCTCGTCGTAGCTCGCGATCCGGTCCGAGGCCGAGATGTTGTGGTCGAGCACATCGCGCATGTAGCGACGGACCTCCTTGGAGATCAGGTCGTTGTGGTCGGTCCCCAGCCGCTGGAACGCCATCGTCAACGGGCTGACCGCACGACGCAGTTCCACGATCTCGCGTTTGAGCATGTAGATGTGTTCGATATCAGTGGCGACGTCGGGGGAGAAGACGTTCTCCTCCATGGCGTCGATATCGGTCTCGACCAGATCCGTGACATCCAGGTACGAGTCGACGACATGGTCGGAGATCGCATGCATCACGGCATAGGGCCCCAGCGCGCAGCTGGCCGGTGTGGTGTCCATCTTGCGGCGCACCCCGGCCAGACCGCTGTGATCGCCATGTCGGACCGTCACCACGAAGTCGGCGCCGACGAAGATCATGATCTCGCCGGTCTCGACGATCTCGGGGGCGCTGGCCACCGACTCGTGCTCGACATAGTTGACGGTCTTGAGGACCAGGAACAGGGTGTCGTCGTAGCGTTCCAGCTTGGGACGTTGGTGGGCATGCACCGCGTCCTCGACGGCCAGCTCGTGTAACCCGAACACATCGGCGACGGCCTGCATCTGATGTTCGTCGGGCTCGTGCAGGCCGATCCAGACGAAGGCACGGGTGCCCGTGGCCTCGATCTCGCGGACCCTGTTCAGCGCCGCGGCATGGGTGTACTTGCCAGGCAGCCGGGTGCCGTCGCTGTAGACGCCGCAGTCGACCATGGCCTGGGAGACCGGGACGTGGATGCTGGCGGCGTCGGGTTCGACGACGGCGGTGCGGCGCCCGGTCGGGCGCAGCTTGGACGGTGGAAGGGCTCGGAACGTCGGCATCACTACCTCCTGTCCTCGGGTGGATACCCGAGTGCGAATGTTACTCGTCAGTCGCATTTCCAACCTCTCACCAGCGGGGTTGGGGTGCCGGTGAGTTCCGGGTATGAAGTAGCGTCGAGCTCATGTCCGAACTGGTGCGAACTCCACAGGTTGTCGTCGATGACGCCGAGATCTTTGCGGCCCACGAGGGTGGAAAACTCTCGATCGATCTGAAAGCGCCGCTGGATACCCAGCGGGCACTGTCCATCGCCTACACGCCAGGCGTCGCTCAGGTCAGCCGCGCCATCGCGGCGGACGTGACGCTGGCCAAGAAGTACACCTGGGCCAACCGGCTGGTCGCCGTGGTCAGCGACGGCAGCGCCGTGCTGGGCCTGGGCGACATCGGCGCCGCCGCGTCGCTGCCGGTCATGGAGGGCAAGAGCGCGCTGTTCAAGACGTTCGGCGGGCTGGACTCCATCCCGATTGTGCTGGACACCAAGGATCCCGACGAGATCGTCGAGACGCTCATCCGGCTGCGCCCGACCTTCGGTGCGGTCAACCTGGAGGACATCTCGGCGCCGCGCTGCTTCGAGATCGAGCGCCGTGTCATCGAGGCGCTGGACTGCCCGGTGATGCACGACGACCAGCACGGCACCGCCATCGTGGCGCTGGCCGCCCTGCTGGGCGCGGTCAAGGTCCTCGACCGGGACCTGCACGAGCTCAAGGTTGTGGTGTCGGGGGCCGGCGCCGCCGGTGTTGCCTGCACCAACATCCTGCTCAACAGCGGCATCAGCGACATCGTGGTGCTCGACAGCAAGGGCATAGTCGAGAACGGCCGCAGCGACTTGAACTCCTTCAAGGCCGAACTGGCGCAGCGCACCAACCCGCGCGGCCTGACCGGTGGGGTCGCCGAGGCACTGAACGGTGCCGACGTGTTCCTCGGCGTGTCGGCCGGCCTGGTCCCCGAAGAACTCATCGCGACCATGGCGCCCAACGGCATCGTCTTCGCGCTGTCCAACCCCGACCCGGAGATCCACCCCGACGCCGCCCGCAAGTACGCCGCCGTCGTCGCCACCGGACGCAGCGACTTCCCGAACCAGATCAACAATGTGCTGGCTTTCCCGGGTGTGTTCCGCGGTGCACTGGACGCCGGCGCGCGGCGGATCACCGAGGAGATGAAAGTCGCTGCCGCGCATGCGATCTTCTCGGTCGTCGGCGACGACCTCGCGGTCGACCACATCGTGCCGAGCGCGTTGGATCCGCGCGTCGGGCCCGCGGTGGCCAAGGCCGTGGCGGAAGCCTCCGGAGTCTGAGTTCGATGCGGCGGTTCGCGGTGGCGCTGGTCGCGCTGCTGATCGCCGGATGCGGTACCAAGGCGCCGGCCCCGCCCTCGGTGGCGGTCGGCGCCGGTACCGGTGCGGAATCGGCACTGCTGGCCCACCTGTATGTCGCCGCGCTGCACTATTACGGCAGCCCGGCGCATGTAAAGGATGTGCCGGATCCGTTGGCGGCACTGGATTCCGGCGAGGTGGACGTGGTGCCCGCCCTGACCGGGCAGGTGCTGACCCGGTTCGACCCCGAGGCCGCTGCCCGGTCGCAGGCTCAGGTGTACCGGGCCATGATCGGCTCGCTACCGGAGGGGCTGGGCGCCGGCGACTTCACCGAGGGCGCCTCCGACAAGCCGACGGTCGTGCTGACCGGGCGCACCGCCGCGGACTGGGGGGCCGCCGATGTGCTCGCGCTCGTCGACCGGTGCGGTGAGCTCAAGCCGGGTGTCGTGCACGGCACCGATGTCCCGAGCGCGTTGGGCACGTGCACGCTGTCCGCACCGCGCGAGTTCGCCGACACCGAGGCATTGAACGCCGCACTGCGCAGTGGCAGGATCAATCTGGGTTGGACCTCGGCGGCCACCCCGGGCCTGCCGGAGGATCTGACCATGCTGTCGGACCGCACGGCGCTGATCCGTGCCGAGAACGTCGTCCCGGTGTTCCGGCGTAACAGCCTGAGCCAGACCCAGCAGCGTTCGGTCAACGAGTTGGCCGGTGTGCTGGACACCGACGCCCTGGCGCAGATGCGTGCCGAGATTGCCGCCGGCGGTGAGCCGGGGGCGGTGGCGGGTGCCTGGCTGGGCACCCACCCCCTCGGGCATTAGGTCGGGTTCAGCCGCGAGGCGACGGCGCCGAACAGGCGCTGGTAGCCGGATCCGGTGATCCGCACCAGCACGTCGAGGATTTTCGCGTCGGCGCCGACGAGCACC
This sequence comes from Mycobacterium sp. C31M, assembly GCF_053345865.1. Taxonomy (NCBI): domain Bacteria; kingdom Bacillati; phylum Actinomycetota; class Actinomycetes; order Mycobacteriales; family Mycobacteriaceae; genus Mycobacterium; species Mycobacterium sp. C31M. Next base: position 182,822 of record NZ_JBKFAX010000001.1, on the reverse strand, counting down.
CGGGCGTGGTTCTTGCGGACGGCCTCCAGGATGATCTGCGCGGCCTTCTCCGGGCTGGTGCGGGCCAGCTTGGTATCGAAGGCCTTGGCCATCTCGGTGACGTCGATGCCCTCGGCGGCGGTGGCGTTGCGGGCGATGGCGGTCTTGATACCGCCGGGGTGCACGCAGGTGACGCCGACCGGATGCTTGGCCGCGACCATCTCCTGGCGCAGTGCCTCGGTGAAACCGCGGACCGCGAACTTGGCCGCGTTGTAGGCGGCCTGGCCGGGCACCGAGAAGATGCCGAAGAGGCTGGACACGTTCACCACGTGGCCGTCACCAGAGGCGATCAGGTGCGGCAGGAAGGCCTTGGTGCCGTTGACGACGCCCCAGAAGTCGACATCCATGATGCGCTCGATGTCCTTGTAGGAACTGGCCTCGATGCTGCCGTTGAAGGCGATGCCCGCGTTGTTGTAGATCTGGTTGACCTTGCCGAAGTGTTCGGCGACCGCGTCGGCATACAGCTCGAAGGCTTCGCGTTCGGTGACGTCGAGGCGATCGGCCTTGACCGGGGCCCCGATGGCCTTGAGCCGCTCCTCGGTGACCGCCAGGCCCTCGACGTCGACATCGCTGATCGCCAGCTTGGCGCCGGAACGGCCCAGCTCGATGGCCAATGCCTGGCCGATACCCGATCCTGCCCCCGTGACGACGGCAACTTTCCCGGCGAAGCCCTCCATGCGCACTCCCTCGTGTGACAACTGGTTGCTGATTGCCCTCGACCATAGCCGTTACCGCCGGTATCAGGGGAGGGTGGGTGGCACCGGATCGAGCGAGCCGGTGGTGCACTCTGTGCGGCCGGGTAACGTCGGCGGCCGGCCGACCGATTTCTCACTCATGATGCGTTTGCGATTCCTGGTGCCCGCCGCTGCCGCCCTGTCCGCCGCTCTGCTGACCGCGGTCCCTGCCCACGCCGACCCGGCCGGAGACTTCCTGAACACCCTGGACGGCACCGGTCTGAGCACCATCAATCCGGCCGACGCCGTCGCCGCGGGGCAGTCGGTGTGCCCGATGTTGGCCGACAGCGGGCAGAACCTCGCCGATGTCGCGGGCCGGGTGTCCGAGACCATCGGTCGTCCTTTGGGCCCGGCCACCATGTTCACCGGTTTCGCGATCTCGGCATTCTGCCCCGGTGCGGTCACCTCGATCGCCAACGGGGAGTCGCCGGTGCCGCTGGGCTTGCTGGGCTTTTAGTCGGTGAAACTGAAGAAGATCGCGAGAATCGAGGAGATTCTCGCGATCTTCTTCAGTTTGGCGGTCGGTACGACTAGGGCGCGAAGGCCTCGTCGATGATCTCCTGCTGCTCCACTGCATGCACCTTCGAGGACCCCGAGGACGGGGCGCTCATGGCACGCCGGGAGATGCGCTTGATCCCGGTCAGCTTCTCCGGCAACAGCTCCGGCAGCGACAGGCCGAACGTCGGCCAGGCACCCTGGTTGGCCGGCTCCTCCTGTACCCAGAAGTACTGGGACACATTCGGGTACTCGTCCAGGGTGGCGTTGAGCCGGCGCCGCGGCAGCGGGTAGAGCTGCTCGATCCGGACGATCGCGATATCGTCGCGCTTCTCCTTGGCCTTGCGCGCCACCAGCTCGTAATAGATCTTGCCGCTGGTCAGCAGCACCCGGGTCACCTTGGACCGGTCGCCGACACCCTCCTCGTAGGTGGGTTCCTCCAGGACCGACCGGAACTTGATCTCGGTGAAGTCCTTGACCTCACTGACGGCAGCCTTGTTGCGCAGCATCGACTTCGGGGTGAAGACGATGAGCGGACGGTGGATCCCGTCGAGTGCGTGCCGGCGCAACAGGTGGAAGTAGTTGGCCGGCGTCGACGGCATGGCGACCGTCATCGAGCCTTCGGCGCACACCTGCAGGAACCGCTCGATGCGGCCCGAGGTGTGGTCCGGGCCCTGACCCTCGTGGCCGTGCGGCAGCAGCAGCACGACGTCGGAGAGCTGCCCCCACTTGGCTTCACCGGAGGAGATGAACTCGTCGATGATCGACTGGGCGCCGTTGACGAAATCGCCGAACTGGGCCTCCCACAACACGATCGCCTGCTGGTTGCCCACCGAGTAGCCGTACTCGAAGCCGACCGCCGCGAACTCCGACAGTGCCGAGTCGTAGATCATGAACCGGCCGCCGGTGGCGTTACCGTCGGCGTCGGTGGTCAACAGATCGATCGGGGTGAATTCGGCGCCCGTCTTGCGGTCGATGATCACCGCATGCCGCTGGGTGAACGTGCCACGCCGGACGTCCTGACCGGTCAGGCGGACCGTCTTGCCTTCGGCCACAAGCGATCCGAGAGCCAGCAGCTCGCCGAATGCCCAGTCGACCTTGCCCTCGTAGGCCATCTCGCGACGCTTGTCGAGCACCGGCTGCACGCGCGGGTGCACGTTGAAGCCGTCCGGTGCGGCCAGATGGGCGTCACCGATCCGGGCCAGCACCGACTTGTCGACGGCGGTGTTGAGGCCCTTGGGGGTCTGCTGGTCGGACTCCACCGATTCGCTCGGCTCGATCTCGTGCTTCTCCAGCTCACGGACCTCGTTGAACACCCGCTCCAGTTGGCCCTGGTAGTCGCGCAGCGCGTCCTCGGCCTCCTTCATCGAGATGTCACCACGGCCGATCAGCGCCTCGGTGTAGGACTTGCGGACGCCACGCTTGGTGTCGATGACGTCGTACATGCCGGGCTGGGTCATCGACGGGTCGTCACCCTCGTTGTGCCCGCGGCGGCGGTAGCACAGCATGTCGATGACGACGTCCTTCTTGAACTGCTGCCGGAAGTCCATGGCCAGCTTGGCCACCCACACACACGCCTCCGGATCGTCACCGTTGACGTGGAAGATCGGCGCGCCGACCATCTTCGCCACGTCGGTGCAGTACTCCGAGGACCGCGAGTCGTGCGGTGAGGTCGTGAAGCCGATCTGGTTGTTCACGATGATGTGGATGGTGCCGCCGGTGCGGTACCCGCGCAGCAGCGCCAGGTTCAGCGTTTCGGCGACCACGCCCTGGCCGGCGAACGCCGCATCACCGTGCAGCATCATCGGCACCACGGAGAAGGCCTCGTGGCCCTCGGACCCGTTGAAGTCGATGAGGTCTTGCTTGGCGCGGACCAGGCCCTCCAGGACCGGGTCGACGGCCTCGAGGTGGCTGGGGTTGGCGACCAGCGACACCGCAATGTCGTTGTCCCCGAACATCTGCAGGTAGGTGCCCGACGCCCCGAGGTGGTACTTCACGTCACCGGAGCCATGCGCCTGCGAGGGGTTCAGGTTGCCCTCGAACTCGCTGAAGATCTGGCTGTAGGGCTTGCCGACGATGTTGGCCAGCACGTTGAGCCGGCCGCGGTGCGGCATCCCGATGACGACCTCGTCGAGGCTGTGTTCGGCGGCCTGGTCGATCGCGGCGTCCATCATCGGGATGACGGTCTCGGCGCCCTCCAGCGAGAACCGCTTCTGCCCGACGTATTTGGTCTGCAGGAACGTTTCAAAGGCCTCGGCGGCGTTGAGCTTGGACAGGATGTACTTCTGCTCGGCGACGGTCGGCTTGTCGTGCTTGACCTCGACGCGCTCCTGGATCCATTTCTGCTGCTCGGGCTCCAGGATGTGGGTGTACTCGACACCGACGTGGCGGCAGTACGCGTCGCGCAGCACCGACAGGATGTCGCGCAGCTTCTTGTACTCGGCGCCGGCGAACCCGTCGACCTTGAACTCGCGGTCCAGATCCCACAGCGTCAGGCCGTGGGTCAGCACGTCGAGATCGGGGTGGCTGCGGAAGCGGCTCTTGTCCAGGCGCAGCGGATCGATATCGGCCATCAGGTGACCGCGGTTGCGGTAGGCCGCGATGAGCTCGATGATCCGGGCGTTCTTGTGGTACACCGAATCCGGATTGTCGGTGCGCCAGCGCACCGGCTCGTAGGGGATACCGAGCTCGCGGAAGATCTCGTCGTAGAACTCGTCGTCCAGCAGCAAGGTGTGAATGGTGCGCAGGAAGTCGCCGGACTCCGCACCCTGGATGATGCGGTGGTCGTAGGTCGAGGTCAACGTGATGAGCTTGCCGACACCGAGTTCGGCGATGCGCTCCTCGCTGGCGCCTTGGAACTCGGCCGGGTACTCCATGGCGCCGGCGCCGATGATCGCGCCCTGGCCGCGCATCAGCCGCGGCACCGAGTGCACGGTGCCGATGGTGCCCGGGTTGGTCAGCGAAATCGTCACGCCGGCAAAGTCTTCGGCGGTCAGCTTGCCGTCGCGGGCCCGTCGGACGATGTCCTCGTAGGCCGCGATGAACTGGCCGAACTGCATGGTCTCGCACTTCTTGATGGCGGCGACGACCAGCGCGCGGTTGCCGTCCTTGCCGGCCAGGTCGATCGCCAAGCCGAGATTCGTGTGGGCCGGGGTCACCACATTGGGCTTGCCGTCGACCTCGGCGAAGTGCCGGTTCATGTTCGGGAACTTCTTGACCGCCTGCACGATGGCGTAGCCGAGCAGGTGGGTGAAGCTGATCTTGCCGCCGCGGGTGCGCTTGAGGTGGTTGTTGATGACCAGGCGGTTGTCGATCATCGCCTTGGCCGGGATGGCCCGCACGCTGGTGGCCGTCGGCACCTCCAGCGAGAAGTTCATGTTCTTGACGACGGCGGCGGCCGCGCCACGCAGGACGGCGGTCTGGCCGTCGGCGGCGGGGGCAGCCGGCTTCGCCTTGGCCGGTTCGGCCTTCGCGGGTTCGGACTTGGCAGCGGCAGGCTTGGCAGCGGGCTTGGGCTCGGGGGCGGCGGCCGGCTTGGCGGGGGCGGAGCCGTTGGCGGCGGGGGCGGAAGTCTTTGCGGGGGCGGGGACCGGCTTGGTGGCCGCAGGTGCGGCCGCAGCCTTGGCCTGCGCCGGTGCGGCGGGCTCGGCGGCCTCGATCTTTTCGGGGGCGTAGTCCACCAGGAACTCATGCCAACTAGGGTCGACCGACGAAGGATCCTCGCGGAACTTGCGATACATCTCTTCGACAAGCCATTCATTTTGTCCGAAGGGTGAAGGTGCACTGCTCACAGCAGCTTTTCGCCTCGATTCCATCTGCTCACGGCAGGCACCGTCATACGTCACCCGCCCCCTGGATATAGCGGTTACCCGCGTTTTGCCGCCCTAAAGGCTACGCCTTGGAACACACCCCCACCACGAGAGTGGGACTTGTCACTCGGTCTGTGCGGAGGGCAGCACATGCAGCGTCGACGGCCACCGCGGCGGAGGGTTGCCGAACGCCAGTTGGGCGTTGCGGACGATCTTCTTTCCCATCAACCGGTTGCCCATCCCGCCGACGACCGCGCCGACCCCGACCGGCAGCAGTTTGCCGAAAGCGATGGCCCCGCGCTTGAGGGCGTATTTCTTGACGAAGTATTTCACGAGCCGGTTGTTCAGCTGCGAGACCGCCGGCAGCGGCAGGGTTGCCGCCCCGTCGGAGATCCACGACCCGCTGGTGCGCCCGCCGCCGATCAGATCGGCGACGGCGCCCTTACCGTCCTCGCCGACGAGCACCGAGAGCACCAGCGCGCGCCGACGTTCACGGTGCGCCGCGGGGATGCCGTGCACCTCGGCGACTGCGAGGGTGAACACCGCCGTCGCCTCCAGGAACACCAGCGACTCCCCGGCGACCGCGGACATCGCCGCCAGCGTGCCGATCCCTGGGAAGGCCGCCGCCGAGCCGACCGCTGCGCCACTGGCCATCACCGCGGCCAGGTAGTGCTTCTCCAATGCGGTGATGATCTCGGCCGGGGTCGCATCGGGGCGCTGTTTGCGCATCCGGTCGACGTACGCGGTGACCGCGGGGCCCTGGAGGCGGGTGCTGCGCTCCAGGATCTGCGACAGCACCTTGGCGGCTGCGCTGGGATCCTCGTCCACACCGTCGCGGGTGGCGGGAAGGTTCTTGGTGCTGGACCGGGCGTTCATCGTTGTACTCCCATTGGACGTTGTACTCCCATTGGAGTTGTACTCCCCTCGCAACCGCGGGTGATTCCCGCGGTGCCTGTCGATTCCCCAGGCTAACGGTGGTTCAACGTGCGGGAGGGTCGTCTGAGTGCCCGATTCCGACGGTTGGGTGATGTGAGTCACTATCGGCGCGACCGGGAAGAAAAAACTCCGGTGCGACGCTGGGTCTGGTCGTGACAGCATCCCTGGGCGTGACAACTGATCTGAAGGCGCCCAGCCGGATCCGGTTGATCACCGTCCTGGGCCTGATGGTGGCGCTCGGACCGTTGACCATCGACATGTATCTGCCCGCGCTGCCGCGGATCGCCGAGGACCTGTCCGTGTCGTCCTCGGTCGTGCAGCTCACGCTGACCGGCACGTTGGCCGGTCTCGCCGTCGGACAGCTCGTGATCGGTCCGCTGTCGGATTCCCTCGGACGCCGCAAACCCTTGATGGTCGGCATCGTGTTGCACATGGTGGCCTCGCTGATCTGTCTGTTTGCGCCGAACATCGCGGTGCTCGGCGCCGGCCGGGTGCTGCAGGGCTTCGGTGCGGCGGCCGCCGCGGTGGTGGCCGTGGCGGTGGTGGGTGACCTGTATGTCGACTCGGCGGCCGCGACGGTGATGTCACGGCTCATCCTGGTCCTCGGGGTGGCCCCGGTGGTCGCACCGTCGCTGGGCGCGGCGGTGCTGCTGCACGCCTCCTGGCATTGGGTCTTCGCGGTCCTGGTGGTGCTCGCCGGTGGCCTGCTGCTGATCGGTGCGCTGGCGCTGCCGGAGACTCTGCCGGTATCGCATCGGCGTCCGCTGCAGGTCGGCGGTATCGCCGCCACGTACGGCGCACTGCTGCGCGACGCCCGCTTCGTCACCCTTGTGCTCGTCGCCGGGCTGGGCATGGCCGGACTGTTCGGCTATATCGCCGCCGCGCCGTTTGTGCTGCAGGGTGACTACGGCCTGAACCAGCAGGCCTTCGCCCTGGTCTTTGCGGCCGGCGCGATCATCCTGATCGGGTCGACCCAGTCCAATGTCGTGCTGCTGCGCCGGTTCGCCCCGCAGCGGATCATGATCGTCGCGCTCGCCGTCTCGGTGGTCGCCGGTGCCGTGTTCGTCGTGCTGGCCCTCACCGGCGTCGGTGGGCTGGCCGGCTTCCTGGTGCCGGTGCTGGTGCTCCTCGGTGGGATGGGCCTGGTGCTGCCCAACGCCCCGGCGGTCGCGTTGTCCCGGCATTCGGAGGCTGCCGGTACGGCGGCCGCAATGCTGGGCGCCGCCCAGTTCGGCATCGGTGCCGCGGTGGCCCCACTGGTCGGGGTGCTCGGTAACAGTGAGTTCGCGCTGGCTCTGGTGATGCTGGTCGGTTCGGCGGTGGCGCTGGCCGGCCTGCTGACCGTCGGGTCGCCGGCGGCCGCGCATGACGAGCCCGAGATCGTCGACGAAATCGCTGTCGAACCGGTCTGACTTGTCGGGACACCGGGCGGACCGTAGCGTCGGGCGGGTCGCCAATTCCCCTATGACGAGTAGATGTTCGAGAACCCCACCGACCGACGTACCGCGGCGGCCTCCCGGATGACCGGGCAGGCCCGGCCGGTCAACCCCTGGCACGCGCTGTGGGCGATGCTCGTCGGCTTCTTCATGATCCTGGTCGATTCGACCATCGTCGCGATCGCCAACAAGCCGATCATGGAGGCCTTGGGCACCGACTATGACGGTGTCATCTGGGTGACCAGTGCCTACCTGCTGGCCTACGCCGTCCCGCTGTTGGTGGCGGGCCGACTGGGTGACCGTTACGGACCCAAGAACCTCTACCTGATCGGTCTAGCGGTCTTCACCGCCGCGTCGCTGTGGTGCGGGCTGGCCGACTCGATCGAGATGCTGATCGCCGCCCGCGTGGTGCAAGGTCTGGGTGCGGCCCTGCTGACACCGCAGACGCTGTCGATGATCACCCGGATCTTCCCGGCCGCCGGCCGGGGGGTGGCGATGAGTGTGTGGGGCGCGACTGCCGGGGTGGCCACGCTGGTCGGTCCGATCGCCGGTGGGGTGCTGATCGACGGGCTCGGCTGGCAGTGGATCTTCTTCGTCAACGTGCCGATCGGCATCATCGGGCTCGCGCTGGCCTGGTGGCTGGTGCCGATCCTGCCCACCAAGAATCACGATCTGGACCTGATCGGTGTCGCGCTGTCCGGACTGGCGATGTTCTTTGTGGTCTTCGCCCTTCAGGAGGGGCAGACCCACGACTGGGAGCCGTGGATCTGGGCGATGATCGCGATCGGTCTGGCGCTGATGGTCGTCTTCGTCTACTGGCAGTCGGTCAACCCCCGCGAACCACTGATTCCGCTGCGCATCTTCGCCGACCGGGATTTCACGCTGTCCACGATCGGTGTCGCCGTCATCGGCTTCGCTGTCACCGCGATGATCCTGCCGGTGATGTTCTACGCCCCGACGGTCCTGGGCTTGTCTTACACCCGCTCGGCGCTGCTGACCGCGCCGATGGCGATTGCCTCCGGCGTGCTGGCACCGTTTGTCGGGCGCATCGTCGACCGCCGCCATCCGACACCGATCATCGGGTTCGGGTTCTCGCTGCTGGCCATCGGGATCACCTGGCTGTCCTTCGAGATGACGGCGACGACCCCGATCTGGCGGCTGCTGGTGCCGCTCACCGTGATGGGTGTCGGGATGGCCTTCATCTGGTCGCCGCTGGCGGCCACCGCCACCCGCAATCTGCCGCCCGAGTCGGCCGGTGCCGGGTCCGGTGTGTACAACGCCACCCGCCAGATCGGGGCGGTGCTGGGCAGCGCCGCGATGGCCGCGTTCATGACGAGTCGGATCGGCGCCGAACTCGGCGGCGAGGCGCAGCCCGTGCCGGCCGAAGGGCAGGCCGCCGAGCTGCCGTCCTTCCTGGAGGCGCCGTTCTCGGCGGCGCTGTCCCAGTCGCTGCTGCTGCCGGCCTTCATCGCGCTGTTCGGCGTGGTCGGGGCGATCTTCCTGCGCGGCGCCGCTCCGGTCGTGCCCACCGAGGACCTGCCGCCACCGGACGCACCACCGGTCGACGAACAGCATTCGCTGGACGAGGACTGGACGGTCGACGACGATGACTACATCGAGTACACCGTGGACTGGCCGCCGGTCGCCGTACCCGATGACCGGCCCACGGATGTGGTGCCCGCGGTGATCGTGGAGCCCGAGATCGAGGAAGTTCCACTCGAGCTCGAGGAGCCCACCGAACGGTTGCAGTCCTGGGGCGGTTTCCTCGCCGAGCCGGTCGACGATCAGTTACCCCGCAACGGTTTTCATTCCGATGCCCCCACCCGGCTGGATACGTTGCAGCCGCTGGTGCTCGATGTCACCGAGCAACCCGCGCCCGGCCGGCACGCGCGGCGCGGCAGGCATTCCCGCGAGGATTAGTTGTCCGACAGCGCCAGGAAGGCGCCCAGTTCGATCAGGCCGCCCGGGGTCGAGGGCAGATAGTCGGTCAACGTCGACGACCGTACGATCAGCGCGGCGTACTTGGCCCGGCTGATCGCAACATTGAGCCGGTTCCGGTTGAGCAGGAACCCGACTCCGCGGGGAACGTCCTCGGCCGAGGACGCGGTCATCGAGATGTACACCAGCGGCGCCTGGCGGCCCTGGAATTTGTCGACGGTGCCCACCTCGACACCGTCGAGCCCGGCATAGTCGAGTCTGCGGCGCAGTGCGACCACCTGCGCGTTGTACGGCGTCACGACCAGCACATGCTGCTGATCCAGTGCGACGGTGCCCTTTTCGTCGGTCCACGCGCTGCCCAGCCGAGCCTGGATATCGGCGACGATCGTGTCCGCTTCCTCGGGGCTGTCGGTGGAGTTGCCCGCGTGCTCGATGGCCAGCGTGTGCACACCGGGGTCGATCCCGTCGAGCCGGCGCGCGGCGCTGACCTGCTCCTGCGCCTGCAGCCGGCCGTCATAGGACAGCCGTGACACCGGGCGGCACACGTCGGGATGCATCCGGTAGGAGCGGTCCAGGAAGTATCCGCGCTCCTCGGGCAGGGTGGCGTGCCCGTCCACCAGCCAGCCGAGTGCGGACTCGTCGACCGGCTCGGGGTGGGTGCCCTGGCTCACCTGGGGCAGCTGCTGCGGGTCGCCGAGCAGCAGCAGGTTGCGTGCCGCCGACGCGACGGCGATGGTGTTGGCCAGGCTGTACTGGCCGGCCTCCTCGATGACCAGCAGGTCCAGGGCGCCGCGTGGGACCCGGCCGGCATTCGCGAAATCCCACGCGGTGCCGCCGATCACGCAGCCGTCGGTTTCGGTGATGAACGCCGGGTAGTCCTTCTCGGGGATTTCGCGCCAGGGTTTGTCGGGGCTCTTCTTCTTGCCGACACGCTCGGCCGCGATCCCGGCGTCGAGCACCCCGCCCAACAGGTTCTCCACCACGGCATGCGACTGGGCGACGACCCCCACCCGCCAGCCGTGCTCGGCGACAAGTCGGGCGATCACCGCGGCCGAGGTGTAGGTCTTGCCGGTGCCGGGCGGGCCGTGCACCGCCAGGTACGAGGAGTCCAGATCCAGTAGGGCTGTGGTCATATCGTCGACGATGACGCCGGTCGCCGGCAGCGGGCCGCCGCGGGCGGTGCGGGGTGGCCGGCGCAGCAGGATGTCGGTGACGGCATCGGCGGGCAGATTCGGCAGCCCGGCCGCGACCAGTGCCGCGGTGTCGCCGATCGATTCCTGCAGCGGTCGGGTGTTGATCGGGCCGGACGGGGTGAGCGCGAACGGCAGCCGGTCGAAGGGCTCGCTGTGTTTCTCGACGACGACGACTTCGGTTGGCGCGTCAGGGTTGTCGCATCCGTTGACGACCACATTGCCGAACGCGCGCCGGTCGGGGTCCTCGGACAACCCGGCCGGTGACGGCGGGTCGTACAGCGCGAACATCTCCCCGCCGAGGCCACCGTTGGCCAACTCGCCGCGCAGGCGGATGTGCCGCTGCGGTTTGCGGGCCCGTGGCGGGGTGTGCCAGTCGGCGACGACCTCGGCATGGTCGGCGACGAACACATCACTGTTGTCCGACCATTCGTCGACAGGATTGTTGACGCGGTCGAAATGTGCCCACCAGAACGGTTTGTCCTCGCGCTTGTGGTAGCCGCGGGCCGCCGACAGCATGGCGACCGCGGTCTGCTCGACGGTGCGGTCCTCGGTGCCGTCGCCGGCGAAACGCATGAGCTTGCGTTCGGTGTCATCGGCGACCTCGACGGTGGCTGCCGCGGCGGTATCGCGCACCCGTTGCGGGCCGCGCGGCGGTACCGCGGATTCGATGGCGCGGGCCACCAGCCAGTCGCGCAGCCGTCGGGTGGAGCGGCAGTCGTAGCGGTTGTAGTCCTCGATCTCCTTGAGTACCACCGCGGCATCGTCGGCGCGGTCGTCGGCCGCGAGCGCGCAGTACTTGGCGTACTGGGTGATCGAGTCGGTGGCGGTGGTGACCTCGCCGCTGCGCAACTCGTTGCCCATGTACAGCGGTTCCAGATACTTGATGCTGTAGCTCTCGGTGCCGACACGAATGCTCTTGCGCACCAAGGGGTACAGGTCGACCAGCACACCGTTGCGCAGCAGATCGTCGACATCGTCCTCGCCGACCCCGTACCGACCGGCCAGCCGCAGCAGCGTGCTCTTCTCGTACGCCGCGTAGTGGTAGATGTGCATGTTGGGGTAGCGCCTGCGCCGTTTGCGTACCATCGCCAGAAAGTCCTGCAGGGCCTGCTTCTCGCTGGGCCGGTCGTGCGCCCAGTACGGCGTGAACTCGTCGTTGACGGTCAGCACACCCCACAGGTATTCCAGGCCCCAATCGGTGCCGTTGACCGTCCACAGCGGGTCGCCCTCGAAATCGAAGAACAGGTCACCCTTGTCGGCGTCGGGCAGCACCATCAACGGTTGCGGGTCGACCACCTCGAACGGTGGTTTGGTGTTTCCGTTCTCGACGACCCGGTCGGCGATCTGCAGCCGGGCCTGCGCTGTCAGCGCGGTGACGGTGCGGGTGGACAGCTCGGGCACCGGCCCGTCATGGGCGGCCAGGGCGTGCACGGTGGTGATGCCGACGTCGAGCAGCCGGGCCCGCTGGCTCACCCGCATGCCGGCGACCAGCAGCAGGTCATCGGTCGTCTTGACCTGCTCACTGCACTCGGCGCACCGGAAACAGGCCCGCACACCGGTGTCGGTCCAGGACACCGGCGCATCACTTGCGAGGTGTTCGTCGAGCAGTCGCTGCAGCGCGTCGCGGCGGGGCCGGTACACCGGCAGCAGTTCCTCGACCCGGTAGCTGGACACGGCGCCGTTGCCGAGCAGCAGGTCGATCTCGTCGGCCACCGGTACTCCGGCGGTGGCGAGGGTGTCGGCGTAGGCGGCCAGCTGCAGCAGCGCCTCCACCTTCACCGAACGGGCCAGCTTGGTATCGCGCAGCCGGTACCGGTCGCCGTCCAGGGTGAGGAAGTCGGCGAAGCCGGCGAAGCGGCCGTCGAACATGGCGGCCTGATAGATCGCGGGGGCGCGACGGTCGATGGCGGCCATGGTCTGTTCGGCGGCCGCGGTCAGCCCGGCGACGGTGTAGCGCGGCCGGCCGATCACGGTGACCTCGACATCCTCGCGCAGCTGGTCGAGGTGGCGTTGTTCGTGATCGTCGCCGAGTTCGGCGGCGCGGGCCAACAGGTCGTCGTCGCCGGTGATCTTCGGGCCACGGCCCAGGTGGGCGTCGAACGCGCGCAGCAGGGCGTATTCGCAGCGGGCGGCAGCTGCGAGGTCGGAGGCGCTGTAGATGACAAGGCCTTCTGTCCCCGGGTCCCTGAACACGCATCCAGGCTAGGGGAGGCCCCCGACACCGCCGGTCACCCGCACCCCGGCGAAACTCGCGTACCCGTTGTTGGAATGCGCTTGCCCATGACGGGTACGCGAGTTTCGCCAGTGGTGAGCGCGCAGGCTGAGGCGGGAAAATCGAGTGGGCCCGGCGAACGGCTCAGCCGGTGTTGCCGATCAGTTCGACCCCGGCGCCGTTCCAGCGGAAGCGCACCACGCTGTCCAGGCCCGGAACCCCGGCGGTGTAGCGCAGCGCGACGGTGTCGCCGGTGCTGGCCGCGGCGTCCACATCGTTGAAGCCGTAGGTGTCGGGCACCCCGGTGGGGATGAACTTGCCCAGATGGAACATCACCGCGCGGGTGTTGGCGTTCTCGGCGTTGGTGTTGGCCTTGACGATCACCACCGACAGCTGCGCACACTCGTTGTAGTTGCCTGCCAACGGTTCCGGGCTCCACGGCTGGTTGCTGCGCGGATCCCGGGGCAGCTCGGACACCGCGCGCACGACCTCGGGCGCGGCCAGGTTCACCGCACACGGGTCGGCGGCCGGGGTGGGCGCCGGGGCCGGGGCGGGCGGCGGTGCGGCGACGGTGCTGCTCGGCGGCGCCGGGGCCGGGGCGTCCGGGGTCTTGGAGACCGTGGAATCACTGGATCCGCAGCCCGCCAGCAGCAGTGCGGCCGCCACCGACGCGCCCAGAACCATCGACCTCACAACACCGCACGGTACCGGTGTGCCCGGTCCGTCCCGGTGTGGCGCCTCGCACGCTTTAGACTGCTCATGAAATGACGTCGCACGATGAACCCAGCCCCGCCCCCGAACTGACCTTCGCTGACCTGCAGATTCACCCTTCGGTGCTGCAGGCCGTCGCCGATGTCGGCTACGAGTCGCCGTCGGCGATCCAGGCCGCCACCATTCCGCCCATGCTCGAAGGCTCCGATGTGGTCGGCCTGGCCCAGACCGGAACGGGTAAGACGGCGGCGTTCGCCATCCCGATCCTGTCCAAGATCGACCCCGCGAGCAAGAACACCCAGGCTCTGGTGCTGGCGCCGACGCGTGAGCTCGCGTTGCAGGTCGCCGAGGCTTTCGGTCGGTACGGCGCGCACCTGCCTGGCGTGCAGGTGCTGCCCATCTACGGCGGTTCGTCCTATGGCCCGCAGCTGTCGGGGCTGCGCCGCGGCGCGCAGATCGTGGTCGGTACCCCGGGGCGCGTGATCGACCATCTGGAGAAGGGCAGTCTGGACCTCTCGCACCTGGATTACCTGGTGCTCGACGAGGCCGACGAGATGCTGCAGATGGGCTTCGCCGAGGACGTCGAGCGCATCCTGGCCGACACCCCCGAGTACAAGCAGGTGGCGCTGTTCTCGGCCACCATGCCGCCGGCGATCAAGAAGATCACCAGCAAGTACCTGCACGACCCGGTCGAGGTGACGGTCAAGGCGAAGACGCAGACCGCCGAGAACATCACCCAGCGCTATCTGCAGGTGTCCTACCCGCGCAAGATGGACGCGCTGACCCGGCTGCTGGAGGTCGAGGAGGGCGACGCGATGATCGTGTTCGTCCGTACCAAGCAGGCCACCGAGGAGGTCGCCGAGAAGCTGCGCGCGCGCGGATTCGCCGCCGCGGCGATCAACGGCGACATCCCGCAGGCCCAGCGTGAGCGCACCATCGCGTCGCTCAAGAGCGGTGCCATCGACATCCTGGTCGCCACCGACGTGGCGGCGCGTGGTCTGGACGTGGAACGCATCAGTCACGTGGTGAACTACGACATCCCGCACGACCCCGAGTCCTATGTGCACCGCATCGGTCGCACCGGCCGCGCCGGGCGTTCGGGCACCGCGCTGCTGTTCGTGACGCCACGGGAACGCCACCTGCTCAATTCGATCGAGCGGGTCACCCGGCAGAAGCTCGTCGAGATCCAGTTGCCGTCGGTCGACGATGTCAACGAGCAGCGGGTCAACAAGTTCCGCGACTCGATCAGCGAGGGGCTGAACAAGCCGGGCATCGATCTGTTCCGTCGCCTCATCGAGGACTACGAGCGCGACAACGACGTCCCGATGGCCGATATCGCGGCCGCGCTGGCGTTGCTGTCCCGTGACGGCGAAGCGTTCCTGATGACCGAGCCGCCGCCGGAGAAGCGCAAGGAGCGCACCGAGCGTGCGCCGCGCGAGGACGGGCCCGGACGCAAGAAGCACAGCACCCGCAGCGATCTGGCGACCTACCGGATCGCGGTCGGTAAGCGGCACAAGGTGGCACCGGGCGCGATCGTCGGCGCCATCGCCAACGAGGGCGGCCTGAACCGCAGCGATTTCGGTCATATCAACATCAAGGTCGACCACTCGCTGGTGGAACTGCCCGCCAAGCTGCCACGTGAGGTCTACAAGAAGCTGGAGAACACCCGCATCCAGGGGATGCTGATCAACCTGCAACCCGACCGCGGGAGCGGCAACAGCAAGCCCCGCCGCAAGGACTCGTGACGCTGCAGCGCGCCGCCCAAGGTGGTCTGGAGTCCGTCTCGGCCACCGGCCGGGTCGCTGCGCTCACCGGGGTCCGTGCGGTCGCCGCGCTGTTGGTGGTGCTGACCCACGCGGCGTACACCACCGGTAAGTACCCGCAGGGTTTCTGGGGTTCGTTCTGGTCGCGCGCCGAGATCGGGGTGCCGATCTTCTTTGTGCTCTCCGGTTTCCTGTTGTTCCGGCCGTGGGTACGCGCCGCAGCCTCGGGTGGACCCGCGCCGTCGGTGCGCCGCTACGCATGGCACCGGGTGCGACGCATCATGCCCGCCTACGTCGTCACCGTCGCGGTGGCCTACACGCTGTACCACTTCCGCGAGGCCGGCCCCAACCCCGGACACACCGCCGAAGGGTTGCTGCGCAACCTGACCCTGACCCAGATCTACACCGACAACTACGTGTACACCTTTCTGCACCAGGGCATGACGCAGATGTGGAGCCTTGCGGTCGAGGTCTCGTTCTACCTGGCGCTGCCGGTGCTGGCCTGGCTGTTGCTGGTCGTGCTGTGCCGGCGGCGGTGGCGGCCCGGGCTGTTGCTGGCGGGGTTGACGGCGCTGTTCGCGATCAGCCCGGCCTGGCTGTGGCTGGTGCACACGACCGACTTCCTGCCCGACGCCGCACCGCTGTGGCTGCCGACGTATCTGGCCTGGTTTGTCGGCGGGATGCTGCTGACGGTGCTGGAATTCACCGGCGACGCCCGCGCGTACGCCCTGGTCTGCCTGCCGCTCGCGGCGATCTGCTATCTGATCGCCTCGACACCGCTGGCCGGCGCGCCCACCACCTCGCCGGCGTTGTTGAGCGAGGCGGTGGTCAAGACGGTGTTCTACATGGCCATCGCGACATTGGTGGTGGCACCGCTGGCGCTGCCCTCGGGCACCGAGAAACCGGGCTGGTACTACCGGTTGATGGCCAGTCGGCCGATGGTGTTCCTCGGCGAGATCTCCTACGAGATCTTCCTGGTCCACCTGATCCTGATGGAACTGGTGATGGTGGAGATCTTGGGCTTCCACATCTACACCGGGTCGATGTGGGCGCTGTTCTTCGGCACCATGGCGGTCACCATCCCGGTGTCCTGGCTCCTGCACCGACTGACCCGCGTGCGCGACCGCGCCGAATCATAGTAAGGGTATGCTTACCTAAGTATCGACTTAGGAGGGCAGATGATCGACCTGAATCTGAAACCGGAACGCGGTATCGAAGGTGCCCTGGTCAAGTTGTGGCAGGGCGGCGACTACACGCTGACCGTCACCGGCCGGACCGAGATCACGCCGAATTTTCTGCGGCTGCACTTCACCGGACCGGAATTGCTCACCGAGCGTGCGATCCACCCGACCATGTGGGTCCGGGGCTGGTTCCCCGACGGTTGGCGCGCGCACCAGCGCGGATACACCCTGGTCAACCCGAATCCCGAAACCGGCACGGTGGACATCGATTTCGCCATGCATGAGGGTATCGCCACCCGGTGGGCGCGCGATGCCGCGGTCGGCGACACCCTGGAGGTGACGGTATTGGGCAGCGATTTCTCGATCCCGGAACCCGCGCCGGCCGGGTATGTCATCGTCGGCGATGCGGCCTCGCTGCCGGCGATCAACTCACTGCTGGAAGCGATCGGTGATGCACCGGCGCAGGTCTTCCTGGAGTCCGCGCACGACGATGACCGCGAAATCCCCACCGGCCGAGCCGATGTCACCTGGATCGATCGCGAGGGCAACGGTGCCGCACTGGTCAAGGCCGTCGCCGAGGCGGCCTTCGACGCGCCGGACCACTTCGGCTGGGTGGCCTGTGACAACCGCACCACCCGCGCGGTGGCCAAGGTGCTGCGTGACGACTACAAGATTCCCCGCAAGGCGGTCAAGGCACGCGCGTACTGGGCTGCCTGACAAACCCGCCGACCGTCGGCGCCACGAACGTCGCCAGCATGGTGCGCTCGTCGGCGTCGTCGTGTCCGGGGAATTGCAGCAGTGAGATCAGCACCCGCACCAGCCAGCGTGCCCGCAGCGTGACAGCCGGCTGATCGTCACCGAGTCCGATCAGGAATCCCTCGACGAGGGTGTGGATGACCTCCGACCGGTCGGCCATCTGGCCGCCGATCGGGCTGGCTGTCGCGGCGAACCAGGAGGCCAGCGCCGGGGTTTCGCGGACCCGGCGCAGCGCCAGCAGGGCGCCTTCGACCAATGGGTCGTGCGCACCGCTGATCTCGGCCAGGCGGGCACCGATCTCGGCGAACAGCCGGTGCGTCTCCCGGTGCACGTACGCTGTGTAGAGCACATCGCGGTTCTCGAAGTAGCGGTACAGCGTCGCGCGCGAACATCCTGCGGCACGGGCGATCTCGTTCATCCCGACACCCGCCGCGTCATGGTGGGTGAACAACTGCTCGGCCGCGTCGAGAATGCGTTCGGACGCCGCCTCGGTCCGCCGGTCCGCCAGCCAATCGCTCATTGTAGGACTGTAAACGGCACCGACAACGGGCGTCTCACGTAGCTGCCACCGGCCCACACCACGTTGTCCAGATCGACCTCAAAATCCGGTATCCGGGTGAGCAGTTCCTCCAGCGCGACCCGCGACTGCATGCGGGCCGCGGCCGCGCCCAGGCAGTGATGCGCGCCATGGCTGAAGGTCAGGATGTTGCGCGGTTTACGCCGGACGTCCAATTCCTCGGCGTCCGTTCCGTACTGGCGCTCATCGTGATTGCCCGAGCCGTAGAGCAGCAGCACCCGGCGGCCCTCCGGGATGGTGGTGTCCGCGACCGTGACATCACAAGTGGTGGTGCGTGCCAGACCTTGGACGGGGGAGGTCAGCCGCAGGAACTCGTCGACGGAATCCGGTATCAGATTCGGGTTTTCGACCAGTAGGCGGCGCTGTTCGGGATGGCGGTGCAGCAGCTGCACCGACCCGCCGAGCATCCCGGTGGTGGTGTCGTTGCCGCCGGTGACCATGGTGAAGGTGAAGGCCAGGATCGAGAGCAGATCGACGACGTCGGCGGCTCCTTCTTCCTGGCCGGCGGCCACCAGATGCGAGACCGTATCGTCCTCGGGTTCGACGCGGCGTTTCTCGATGAGCGCGGTGAAGTAGGCCATCATCCCGCCGAGCGCATCACCGAGAGTCTCCAGCGCGCCGCCGATCCCGCCGTCTGCGGTGTTGGCGGCGACGATGGCGTCGGTCCAGCCGTCGAACTGGCCGCGGTCTTCCTCGGGCACCCCGAGGTAGTGTGCGACGACCATCGACGGCAGCGGCTTGAACAACTCGGCGACGATGTCCCCACCGCCGTTCGCGCGCAACCCCTCGATGCGCTCGACGACGAACTCGCGGACCTTGGGCTCGACGGCCTCGACCTGGCGCGGGGTGAACCCGCGCGACACCAGCTTGCGGAACTCGGTGTGCACCGGCGGATCCTGCATGACCATCGGCGGGTTGTCGGCGAGGCCGATCATCTCCAGCTCGCCGTAGTTCACGGTCAGGCCCTGGGCGGAGGAGAAGGTGCGGTGATCCCGTGCGGCGGCCCAGATGTCGGCGTGCCGGGACATCACGTAATAGTCACCCGGCTCGACGTGCTGGACCGGGTCGTGGTCGCGCAGGGCGCGGTACATCGGCCACGGGTCGGGCCAGGTTTCGGCGGAGCCGAGCTGAAAGACCGGCGGCGCCGTGTGAGACACATGGGCTGTCATGTCTTATGAGTACGACAGTTGGGCGTTGAATGTCAATAGGTGCGGGATCGTGATGTGACGCTCTCAGTGTGGTCGCTCCGAGTCGGACATTGCAGCGACACCGCCGTTGCCGGGAACGCCGGACAGGTCCGCGCGGGTGAGGACGCCGACGTCAGCCCCGAGGCCACCTCGCCCGGCAGGCTGACCAGCATCTCCCGCCGGGGTGGCCCACCGATCCCGGTCAGCACCAGCACGACGGCGAACCCGTCATGGTCACCCGTGGTCGTCGTCGCGGTGTTGTACGCGTTGTCCAGCGGCACCATGCCGCCGAATGTGGCCTGCCCGCTGTTCACCAGCGCCGTGGCCAGCGAGTCCCGGGCCCGGTTCGACGACACGTAGACGTGCCCGGGCAGCCACCCGGTGAAGCCCACCTTCTCGGTGCTGAACGCCGCGCTCCACACAAAGCCCGTATCGGTCTGGACCGGATCGGGCCCGAAGATGCGGCCGTGATCGTTGGGGCGCAGGAAGAAGTCGTTGGAGTAGCTCAGCAGCAGCCCCTTGGGGCGCTGGCCGTAGGTCACGTCGTCGATGCGGCCCCGGAACCCGAAGCTGTGCAACGGCTGGGCCGGGAACCCGGACCGGAACATCGCCTTGTTCAGTCGATCGGCGGCCTGGGCTGTCGAGGTGGAGTTCGGGTCGACGATGATGACGTTGACGGCCTCGAACAGTGTCCGGCCCTGGTATTTCTTGCCGCCCCAGTTCGCGATCCGGTCGCCCCACGTCAGCATCCACTTGCCGATATCACCGTACGGCGTGCTCGCCGCGTCGGTGGGGGACGGGACCGTCGGCGCGACAGCGGGTTCGGGTTCCGGCTGGACCGTGACGACGGCTGCGGGAGCCTCGGGGCGGGTCGCGGTCAGGGGTGCGGTGCGCGCGGTGCGTGGCGCCGACCGGCGGACCGCGGCGGGCTCGGACTCCTCGGACTCGTCGGACTCTCGCGATTCGGCTGCGGTGGTGTGGCGCCGCGACCCGGGCTTGGGAGCGTCCTCGTCGTCACCGGCCGTGGACCGCGCGACGGTGGGCGTGTCCGGTGTCGACGTGTCGGGCCGCGATTCCGTCGATGACGCGCTCGTCGACGGCGCACCCGCGGCCTCGTCGGCGTGGGCGACCCCGGCCCCGCCGGCGATGGCGGCGCCGATGCCGAGCGCCACCAACAGCACCCCGATGCGCCACCGCGCGTGCTCCGAATTCCTCCGCCGATCCGGTGCCATATTTGCCTCCCCAGCAAAGCCCAGCGATGCGCAGCCTAGTCAGCTACAGCCGTATCTGCGCGCGGATCGGAGACAATGTTCAAATGGCCGACACTCGCTCCACACTTCGCGTCGCACTCGCGCAACTCGACGTCGCGTCGCGGGATATCGAGCAGAACAGCGCACGGCTGGCCGCACTGATCTCCGAGCACGCCGACGCCGATCTGGTGGTGGTCCCGGAACTGGCCCTGACCGGCTATCAGACCGATGACCTCGACGACCTCGCCCGCCCGGCGGAACAGGCCTTCGCGGAGATCGCCGCGAGCTGCGCCCGGGCCGGTACGGCCTTCGTCGGCGGATACGTCGAGCCCGTCAGATTCAATTCGATGGTGGTCATCGACAGCTCCGGCGCGATCGTGGCCAACTACCGCAAGACCCACCTGTTCGCCGACGAGGCCGGCGCCTTCACCGCCGGCGACGAGCTGTTGGTGGCAAAGGTCGGCGGACTGAAGGCCGGCCTGATGATCTGCTTCGATATCGAGTTCCCCGAGGTGGCCCGCACCCTGGCCGACGCCGGGGCCGAGATCCTGATCGCCATTGCGGCCAACATGGACCCGCTGTACAACGACCACCTGATCGCCAGCCAGGCCCGCGCCCTGGAGAACCGGCTGCCGCTGATCTACGTCAACCGCAGCGGTGACGAGGACCCGCACCGGTTCAACGGCGGCAGCCGGGCCATCGACGCCGACGGCCGGGTGCTGGCCGAGGCCGGCCGCGAGGACACGGTGATCACCGTGGACCTGCCGCTGCACAGCGCGCTGGGCGAATCGGTGCAGTACCTGAGCCTGCGCAGGCCCGAACTGTACGGCTGAGCACCCGGGGTGCCGAGGTGCACCCGGATGCGGCGGCAAGTAAGGCTAGCCTTGCTCCGAACAGGCGCGCAGTATCGCGCCGGGGAGGAGAGCGCTGTGGCACGCGGATTCCAGGGCGTGATGATGCGCGGATTCGGCGCACGCGATCACGAGGTCACCGTGCTGGGCACCGAATGGCTGGCGCCGCACTGCCTACGCATCCGGATGGTGTCGCCGACGGTGTTCGAGGACTCCGCCGCCGAGCCGACCTCCTGGCTGCGGTTCTGGTTCCCCGATCCCGACGGCACCGACACCGAGTTCCAGCGTGCCTACACGATCTCGGAGTCCGATCCGGCCACCGGCCACTTCTCCATCGACGTCGTGCTGCACGAACCGGCCGGGCCGGCCTCGACCTGGGCGGCCGGTGTCGCGCCCGGCGCCACCATCGCCGCGATGGTGATGGGATCCAAGGGCTTCTCGGTCGCCGAGGATCCGGTCGACCGGCCCGCGGGTTACCTGCTGATCGGCGACACGGCCTCCCAGCCCGCCATCAACGGCATCATCGGTGCGGTCCCGCACGATATTCCGATCGAGCTGTATCTGGAACAGCACCACGACGACGATCTGCTGATCCCGCTCGCCGAACACCCGCGGCTGCGTGTCCATCGGGTTTCCCGCGAGGACGCCGAGGCACTCGCCGCGGCCATCGAATCCCGGGACTGGTCCAACTGGTACGCCTGGGCCGGCCCGGAGGCCGGCGCCCTCAAGGCACTGCGTACCCGGTTGCGCGACGAGTTCGGATTTCCCAAGCAGGAAATTCACGCCCAGGCCTACTGGACCGAGGGCCGGGCGATGGGCAGCAAGCGCGGCGACGAGCAGCCAGCGACGTCCAGGACCACCCCGACGCAGGCACCCAAGCGCGTCGCGGCGCAGGCCACTGCGGCGGCGCCTGCCGGAGGCACCTGGAAGGCGCAAGCCGCCGGTCGACTGCTCGCACCGCTGAAGTCCAAGCTGATCATCTCCGGTGTGCTGCAGGCGCTGATCACCCTGATCGAACTAGCCCCGTTTGTGCTGCTGGTGGAACTGGCCCGGCTGCTGCTCACCGGCGCCGACGCGGACCGGTTGTGGGACTTGGGCATTGCCGCGGTCGTGTTGTTGGGTACCGGCACCGTGCTGACCGCGGCGCTGGCGCTGTGGCTGCACCGCGTCGACGCCCAATTCGCCCGTGAGCTGCGTGGCCAACTGTTGACCAAGCTGTCCCGGCTGCCGCTGGGTTGGTTCACCGCCCGCGGATCGGGCTCGGTCAAACAGTTGGTGCAGGATGACACGTTGTCGTTGCACTACCTGATCACCCATGCCATTCCCGATGCGGTGGCCGCTGTCATCGCGCCGGTCGCCGTGCTGGTCTACCTGTTCGTCGTGGACTGGCGCATCGCATTGGTGCTGTTCGGTCCGGTGCTGGTCTACCTGGTGCTGATGTCGGTCATGACGATCCAGTCCGGCAACAAGATCGTGCAGGCTCCCAAATGGGCCGAACGGATGAGCGGCGAGGCCGGCGCCTACCTGGAGGGCCAGCCGGTGGTCCGGATCTTCGGTGGCGCCGCGTCTTCCAGCTTCCGCAACCGCCTCGACGACTACATCGGCTTCCTCGTCGACTGGCAGCGGCCGTTCATCGGCAAGAAAACATTGATGGACCTGGTGACCCGGCCCACCACCTTCCTCTGGCTGATCATGGCCGTCGGCACCCCGCTGGTGGTCAGCGGTCGTCTGGACCCGGTCAACCTGCTGCCATTCTTGTTGCTGGGCACGACCTTCGGCGCCCGGCTGCTGGGCATCGGGTATGGGCTGGCCGGGATCCAGGGCGGCATGCTGGCCGCCCGACGGGTGCAGAGCGTGCTCGACGAAACCGAACTCACCGTCCGCGATGACGCACCGGTGACCGCACAGCCCGCCGGCACCACCGGCGCGAGCGCCGGGCAGACGGTGGTCTTCGACCGGGTCACCTTCGGCTACCGGCCCGAGGTGCCCGTCATCAAGGACCTCACCCTGACCCTGAAACCCGGCACGGTCACCGCATTGGTCGGCCCGTCCGGATCCGGGAAGTCCACACTGGCCGCGCTGTTGGCGCGTTTCCACGATGTGCAGCAGGGCACCATCAGCATCGGCGGCGACGATATCCGCACCCTGGCGGCCGACGAGCTGTACCGGCGGATCGGCTTCGTGCTGCAGGAGACCCAGCTGGTGCACGGCACCGCCGCCGAGAACATCGCCCTGGCGGTACCAGATGCCGACCCGGACCGGGTCACCGCGGCCGCCCGGGACGCCCAGATCCACGATCGGATCGAACGGATGCCGGAGGGTTATGACACCGTGCTCGGAGCCGGATCGGGACTCTCCGGCGGTGAGCGCCAGCGCCTCACCATCGCCCGGGCCATCCTGGCCGATACCCCGGTGCTGATCCTGGACGAGGCCACCGCCTTCGCCGATCCGGAATCGGAATACCTTGTCCAGCAGGCGCTCAACCGATTGACCAGGGACCGCACCGTGCTCGTCATCGCGCACCGGTTGCACACCATCACTCATGCCGATCAGATCGTGGTGCTCGACGACGGCGCGGTCGCCGAATCCGGAACCCATGACGAGCTGCTCGCCGCCGGGGGACGCTACAAATCGCTGTGGGATTCCGGTCGTGCCGTGCCCGTGGGACAGGAGGCCACCCGATGATCCGTACCCTGCTGGCCCTTATCCCAGGCGACCGACGGTCCAAGGTGGGGCTGTACACGGTGCTGACGGTCCTGTCGGTGCTGCTGCGTGCGGTCGGCGTGGTGCTGCTGGTGCCACTGGTGGCCGCGCTGTTCAGCCCGACGCCGGCCGACGCGTGGGTCTGGCTGGGCTGGTTGACCGCGCTGACCGTGGCCGGGTGGATCGTCGACACCGCCACCGCCAAGCTGGGTTTCGACATCGGCTTCGCGGTGCTCGACAGCACCCAGCACGATATGGCCGACCGGCTGCCGGATATCAAGCTGGACTGGTTCTCGCACGACAACACCGCCGCCACCCGCCAGGCCATCGCCGCGACCGGGCCCGAACTGGTCGGGCTCGTGGTCAACCTGTTGACCCCGCTGATCGGTGCCGTGCTGCTGCCGGCCGCGATCGCGGTGGCGCTGCTGGCGATCTCGGTACCGCTGGGCCTGGCGGCGCTGATCGGTGTCGTGGTGCTGCTCGGCGCGCTGTGGCTGGCCGGACGGTTGACCCGGACCGCCGACCGGGTGGCGTCGGCTGCGAACACCGCCTTCACCGAACGCATCATCGAGTTCGCCCGCACCCAGCAGGCCTTGCGGGCCGCCCGCCGCGTCGAGCCGGCCCGCAGCCTGGTCGGCTCTGCGCTGGAGGCACAGCACGGCGCCAGTCTGAAGTTGCTCACCATGCAGGTGCCCGGCCAGCTGCTGTTCAGTCTGGCCTCGCAACTGGCATTGATCGTGTTCGCCACGGCGACAACGCTGCTCACCGTGCGCGGCGACCTGTCGGTCCCCGAGGCCATCGCGCTCATCGTCGTCATCGCCCGCTATCTCGAACCGTTCACGATCCTCAGCGAACTGTCCGGGGCGCTGGAGTCCACCCGCGCGACCCTCGGCCGGATCCAGCAGGTGCTCGACGCGCCGGCGCAGTCGGGCGGGACCGGTGTCCGCGCCGGTGACACCGCACCGCGTATTGAATTCGAGGGCGTCACCTTCGGTTACGGCGGCGCACCCGTGCTCGACGATGTCAGCTTCGCCCTGGAACCGGGGAGCACGACGGCCATCGTGGGCCCCTCCGGATCCGGTAAGAGCACCATCCTGGCGCTGATCGCCGGTCTGCACGGTCCGGACACCGGCCGGGTGCGCTTCGACGGTGTCGACCTGGCCGACCTGGATCCGGTGGCGCGCCGCGCCGCGGTCAGTGTGGTGTTCCAGCACCCGTACCTGTTCGACGGTTCGCTGCGCGACAACATCCTGGTCGGTGATCCGGCGGCCGATGCGCAAACCCTGGCGGCGGCAACCAGACTGGCGCGGGTCGACGAGCTGTCGGCGCGGCTGCCCGACGGCGAGCAGACCTCGGTGGGGGAGGCCGGGTCGGCGTTGTCCGGCGGCGAGCGGCAGCGGGTCAGCATCGCCCGGGCACTGGTCAAGCCGGCGCCGGTGCTGCTCGTCGACGAGGCCACCAGCGCGTTGGACACCGAGAACGAGGCGGCCGTTGTCGATGCGCTGACCGCCGATGTCCGCCCCCGCACCCGGGTGATCGTGGCGCACCGGCTGGCCAGCATCCGCCGCGCCGACCGGGTGCTGTTTGTCGATGCCGGTCGCATCGTCGAGGACGGCACCATCGACGAACTGCTCGCCACCGGCGGTCGTTTCGCCCAGTTCTGGGCGCAGCAGCGCTCCGCCTCGGACTGGCAGATCGTCGCGCAGAACTCCTGACAAACCCGTCCCGTCCACCGGCTGTTCACCCCGGTGGCCCACGCTGGGATGCGTGAACCTGCGGACCTGCGTGATACTCGGGTGTGTGGCGATCTGTGCGGTGACGGGGGTGGCACCGGTGCAGGCACAGAAAACGGCTGTCCTGCTGACCGATCCGTTCCTGCAGCGCCCCGCTCCGGAGGTCACCGAGGTCGCCTGGTTCACCGAATTCGGCGGTGATGCGCACCATGTCCTGGTGGGGCCCGGGGTCGGTGCGCTGTCCGACAGGCAGATCCGGCAGGCACTCGACGCCGGGGCACCCGATGTCGAGGTGTACACCGCGTCGACGACGAAGCTGTCCCAGGTCGGCGAGGACGCCGATTCACGACTGCCGGCCGACCGCAAACCGGTGACCGGCATCGCCGACCGGGATGTGTTCCGGCACAGCGCGAGGATCGCGGTGCCCGCCGGTGCGCGGCTGCCCTACCGGGTGGTCAGCGTGCACGGTGACACCGCGGCGGTATCGGGAACGCACAGTGCCCGTGGGCCGCTGGTGGCGGGCGAGCCCGCGGTGATCATGCTGACCTCAGATCACCAGCTGATGGTCAACACCCCGGCCAACCTGGAGTGGGCCGAGCGCACCATCGCCGCCGAACTCGGGCCCATCGACGCGGTGTTCATGCCCGGTGATCTGGTCAACGTCCCCGACCGTGCCTCGGAATGGTTCGACGATCAACGCGGCTCGGCGTTCTTCCCGGCGATGCAGGGTCGCGGCGGCCGTGAGGCCACCGACGGCACCGTGTACCGCGGTGCGGCGATCCTGCAGAATGCGCCGCTGTACCCGGCCGTCGGCAACCACGAGGTACAGGGCCGCCGCGCCGGGCACAGTTCGCTGGACGACTCCTTCGGCAATCCGGTGCCCCGGGCGGTGGCCGAAGCGGCCTACCGCGGCGGGGCAGCGGGCAAAGTGCAATGGGTGCACGATAATTCGTGGTCGACGACCACTTTCGAGGAGATCTTCACGCTGCCCTGCGGGCAACGGTATTACGCCACCACGGTGGGCGACATCCGGCTGGTGACCCTGTTCGCCACCCGCATCTGGCGCGCCGATAGTGTCGACGCCGCCGGCAGCACGCGCTACCGGGAGGCGACGAGCAACCTGAGCGACCCGCTGGCGCAGGGGTACGGCGAGTTCGTCTTCGAGGATCTGAGAGTCGGCTCGGCGCAATATCGTTGGCTGAAGGCAGAACTGGACTCGCCGGAGTTCCGGGCGGCCCGCTACACCGTGGTGATGCTGCACGAGGGGCCGAACAGCCTCGGCGAGAACGCCATGCCGCCGTTCGCCCATCCCCAGCGCATCGAGGAACACGATGACGCCGGCCGACTGACCGGTATCCGCTACGAGTACCCGGCAGAACAGAACATCCTGGTCCGCGACGTGGCGCCGCTGTTCGAGGACGCCGGCGTAGATCTGGTGTACAACGGCCACAGCCACCTGTGGAACCGGTTCGTCTCACCCGGCGGCGTCAACTATCTGGAGGCGTCCAACACCGGCAACAGCTATGGCGCTTTCCTGCCGATCTCGGGGGCACAACGCACCGTTCCACCGTCACCGTGGAATGCGAAGAACTATCTGGCCCAGGGTAATCCGGGTGGCCTCATGCCGGTGCTGCCGACCCGTGCGCCACGGCGCGGCGAACCATACATCGGCAACAACGATCTGATCGTGTTCCAGGCGCTGCACACCGGCACCGGAACGGTCACCAGTTGGTACGTCGACATGACCGATACCGCGGCCGGCGCGATCCGGTTCGACGAGTTCGCGCTGTGACCGCTCAGCGGAAGGTCATCAGGTCCGCGCCGCCCTCGAGATGACCGTGTTCGTTGATCGACACCACCGACGCGCCGCGGCCACCGACGATCAGTTTGGTGATCGATGCGTTGATCATCGTGCGGGACAGCCGGATCCAGCCGGCGCCGTCGAGACCCAACTGCGCGGCGAGCACCTGACAGATGGTGCCCGCCGACGACGCGACCACCACGGTGCGCCCGCTACCGGAGTCGGAGCGCACCGCCTCGAACGCCGCGGCGCAGCGATCCCGGTACTGTCCGTAGGTTTCTCCGCCGGGAACCGGCGCTCCGGCCACCCAGTCGACCAACGCCGCGTCGATCTCGCGCTGTAGATCCTTACCGACCCCGGTGGCAGCCCGTTCACCTCCGCCCAGGATGGCGTCCATATCGTATTCGTCCCAGCCCGGGTCGCAGCGGACGCCGGTAGGCCCGGTGTCGACGTCCAGGGCGGGCAGGATCAACTCCAACGTCTCACGTTGCCGGGCGAGCGCACCCGAGACCGCCGCGGTGACCGTGCCGGTGCGTTCGGCCAGCCACACGCCGGTGCTCTTGGCCTGTGCCCGACCCTTCTCGGTCAGGCCGCCGGTACCGGCCTCCCGGGACGCCATGCCGTACGCCGCCGGATTGGCCTGCCCGTGCCGGACCAGATAGACGACACCCATGGCATGAGTCTAGGGCGGTGACTGGATGCGGATGTTTGCGACCTCGGCCGGAGGCCGCCGGACAGCCCGCCCGGCGGCGGCGCTCTACGAGGCCAAACGGCCCGCGGCCGCGCCGTCGGAGCGCGACTTGAACGCGACATCTGCGCGCACATCCTGTCCCGAACCGGCCCCGCGTGCCGCGCCGACAAGGAAGGCTGTCCCCATGCGTGAATACCTCCGGTTCTATATCGACGGTCAGTGGGTCGATCCCGTCGGCTCGGCGACCCTCGAGGTCGACAATCCGCGTACCGAAGAGGTCTCGGGCCGTATCGCGCTCGGCTCGGCGGCCGATGTGGACAAGGCCGTCACCACGGCACGTCGCGCGTTCGCGGACTGGTCACAGACCAGTCGGGAGGAGCGGCTGGCGGTGCTGGGTGCGATCCTCGCCGAGTACCAGAGCCGGCTGCCCGACCTCGCCGACGCGGTCGCCGAGGAGATGGGTGCCCCTCCCGGACTATCCGGCGGACTGCAGGTCAATCTGGGCCTCGGTCATCTCGCGTCGGCCATCGAGGCGCTCACCGGGTTCGAGTTCGAAACCGACCGCGGCAGCACCCGGGTGATCAAGGAGCCCATCGGTGTCTGCGGACTGATCACCCCGTGGAACTGGCCGCTCAACCAGATCGCGGCCAAGGTTTATCCGGCGCTGGCGGCCGGCTGCACCATGGTGCTCAAACCCTCCGAGGTGGCGCCGTACTCGGGGCAGATCTTCGCCGAGATCGTGGACGCCGCAGGCGTTCCCGCGGGTGTGTTCAATCTTGTGCACGGCGACGGACCCGGCGTCGGTGCGGCTCTGTCCAGCCACCCCGATATCGACATGGTGTCCTTCACCGGATCGACCCGCGCAGGTATCGAGGTCGCGCGCAACGCAGCACCGACGGTGAAACGCGTCAGTCAGGAACTCGGCGGCAAGAGCCCCAACATCGTGCTCGACGACGACTCGTTCGCGACCGGTGTCGGTGCCGGGGTGTCGGCGATGATGCTCAACAGCGGGCAGAGTTGTAATGCGCCGTCGCGCATGCTGGTCCCGAATTCTCGGATGGACGAGGCGATCGCCATTGCCCGCGAGGTCGGCGCATCCGTCGTCGTCGGGGATCTGGCCGACGACAAGGCCATCGGTCCGGTCGCCTCGAAGGTGCAGTTCGACAAGATCCAGGGCCTGATCTCTCAGGGCATCGACGCCGGGGCCGAACTCGTGGTCGGCGGGTTGGGCCGCCCTGACGGTCTGAGCACCGGCTACTACGTGAAGCCGACGGTGTTCGCCCGGGTCTCCAACGATATGACCATCGCCCGCGAGGAGATCTTCGGACCGGTGCTGTGCATCCTGGGCTACGACGATCTCGACGAGGCGATCGCGATCGCCAACGACACCGAGTACGGGCTGGCCGGCTATGTCTGGGCCGCCGATATCGAGGCTGCCCGGGCGGTGGCCCGGCGCATCCGGGCGGGCTCTGTCGCGATCAATCATGCCTTCGATATCAACGCCCCGTTCGGCGGGTACAAATCGAGCGGAAATGGGCGCGAGCGGGGCGATTTCGGCTTCCACGAGTATCTCGAGGTGAAGGCTGCCGTCGGTTACACGCCGGCTCCCTAGCCCCTCAGTCCGCCGCGAAGACGGTCTCGGTGGGCGGTCCCGCGCTGTGGTCCGCATCGTGGAAGTCGAGGACGATCTCGTCGAAGCTGCCGCCGCGGAACGGGAACGGCGAGCTGTACTGCGCCGATACCGAATAGGCGACACTGCGCCCCGCGCAGATCCTTTGCAGGATGTCCATCCCGGCCATCCGGAGGCCCTCCGCAGTTCCGACAACATGGTCGTCCACCGTCATGGTGACATCGCCGATCACGTCCGGCGTGCCGTCCACGCTGCCGGTACGGGTGAACGTGACCGCGAGAACGTGCGTGCCGGCCGGGATCGGCGCAGCGGAGACGACGGTCTGCTCGGTTCCCGCGTGGTTGCACACGTAGGTCGGCCGGGAGTCGGCGACGAACAGCGCCTGGCCACCATGACGCGATCCCTGAGAGAACAGGACGCCCTCGGCATCGTCGGACACGGCCACCGCGGTGTGCAACGTGAAGGAACGCCCCCGGACGAGGCCGCGGAATGCGGTGTGCCCGGCCGGAGCGCCCGGCAGCAGGATCGCCTGCCGAGGTGGTTCGCCGATCTCCGCGAGCGCGCGGCCGATGATCTCCCCGACGCTCAGGTCGCTGAGCGGGTAGGCGTGGTGGGCGACTGCCTGCTCGTGCCACAACGCCTGCAGCTCGGCCAGTTTCGCGGGGTGTTCGGCGGCGAGGTCGTGGCACTGGCTGCGGTCGGCGGCGATGTGGAACAGTTCCCAACGGTCGCGGTCGAACGCCGACCAGCCGCGCGGACCGGCCGCCGTGGGCGGGTGCACGGTGTTGGCGAACCAGCCGTCATGCCAGAGGCCGCGGGTGCCCAACATCGAGTAGAACTGCGTGCTTTTGCCGGTTTCGGCCGACGGATCATGCAGTGCGGCCGCAAAACTGGTGCCCTCCAGCGGTGTCTGGGCGATACCGCCGACGGTGTCGACCGCACCGATGCCCAACAGGTCATAGAGCGTGGGCGTGACATCGCTGACATGGGTGTACCGATCGGATGTCAGCCCGCGGGCCGCCAGTCCGGCCGGCCAGGAGATCACACACGGGTCAGCGATGCCCCCCTCGTGCGAGGCATAACGCTTGTAGAGCTTGTAGGGCGTGTTGAAGGCCATCGCCCAGCCATTGGAGTAGTTCATCTGCGTTGCCGGGCCACCGAATTCGGGTAACCGCCGCACCCGCTCCGCGGTGGTGTCGGTACCGCCGAACATCGGCACCGACTCGGCCAGTGTGCCGTCCGGTCCGCCCTCGCCGCTGGCTCCGTTGTCCGACATGATGACCACGATCGTATTGTCCAGTGCCCCGGTGGTTTCCAGATGATCCAGGATGCGCCCGATCTGCGCATCGGTGTAGCTCAGGAACCCGGCGAACACCTCGGCCATCCGGCATGACACGCGCTTCTCGTCGTCGGTGAGCGAGTCCCACGGGGTGACGTTCTCACCGGCCGGCCACTCGATACCGTCCGGGCTGTGGGCATCGGCGTACGGATTCATCGGGGACAGGCCAGTTTCCGGTGGGAGCAGGCCGAGCCGGTGCTGGTTGGCCAACACGATCTCGCGGTAGCGTTCATAGCCCATGTCGAACGTGCCGCGGTACCGGTCGGCCCAGGTACTGTCCACCTGATGGGGTGAGTGCCCGGCACCGGGGCACAGGTACATGAACCAGGGTTTGTCGGGTGCACCGGCGCGGTGGTCGCGCAGGAACTCGATGGCGTTGTCGGCGAGGTCCTTGGACAGGTGGTAGCCCTCTTCCGGCGTGGCCGGCGGATCGATCGGCTGATTGTCGCGGACCAGGCTGGGATACCACTGGTCGGTCATCCCGTCGAGGAATCCGTAGAAGCGGTCGAAGCCCCGGCGCAGTGGCCAGTACCGACGCGACCCTGCGGCATGGCAGTCCTCGATCGGGGCCAGGTGCCATTTCCCGACGGCATAGGTGGACCAGCCGCGTTCGCTCAACACCTCCGAGATCATCGCCGATTCCGGCGGGATGCGGCCGTGATGTCCCGGGTACCCGTCGGCCATGTTGAGCACCGAGGCCACCCCGACGCTCGTCGGGTTACGCCCGGTCAACAGCGCGGCGCGGGTGGGCGAACACAGCGCGGTGGTGTGGAACTGGCTCAACCGGATCCCGCGCTCGGCAATCCGGGTGATGTTCGGCATCTCGACCAGGCCGCCGAAACAATCCCAGGTGGCGATGCCGATATCGTCGAACAGCAGATAGAGCACATTGGGTGCGCCCGCCGGCGCCGTCGCGGTGCGGTACGGCCCCCAGTCCGGGGTGGAGTCCCTGATGTCGGCCTCGACCGCGCCTTGGAAGTGCACAGGCTCCACGATGCTCCCGTCTAGATTCCGGCCCCCGGATTCAGTATGCCTGCCGGGTCCAGCGCCGCCTTGATCCGACGGTTCAGGTCCATGGCTTCAGGCCCCAGATATCCTGCCAACCAAGGTTTCTTGAGCCGTCCCACACCGTGCTCGCCGGTGATGGTGCCACCCAGCGACACCGCCAGGTCCATGATCTCGCCGAAGGCGACCTCGGCCCGTCGCGCCATACCGGCGTCGGCGGGATCGAACACGATGAGCGGGTGGGTGTTGCCGTCACCGGCATGGGCGATCACCGAGATCAGTAGGTCGTGCTGGGCGGCGATCTTCTCGATCCCGGCGACCAGGTGCGAGAGCGCGGGTAGCGGAACCCCGACATCCTCCAAGAGCAGCGAGCCCTTGGCCTCCACCGCGGGGATGGCGTAGCGGCGGGCCACCACGAAGGCCTCGCCCTCGGCCGGATCCGATGTCGAGAACACCTCCGTCGCACCGGCTTCGGAGAACACCCGGGCCATGAACTCGGCATCCTCGGCGCCGGCCGGGCCACGGTCGTCGGAGGCGGCCACCATCATCGCGGCCGCGCTGCGGTCCAGGCCCATCTTCAGTTTGTCCTCGACGGCGTTGATCGCCGCGGCGTCCATGAACTCCAGCATCGACGGCCGGATACGTGCGGTCACCGCAACAACAGCTTCAGTGGCAGCTTCCACCGAGTCGAAGGTCGCCACCACGGTGCACGGGGTGTGCTGGGGCGGCAGCAGTCGCAACGTGACCTCGGTGATGATGCCGAGCGTGCCCTCACTGCCGACGAACAGCTTGGTCAGGCTCAGTCCGGCAACATCTTTCAGGCGCGGACCGCCGAGGCGCACCGCGGTGCCGTCGGCCAGCACCACTTCCAGGCCCAGCACATAGTCGGTGGTGACTCCGTATTTGACGCAGCACAGACCGCCGGCGTTGGTGGCGATGTTGCCGCCGATGCTGCAGATCTCGAACGAGGACGGGTCCGGCGGGTACCACAGGCCGTGTTCGGCGACGACCTTCTTCACCTCGGCGTTGAGTAGGCCGGGTTGGGCCACCGCGGTGCGGGTCGCGGTGTCGACGCTGATATCGCGCATCCGCTCGGTGGACAGCACCACGCTGCCGTCCTGGGCGGTCGCCCCGCCGGACAGACCGGTGCCCGCCCCGCGCGGGATGACGGCGACACCGTGCTGCGCCGCCCACCGCACGATGGTCTGTACCTCGGCCGTGCCGCGGGGCCGCAGCACCGCCAGTGCGGTCCCGGCATCCGGGTCGGCGGCGCGGTCCTGCCGGTAGGAGGCGACGATATCGGGATCGGTGACGACGGTGCCCTCGGGCAATGCGGCGATCAGGCCGTCCAACGCGGAACTCACGGGCGCAAGTCTAGGGGCGGCGTCGACGGAACAGTTCGGCCAGTTCGGCCCGGGTGGTGGTTCCGGTCTTGGCCATCGCCCGCAGGATATGGCCCTCCACGGTGCGCACCGACAGCGTCAACCGATCGGCGATCACCCGGTTGCTCGGCATCGGGGTCATCGAGGCGAGCACGGCCACCACCTCACGTTCCCGGGCGGTCAGCGGAATCCGCTCGCTGGCCTGTTCCTGGGCGGGTGTGCTGACCCCGCATTCGGCGGCCAGCGTGTCGGCCCGGCCCGAGCATGTCAACGCCGAGCCCTTACGGTCCGCGTTGCGGTGCACGATGGCCGCGTGCGCGGCGGCATCGACGGCGGCCACCCGGTCGCCCATCTGCTCGAATTCCTCGGACACCGAGGTCAGTTCGTCGGTGTCCCCGGCATGCAGTGCGGCGGCGAACCGGGCCGCCAACGGCGCCCGCGGGCCCTCCACCAAGGTGGCCAGTTCGCCGAGCCGGTCGCCCTGGGTGCGGTCGCCGAACTGTGTCGCGGTCTGCCGCAGCAGCACCTCGGCGGCGAACTGGTTCTTCCCGGCGGCGGCGTCGGCCGCCGCCCACAGGATCCCGATCGCTTCGTGCAGGGCACCCTGGCTCGCCGATACCCACGCCCTGCCCAGGCTGCGCTCGTAGTCCAGTTGGCGGAAGCTACGTGGCAGCGTGTCGAGTCGGTCGAGGATTTCGGCGGCCTCGTTGCCCGATCCGCGCATCGCCAGCGCGGTCGCCCGGGCGATGTTGTAGCGGAAGCCCCAGCCCGTCGCGTGCCCGGCCAGGACGACGGACACCTGATCGAAAAGTGCGGTGGACGAGGTGATCTGGCCGCAGGCCAGGGCGGCGCGCGCCGCGATCGCGGGCCCCAGTGAATGCGCGACGCCGGGCAGGTCGGTGGCCTCGGCCTGAGCGCGCACGGCAGCTCGCTCGGCATCGGCGAGCAGGCCGGACAGGATGAACGCCGTCAACGCCGAATCGGCCAGGTTGAACCGGATGTGCGGGGTGTCGACGGCGTGTGTGGAAGTCCGCAGCCCGGCGCTGACCAGGTTCAGCGCCGCGCCGGTGCGCCCGGCATCGGCGGCGATGGTGGCCAGCGCCCACGCGGTCTCCGCGGCGACGACTTCGGGAAGTGATTCCAGATCAACCGATTCCGCGACAGATTCGGCCTTCGCGGGCTGGTCCATCGCCCACCAGTACACGGTGCGGAACGCGTCGAGCAGGTGGGTGCCGTGGATGTCCAAGTCCGCGGACACCGAGTCGATATGCGCCTTGGCTTCGGTCGGCCGCTGCAGCGCCCACAGGAGATTCGAGGCGCGCAGATGCGCGAACCGGGCCCGTTCGGCATCGGGCAGTCCCGCGTCATCGGTACCGGCGAGTACATCCTCGGCCTGCTGGCCGCGGAACAGCCAGGACAGGGCATGGGCCCGCAGGTAGGCGGCCTCGGGCCCGGCGCCGGCGTGTTCGGCGGCGGTCGCCAACCGTTCGGCCAGCGTCAGGTCGGCCAGCCGGATGGCGCCGCGGGCGGCGGTCACCAGCATCTCCGGGTCCGGGGCGAGGTCGGAATCGACGCTCAGCGTCGCGCGCCGCACCGTCAGCCGCATATCGTCGCCGTCGCCGGTGGCGAGTTCGGTCGCGATGCGCCCGCGCAACCGGCGCAGGCTGGCCACCGGGGTCCGGGTCCGGCGTAGCTCGCCGTACAGCGGATGCGAGATGCGCGCCTCCACACCACCGGCGGTGTCACCCAAGACGACCAGCTCGCGGACGTTGGCCTCTTCCACCGCGTCGACCGAGGTGATCCGTTGCAGGACGGACAGTTCCAGCGGTTCGGCAACCGCGAGCGCGTCGATCACCTCGCCGACGGCCGGCGCCAGGTCCCGGAAGCGGGATTCGATCAACTCGACCAGATTGGTCGGCAGCACCGGCTGGCCCACCCACTGCCAGCGACCGTCGCGCATCTCGAGACGACCGTCGGAGAGCTCCTGCTCGACGATATTGCGCAGGTACAGCGCATTGCCCCGGGTCAGATCCCAGAGTCGTTGCGCGGCATCGGGATCCACCGGCCCGTCGAGCGCCGCGCTGAGCAGTTCGGCGCTCTCGGTCTGGCGCAGCGGGCGCAGCTCCAGGCGGTCGAACGGGTGGTCCTTCCAGATCTCGCGGACCGGGTCCGGCACGGGCTCACCGTCACGCACCGTCAGCACCACCCGGCCGGCACCGCGCTGCACGATCTGGTGCAGCACGAACGCGGACAGATCGTCGAGCAGTTGCGCGTCGTCGACACCGATGAGTGCGGGCGCACCGTTGGGTGTGGCGGTCACCGCGTCGATCACGCCCCGGACCAGCTGCAGACGGTCCCCGTCGGGGTCGGGCGCCCACGCAGCGAACGCACCCAGCGGCAGTTCCCGGGCGGCGGTGGTGCCGACGATCCACTGCGGACGGGCACCGTGCAGCGCCTCGCGCACG
Organism: Mycobacterium sp. C31M; assembly: GCF_053345865.1. Classification (NCBI taxonomy): domain Bacteria; kingdom Bacillati; phylum Actinomycetota; class Actinomycetes; order Mycobacteriales; family Mycobacteriaceae; genus Mycobacterium; species Mycobacterium sp. C31M. Next base: position 147,005 of record NZ_JBKFAX010000001.1, on the reverse strand, counting down.
ACACGGCTCTTACCTACCCCGGCCGGGCCGGACACCACGATGCCGCGCAGGTCCGGTGCCGTCACCGCATGCCGAATGATCTGTGTTTCTGCCGTTCTCCCGACCAGTGGCCACCTAAACCGCACGCGCACAGCGTAGGAGCCCAACCGGCGCTGTGCAGGACAAACGCATGGTTTCGGCGCGGGGTGGACTACCGACCGGGTCCCGGGTCGCGGTCCAGCTCGCGCAACGAGGGCAGCCCGATGGCCACCAGACCCATAAGCAGCATCGGCACCGACAGCGCCAGGAAGGTGATGTGCAGACCCGCGGTATCGGCCAGTGGGCCGGCCAACAGCAGGCCCAGCGGACCCGCGGCGTAGGCCAACGACCCCATCACCCCGACCACCCGGCCACGCAGATGGGCCGGTGCCCGGGTCTGCATGACGTAGTTGTAGATCGGCTGGATCGGTCCGTAGACGAAGCCGACGACGGCCGAGAGCGCCAGAATCAGCGGCAGCGGCGGCAGGAACGCGATGATCGTCATCGCCACCCCCAGGGTGATGACGGCGATCAGCATGGTGGTGCGCCGCTTGACGTATCTCGAGAGCACCGCGTAGCTCAGCGCGCCGATCAACCCGCCCACCGACAGCGCCATCAGCACCCAGCCCAGCTGGGCCGGCTCGTTGCGGTCGGTGAAGTACTTGGGGAACAGCACGGCCTCCATCGGCACGTAGAGGCCGGTGACGGTCAGATCGATCAGGGCCAGCGTCCGCAGCACCTTCAGGTTCCATACGAACGACAGGCCCTCCACCACACCGGCCCACACCCGGTCGGGCAGTTCGGTGCGGTCCGGCTTGCCGGCACCCTCCAGACGCAGCACCGAGATCGCCACGATCGAGCAGCCGAACAGGGCCGCGGTGACCCACATGGTCTCGATACCGCCGATGGTGGCGATCAGCATGCCGCCGATACCGGGCCCGACGATGTAGGCGAGGTTGAACACCGCCTCGTAGACGCTGTTGGCGTGATCCAGGGTCCAGCGGGCCCGTTTGGCGGCCTCGGGCAGCATCGTCTCGCGCGCGGTCATCCCGGCCGGGTCGAACGCCGCACCGAGGGCGGCCAGCGCGGCCAGCACGGCGACGTTGACGGCATCCGCGCCGAACGCCAGCGCGATCACCGGGACCGCCGCGACCGACAGCCCCGACAGCAGATCGGAGATCATCGACACCCGGCGCCGGCCGATGTAGTCGACCGCCGCCCCGGCGATCACCGTCGAGGCCAGCAGTGGCAGCGTGCCCGCCATCGCCACCAGGGAGGCCTCGAACGCCGAACCGTTGCGCTGCAGCACCAGCCAGGGGAACGCGACCATCGAGATGCCGTTGCCGGCACCGGCCGTCAGCGCGGCGAACAGGATCAGGAACGCCGGGCCACGGCTACGGGTGCTCATCAGATATCGCGGCGAATCTAGCGCGGAATCGACCGCCGGGCGATCGATTTTCGCGCGGGCGTTGCAGGATGGCATCATGCCTGACCGCCATCCCCGGAACCGGCGGCCGTTCGTCTCGCCGGTGCCGCCGGGCACGGGCTGGCCCGGCGATCCGGCCACCCCGACCACGCCGGTGGCACATGACACCGCCGAGGTGGTGGCGCTGGCAGCCGCCGCGCAGACCCTTGCGGCCCTCGATGCCGCGGTGAGTGTGTGCCGGGCCTGCCCGCGGCTGGTCGACTGGCGTGAGGACGTCGCCGTCACCAAGCGCCGGGCCTATGCCGACGAGCCCTACTGGGGGCGTCCGGTCCCGGGCTGGGGTGCGCGTCGCCCGCGGGTGCTGATCGTCGGGTTGGCGCCTGCGGCGCACGGCGCCAACCGCACCGGCCGGGTGTTCACCGGTGACCGGTCCGGTGACCAGCTGTTCGCGGCGCTGCACCGGGCCGGTCTGGTCAACGCGGGCGTCAGCGTCGACGCCGCCGACGGGTTGCGCAGCAGCACGGTCCGCATCGTGGCACCGGTGCGCTGCGCGCCGCCGGCCAACAAACCGACCCCGGCCGAACGGGAGACCTGTGCGCCGTGGTTGGCCGCGGAATGGCAGCTGGTGGCCCGGCATGTCCGGGTGGTGGTGGCACTGGGCACCTTCGCCTGGCAGGTGGCGCTCGGGTTACTGGCCGACGAGCTGACCGGGCAGCCCAAACCGGTGTTCGAGCACGGCGCCGCGGTGCGGTTGGCTTCGGGCGCGGTGCTACTGGGCTGCTATCACCCGAGCCAGCAGAACATGTTCACCGGCCGGCTGACCCCGGCGATGCTCGACGACGTGTGCACCACCGCCGCGGAACTTGCGCACATCGAGTAACGCGCTCCGTTACTGGATGTGCACAAATCGCCGGGGCGGGCGGGAACGAAACGGGTGACCGGTGGCGTTGTGTGTTCAATGCGTCTTTCTGTCCTCGACCTGGTCCCTGTCCGCACCGATCAGAGCACCGCGGACGCGGTGGCGGCTACGGTGCGGGTCGCTCAGACCGCCGACCGGTTGGGATACACCCGGTACTGGGTGGCCGAACACCACAACATGCCCGCCGTCGCGGCGACCAGCCCGCCCGTGCTGCTGGCCTATCTGGCCAACCAGACCGCGCGCATCAGGCTGGGCTCGGGTGGGGTGATGCTGCCCAACCACGCGCCGCTGGCCGTCGCCGAACAGTTCGCACTGCTGGAGGCCGTGGCCCCGGGCCGCGTCGACCTCGGGATCGGCCGCGCCCCGGGTTCGGACCCGGTGACCTCGATGGCGCTGCGCGGCTCGCGCGCCCACAACGACGAGGACATCGAACGCTTCCCCGAATACCTCGACCACGTGGCGGCGCTGATGAGCGCCCAGGGCGCCCGGGTCGAGCTGTCCCGCGGCATGCTCGCCCAGCAGGACTACACCTTGAAGGCCACCCCGGCCGCCATCGGTGAGTGCACCCTGTGGCTGCTGGGCTCGTCGATGTATTCGGCGCACCTGGCCGCGGCCAAGGGGCTGCCGTATGTCTTTGCCAACCATTTCTCCGGGCAGGGCACCGCAGAGGCGTTGGCCACCTACCGCGCCGAGTTCCGGCCCAGTCCGTTACTGGCCCGGCCGGTGACCTTCCTGACCGTGAATGCGTCGGTCGCCGACAGCGGCGACGAGGCGCACCGGCTGCTGCTGCCCAACCTGCAGATGATGGCGCGGCTGCGCACCGGCCGCCCGCTGGGCCCGCTCGACCTGGTCGAGGACGCCGAGGCCGCCGATCTGTCCCCGCAGGAGCAGCTGATCGTCGACTCGGGCCGGGCCCGCACCATCGTCGGAGACCCAGGGCAGGCAGCCGACCAGATCCGCGCCATGGCAGCCGAATTCGATGTCGACGAGGTGATGGTCAACCCCGTCGGCTCGGCGCTGCGCGGCACCGATGCCGTGACGGCACCGGCCCGCGAACGCACCCTGGAGTTGTTGGCGAAGGAACTGCTCTAAGGGCTCAGCACCACGACCGGGATCGGGCGCGACGTGCGCTTCTGGTAGCCGATGTAGCGGTCCTTGTTCCCGAGCATATTGTTGGCGATCTTCCACAGCCGGTCGAAGTCGGGATCGTCGGGGAACACCGCCCGGGCGGTCACCGGAATGCGTTTGGGGCCGACGTTGATCTCGACGGCCGGGTTGGCCTTCAGGTTGTGATACCAGCCGGGTGCGGTGGGCTCACCGCCCTTGGACGCGACCACCAGGTAGTCGGCGCCGTCGCGGGCGTAGGTCAGCGAATTCGCCCGCGCCAGACCGGTCTTGGCGCCGACGGTGTGCAGGATCAGCGCCGGCGGACCGAACGGGATGGTGCGTCCGATCTTGCCGTCGGTGGCCTTGTAGAGCTTGTCGTGCAGCATCAGGAGGGGGAGACCGATATAGCGCTCCCAGGCAGGCATACCCATGGGTCAATCGTGGCTGGCGTCATCTGATTGCGCCAGTGCCGCGCGCAGCAGTCTGCCGGATTCCTCGCGATCGGGGTCGCGGCGCACCAACATGCCCTTGGCGAACGACAGCTTGTCGCCACTGCGGCGCGGCACGACGTGCAGGTGGATGTGGAACACGCTCTGGAACGCCGCCTTGCCGTCGTTGATCGCGATGTTGTTGCCGTCGGCATGCAGCCCGGACACCCGGGCGGCCTGGGCGATCCGCTGACCCAGCGCGGACATCGCCGCGACCGTGTCGGCCGGGGTGTCGGTCAGATCCACCGTGTGCTGTTTCGGGATCACCAGGGTGTGGCCGCGGGTGAACGGCCGGATATCGAGGATCGCGAGCAGGTCGGCATCCTCGTGGATGCGGATGGCGGGGGCCTCGCCGGCCACGATGGCGCAGAACACGCAGGACATGTCGCCACCGTAACCCGGCCGTTGCGGCTACGGTGGCCGGTCATGACCGATATCGCGTTCGCCGGCGCCGCCGCACAGGCCAGGGCGTTGGCTGCCGGGCAGGTGACCGCGCCCGAGCTGGTCGAGATGTACCTGGACCGGATCACCCGGATCGATCCCGAATTACGTACCTACCGAATCGTTCTCGCCGATGCGGCGCGTGCGCAGGCCGTCGCGGCGCAGGCCCGCATCGATGCCGGGGAACGCGCACCGCTGCTGGGTGTGCCCGTCGCGATCAAGGATGACACCGATATCGCCGGCGAGCTGACCTGTTTCGGCAGCAGCGCGCACGGCCCGTCCGCGACCGTCGATGCCGAGGTGGTGCGCCGGTTGCGGGCGGCCGGTGCGGTGTTTCTCGGCAAGACCGCGGTGCCCGAGCTGATGATCTGGCCCTTCACCGAGACGCTGACCTTCGGGTCCACCCGCAACCCGTGGAATCCGGAGTACGCCCCGGGCGGCAGCAGTGGCGGCAGCGGTGCCGCGGTCGCCGCCGGGTTGGCGGCGCTCGCGCTGGGTTCCGACGGGATGGGCTCGATCCGGATCCCGGCGGCCTGGGGCGGGTTGTTCGGCATCAAACCGCAAAAAGACCGGGTGCCGATGGCGCCACACGACGGGGCCTGGTGCGGCCTGGTTGCCTACGGGCCCATCGCGCGGACCGTCGAGGATGCCGCCCTGTTCCTCGACGCCACCACCGAGGGTGCGGATTTCACGGGCGCGGCGGCCCGCGAACCCGGCCGGTTGCGGATCGCGGTCAGCACCAAGATCCCGCCGCTGCTCACCGCCCGCGTCGGTGCCGCGCAGCGCGCCGCTGTCGAAGGTGCGGCCGCACTACTGCGCGAACTGGGCCATCAGGTGGTGCGTCGCGACCCCGACTACCCGGCGGGTGCGGTCTACGGCCATGCCCTGCCGCGGTATTTCCGTGGCGTCTACGACGACGTCCGCGCACTGCCACACCCCGACCGCCTCGACGCCCGCACCCGGGCGTTCGCCCGGATCGGTGGACTGATCAGCGAGCGCCGACTGGCCGCGATCCGGGCCGCCGAGCCGGCGCTGTCGGCCCGGGCGCTGGCCATCTTCGACGATGTCGACGTGGTGCTGACCCCGGGAACCGCCACCGGCCCGTCCCGGGTGGGTGCCTATCAGCGTCGTGGCGCCGTCTCGACACTGGCGATGGTGGCCGCACGGGTGCCGTTCCAGGCGATGTGCAATGTGACCGGGCAGCCGGCCGCGACCGTGCCCTGGGATCTCGACACCGACGGCATCCCCACCTCGATCCAGCTGATGGGGCGCCCCTTCGACGAGTCGACCCTGTTGTCGCTGGCGGCTCAGATCGAGACTGCCCGGCCGTGGGCACACCGGCGCCCCCGGGTGTCCTAGATTGGCGGGTATGGGACTGTTCGGCGGCTCCGAGGGTGACCTGCAGCGTCGGGTCGACGAACTCGAACGACGGGTGGCTGCCCTGGAGCGGGCACTGGGGGCCGGGCCGCCGCCGGGTGAGATCACCATGTCCTCGGGCACCGAGGGGCAGGTCAGTGAGATGGTGCGGCGACTCGCGCTCGGCGGCAACAAGATAGCGGCGGTCAAACTGCTGCGCGACGAGTCCGGGCTGTCACTGCGCGAGGCCAAGAACATCGTCGACCGACTGGCCTAACCGAGCGCCGCCCGCCAGGCGGCCAGTTTCGTGCCGTACGCGATGGTGTGCGCCGGGCTGGTCGACGGCAGCGTCACGGTGGGCACATCGGGTGCATCGTGGACCAGTTTGTGATGGTTGCGGGCCGCCGCACCGCCGTTGAATGCGATGAGTTCGATACTCCGATTGTCCTGTAGGAGCGCACCGATGGCATTGGGCACCATGCTGTCCGGTTCCACCGCCGCATCCAGGCTGCCGATGCGGCGGCACTCACGCAGCACGTCCCAGACCGCGACTCGCTCGGCGACCAGCGCCGCCGTGCGCTGCTCGTACGGCGCGTCGGCGTCGACATCGAACAGGTCCGCGCAGATCCGCCAGAAGCTGTTACGCGGGTTGCCGTAGTACTGCCGGGTCGCCAGCGAGATCACGCTCGGCATGTTGCCGAGCACCAACACCCGGGGTGCAGGGCCGATGATCGGCGCCAAGCCGTGCAGCAATTCGCTCACCGCCCAAATGATGCCCGCAGCCGGTATAGGTTGGCACGGTGGGTAACGACTTCGATGTGGAGGCGTCCGGCCTGCTCGACGGCCTGACGGGCAGGGCCCGCACCGATCGGGCCGAACTGATCCCGTGGCTGTTGGACCAGGGCGTGACGGTCGAGCAGATCCGGGACGCCGACGCACCGGTGCTGTTGGCGTCGCGGCGCATGCTCGGTGACGACGGTGATTTCGTGTCCGCACGCGATATCTGTGACAGCACCGGTATCGACCTGGCGTTGTTGCAACGCATCCAGCGTGCGCTCGGCGTGCCGCGGGTGGACGACCCGGCCGAGGCCGCGCATCTTCGGGTGGACGGCGAGATCGCCCGGTACGCAAAGCGGTTCGCCGATATGGGCATCGACGAGGACAACATCGTGCTGGTCGTCCGGGCGTTGGCCGACGGGCTGTCCAAGACCGCCGAGGCCATGCGCTTCACCTCCATGTCGGCGGTGATGGCGCCTGGGGTCAGTGAACTCGATGTCGCGGTCGCCTCCGAAGCATTGCTGCGCCAGGTGAATCCGCTACTCGGGCCGATGATCGAGGACATGTTGCGCCTGGAGTTGCGGCGCACCATGGAGACCGACGCGGTGACCGCGGGGGAGCGGGCCGAGGGCCGGCCGCTGCCGGGTGCGCGGGAGGTGACCATCGCATTCGCGGATCTGGTCGGCTTCACCAAACTGGGCGAGGCGGTACCGCCGGAGGAGTTGGAGGGACTGGCGAACCGACTCGTCGAGGCCACCCACGAGGTGGTGGCGTCACCGGTGCGGTTCATCAAATCGATCGGCGACGCCGTCATGCTGGTCAGCCCGGAACCCGTCGCGCTGCTGACATCGATGCTGGCGTTGTTGGAGGCCGCCGGTGCCGATGACGAGTTTCCGCGGCTGCGGGTGGGTTTGGCCTCCGGGATGGCGGTCAACCGAGGCGGTGACTGGTTCGGCAGCCCGGTCAACCTGGCCAGCCGGGTCACCGGTGCCGCGCGCTCGGGCGCGGTGCTGGTCACCGAACCCGTGCGCGACGCGATCGGCGAGGACGCCGGTATCGAATGGTCGTTCGCGGGCGCCAAGCGGCTCAAGGGCATCAAAGATGACGTGAAGGTGTTCCGGGCGCGCTACGTGCAGACCTAGGCCGCCCGAAAACGGCGCAGCCGTAGGCTGTTGGTCACCACGAAAACCGAACTGAAAGCCATCGCCGCACCGGCGATCAACGGGTTCAGCAGCCCGGCGGCCGCCAGCGGCAGGGCCGCCACGTTATAGGCGAACGCCCAGAAAAGGTTGCCCTTGATGGTGCGTAAGGTGGCGCGCGACAACCGGATCGCATCGACGGCGGCCCGCAGATCCCCGCGCACCAGCGTCAGATCCGAGGCCTCGATGGCGACATCGGTACCGGTGCCCATGGCCAGCCCCAGGTCGGCCTGCGCCAGTGCCGGTGCGTCGTTGACCCCGTCGCCCACCATGGCGACGACCTTGCCGTCGGCCTGCAGCGCCTGGATGACGAACACCTTGCCCGCGGGGAGTACCTCGGCGACCACGGTCTCGATACCGAGTTGAGCGGCAACCGACTCGGCGGCGCGCTTGTTGTCGCCGGTCAGCAGCACCGGGGTCAGTCCCAGCTCGCGGAAGCCGGAAATGGCTTGGGCGGCAGTGTCCTTGATGGTGTCGGCCACGACGATGACGGCACGGATCCGGCCATCGGCAGCAAACCAGATCGGGGTGTGCCCCTGGGTGGCGGCCGCATCCGCGAGTGCCACCAGGTCCGGTGGGGTGTCCAGCGACCAGTCCTGGCGCAGCCAGCCGGCCCGGCCCGCCGCGACGGCGTGCCCGTCGACCACTCCGGTGACACCGAGCCCACCGTGATTCTCGAAGCCGTCCACCGCCGGGAGCGGGCCGCGCTGGGCAGCGTATTCGGCGATGGCGCGCGCGATCGGATGCTCCGATCCGTGTTCCAGCGCACCGACCAGCGCGACGATCTCGTCGACCGACTCGCCGTCGGGGACGTGCACGTCGACCACCGACATCCGGCCGGTGGTCACCGTGCCGGTCTTGTCCAGCACGACGGTGTCGACGCGGCGGGTGGACTCCAGCACCTGCGGGCCCTTGATCAGGATGCCCAGCTGCGCACCCCGGCCGGTCCCCACCAGCAGTGCGGTCGGGGTGGCCAGGCCCAGGGCGCACGGGCAGGCGATGATCAGTACCGCGACCGCGGCGGTGAAAGCCGCGGCGGGCGAACCACCGGACAGCAACCAGCCGAACAGCGTCAGCACCGACAGCACCAGCACGGTCGGCACGAACACCGCCGACACCCGATCCGCCAGCCGCTGCACCTCGGCCTTGCCGTTCTGCGCGTCGCTGACCATCTGGGCCATCTGGGCCAGCTGGGTGTCGGCGCCGATATGGGTGGCACGGACCTCGAGGCGTCCGCTCACGTTGACGGTGGCGCCGACGACGGTGTCACCCGTGGTGACCTCGACCGGCACCGGTTCGCCGGTGAGCATCGACGCGTCCACCGCGGAGGCGCCCGCGGTCACCACACCGTCGGTGGCGATCTTCTCGCCGGGGCGCACCACGAAGATGTCGCCGACGGCGAGTTGGCTTATCGGAAGTCTGGTTTCGTGTCCGTCACGCAGGACGGCGACATCCTTGGCGCCCATCTGCAACAGCGCCCGCAGCGCGGCCCCGGACTGCCGTTTGGCCCGCGCCTCGAAATACCGCCCGGCGAGCAGGAAGGTGGTGACTGCGGCGGCCACCTCCAGGTAGATGTGCGGGTCGTCGCTGCGCGAGATGAACTCGAACGGCATCTTCATCCCGGGCATCCCGGCGTGGGTGAAGAACAGCGCCCACAGCGACCACAGGTACGCCGCGATGACGCCCACCGAGATCAGGGTGTCCATGGTCGCGGCGCCGTGGCGCAGGTTGGTCCACGCGGCGCGGTGGAACGGCCAGGCGCCCCACACCACCACCGGCGAGGCGAGCGTCAGCGTCAACCACTGCCAGTTGTCGAACTGCAGTACCGGGATCATCGACAGGGCGACCACCGGCAACGTCAGCGCGGTCGAGATCAGCAGGCGCTGTCGCCAGGGGGCGGACTCGTCGGGCTCGGTGGTCTCCTCGGCCGCTGCTTCGGGGGTGGGCAGCGTGGCGCTGTACCCGGTGGCCTCGACGGCGGCCACCAGCTCCGCGGGTGTGACGGTGTCCGGGAAGTCGACCTTCGCCTGTTCGGTGGCGAAGTTCACGCTCGCTTCGACACCCTCGATCCGATTGAGCCGCTTCTCGATCCGAGCGGCACACGACGCACAGGTCATACCGCCGACGTCGAGGGTGACCGTGCTCATGGCTTGCCTCTTGATCGCTCCGGTCCTCGCTCGTGCCTCGCTGCGATCCTCACGATCGCTCGTCTACGCGGGCTCAAGGCGAAACCGAGGAGCTCACGTCGTAGCCGGCGTCCTCGATGGCGGCCGCGATGGTCTCCGCATCGGCGATCCCGCCGACCGTGACCTGGCTCGCGGCGATGTCGACATCCACCGAGGTCACGCCCGGGAGCGGGCCGACCGCCGCGGTGATGGCCTTAACGCAGTGATCGCAGCTCATACCTTGTACCTGTAGGACCGTGTTCATACCGCCATGATATACCGGTAGGGGGTATGGGTAAACATCCACGTCCGGCAAGGAGGATCACATGAGGAAGTCGGCGATGGCGATCGCAACGGGTGCGGCCGCCGTCCTGCTACTGGCGGGCTGTACGAGTCAACCGGAGGAGTCGGGCCAGGCCGGCGACGGTCACACCGACCACAGCCACGGCACCAGCCACACCGGCAGCGGCGCGGATCCGGGTCCGGCGGCTGACGGTGCCGAATCGCACAACGCCGAGGATGTGGCGTTCGCGCAGCACATGATTCCGCATCACAGCCAGGCGGTGGAAATGGTGGACATTCTGCTCGCCAAGTCCGATGTGGACGCCCGGGTGGTCACCCTCGCCGAGCAGATCCGGGCCGCCCAGGCGCCCGAGATCGAACAGATGCAGGGCTGGCTCGACGAGTGGGGCAACCCGCCGATGCCTGCCATGGATCACGGATCGATGGACGGCATGGTCGCCCCCGCCGATATCGAGAAACTGCGGCAGGCGCCCGGTCCGGAGGCCGCCGAGCTGTTCCTGAACCAGATGATCGCCCACCACGAGGGCGCGGTCACCATGGCGCAGGCCGAGATCGACGGGGGCGCCTATCCTGCGGCCATCGAGATGGCGCACGCCATCATCGACAGCCAGCAGAAGGAGATCGAGGAGATGCGCTCGATCCTGGCGGGCAGTTAGTTACTGCACCGGGATCGTGATGCCCTCCGAGGGCTGCACGATCACGAAACCCTGGCCGTGGAAACCGACCTGGACGGCCTCGCCGGAACCGCGCCCGATCAGCGCCCCCGCCTTGAAGCTCGTCTTGAGCTGGGTCTGCAGACTCGCCGACCACGCCACCACCGCATTGGTGTCGGCGAAGGTGGGGGCCTCGGCGGCGTTGAGCACCACCGGCGGGCCGTCCGTGGTCAGCGCCACCCACCCGCTGCCGCGCAGGGTGGTGTTGAACAGGCCGCCGGCGGCGATGCTGCCACCCTTGACCCGTTCGATGTTCCAGTCCAGACCCGCGGAGAACGCCAGTACGTTCTTCCCGCTGATGGACAGGCCGGCGTTGCTCAGCTTCAGGATGTGCACGTAGTTGGCCTGGTCGGCCAGGAACACGTCGCCCTGACCCTGGACACGCATCAGCGGCAGCCCATCACCGGTCAGCGCCTTCTTGAGGAACTTGCCCGCACCGCCGCCCTCGAACGCGAAGTCGACATTGCCCTGGTAGGCAACCATCGAACCCTGCCGCGCCATGAACGGCTCGCCCAGGCGCACCCGGAGCAGCTTCTCGTTCTGGTTGGCGATCGCGACGTTTTCCTTCTCGCTGAAGCGCCCGTCGATGAGATCGCCACTGATACCGGAGAAGCCGTCACCCTGGGGCTGCGGCTGGGCCTGCGCCGCCTCGGGGTGCGGTTCGGCCTGCTGGGCGGGGGCGGGTGCACCGCCACCGGGCGGGGGGCCCAGCGGGGCGGGGAACACCTGACCCTGATGGGAAACCTGATCGGTCCAGTTCTGGCCGTCGTACCAGCGGTACTCGAAACGACCCTCCGGATCCCGTAACCACTGACCACTCACCGTGCACTCCTCAACGTTCGGTCGATTTGACCAGTATCAAATCACTTCAGGCTGGCATTCTTAGGTGTATGGCAGGTGACGAGATCGACCGGGTACGGGCCAAGAGCGCTCTGGCAGTGGTCAAGGAGCATCCGGGGATGGTGCTCTTCCTGGCCTCGCCCGCGATCATTGGACTGATCGCGGTGTGGTGGCTGGCCGGTGCGGGGTGGGCGGCGCTGCTGCTGGTGGCCCTGGTGCTCGGCGGCGGGGTCGCGTTGCTGCGGCGCTGAGCTCTTCCGGTCGCGAGTGACCGTGTCGGTACGCCGACACGCCGCGATGGATGACATTTTGCGGTCGCTCGGCAGGTGGCTTCGCTGTCGGCGAACGGTGTGCCCACACCTTTGTAACGGTGTAATCATGTAATCATGAGACACCATCATCGCGCGCGGCCCGCCGAGGAGGCCGCAGAGTGGTTCGCCGGGCGGCTGCCCGACGGCTGGTTCGACGGCGACCCCGAGGTCGTCGTCGACCGTGAAGAGATCACCGTGATCGGAACGCTGCCCGCTGTTGGCGAGGACGAGACCAGCTCCCGGCGCTCCGGGCGGGTCGCCAAGTTCCGCGAGGACAGCCGCGGTGAGCGCATCCGCATCGCCGAGGAAGCCCAGGACCGGTTCGGTCGCAAGGTGTCCTGGGGTGTGCAGGCCGGTGCCGACCGCACGCTGTTCACCCACATCGCCGTGCCGGTGATGACCCGGCTGCGTCAACCCGAACGCCAGGTGCTCGACACGCTGGTCGACGCCGGCGTCGCACGCTCGCGTTCCGACGCGCTGGCCTGGTCGGTGAAGCTGGTCGGCGAGCATGCCGATGAATGGCTGGCCAAGCTGCGTGACGCGATGACCGCCGTCGACGATCTACGCGCCGAAGGCCCCGGGCTCTAACCCTGCGCACCGCTCCAGTCGGACGTGCGCGCCACCGAGTGCCGAGGTCTGCGACAGCGGATCCATCGCGGCGCCGTCGACCAGCAGATTGCGGTTGACGCCGTGGGACACCGGTGCCGCATCGCAGCGTGGATCGAAAACCCTTGAACCCCAGCCATGTTCCAGCACCACAAGGCCGCGACGCGGCCGGTCCGACAGTGCCGCGACCGTCTCGACCGCAGCCAACGGCGAGCACACCCTGACACGATCCCCGTCGGCAATACCCAGTGCCGCGGCATCCTCGGGGTGGATGTGGGCGACATTGTGTCGACCCGCGGGGTGCAGGCCGGGCAGCTCGTTGAGCCAGGAGTTCATCCCGTGCCGATCCCGTCGGTTGCCCAGCAGCAGCGGGTAATCCGAGGTCGGCTCGGTGCGCGGCGCGGCGAGCAATTCATTTGCCCGCGTGACGAACTCCGGTGGCGCGACGTGGACCCGGCGGTCGGGGGTGCGCAAGGCGCTGCGAAAATGCCCGTACTCGGGCGGGCCCAGCACCAGGCCGTGCGGGTGATCCCGCACGTCGCGCCAGCGCAGCCGGCGGCCGTTCACCCGGCGTGCCGACGCGACCATCAGCCGGTCCAGCCACCGCGGGCTGAACGCCCACCCGGGCCGGCCGGTCAATCGGGCCACCCGGCGACTGGCCGCGACGAACCTGTTCAGCCCGCGGGCGCCGAACAGCGGCCGCTTCATGGCCAGTGCCAGATCGACGAAGATCTGCCACTCCTCACGGGCCTGCGGCGGCGGATCGACAGCCCGGCGCCCGTACTGTACAAACGGTTCGTCACGCATCCCGCTGGTCAGGGCCAACAGGTCATCGCGTTCGAGCCAGTGCACCGCGGGCAGCAGCCAGTGCGCGTGCCGGTGGCTCTCGCGCTGCACGAAGTCGATGGCCACCAGCAGATCCAATTCGGCAAGGGCGGCATCGAGTTTGGCGCCGTCCGGCCCGGAGATGACCGGGTTTCCTGCGTTGATGAGCAGCGCCCGGACACGGCCCGGCCCGGGTGTGCGGATCTCGTCGGGAAGCTCCGCCAAAGCATGCGCCCCGGCCACCAGATCCCGCCCGGCGACCCGGCTGCGGTGTGGTTTCGTCGCGGCCAGACCGGCCAGCCGCAGGGTGTCGACGTAACCACGCTCGAAACGCCGCCCGCCGGGCCGGTCCATCCGTCCGGTGATCACATTGAGCACCTGCCCCAGCCATTCGGCGACGGTGCCCGCCTCCTGCAGGGAGACCCCGGTGCGGGTGATCGCCATCGCGGCCTCGGCACCCGCGAAATCCCTTGCCAACTGCTCGATCTGTGTGCGGGGCAGGTCGCAGCGGGCGGCAAGCTCGTCGTAGTCCAGCCCGGTGACCAGTGCCCGCAGCGCGGGCATTCCGGCCGCCAGATCGGCGCAGTCACCGCGGTGTTCCAGACCCTCGTCGAGGATGGTCTTGACCATCCCCAGCAGCAGCGCCCAATCCTGACCCGGCCGGATGGCCAGATGCAGGTCGGCCCGGTCCGCAGTCTCCGTGTGCACCGGATCGACCACCACGACCCGGGCGCCGCCACGCTGCCGGTCCAGCGCCCGACGCCACCCACCCGGCACCGATTCAAGCCAGTTCCAGGCGCTGACAGCCGGATTCGCGCCGATCAGCAGGAAGAAATCGCAATTGTCGACATCGGACACCGGCACCAGCAGCGATGATCCGTACATCGCCTCGGCCACCACGTGGACGGCGTTCTGATCGACCGATCCGACGGCGTAGCGGTTGTAGGTGCCGACGGCGTCCAGCCACCCGTTCATGAACACCAGATTGGAGGCCGAGTAGCCGGCCGGGTTGCCGTAGTAGGCGCCCACCGCGTCGGGGCCGTCGGCGGCGATCAGCCGGTTCATCCGGTCCGCGATATCGGCGATCGCCTCGTCCCAGGAGGCCTCGACGTACCGCTCGCCGACCCGCCGCATCGGGGTGAGCAGGCGCCGTGGATGTTCGACGACCTCGGCGGCGGTGCGTCCCTTGGCGCAGAAGTCCCGCCAACTGTGCGGGTTGTCCTTGTCGGCGGCGATCTTGTGGACGCGGTTGTCCTCGACGGTAACCGTCACCCCGCACGACGCCAGGCAGTACCGGCAGAAGGTGTGCACGGTGTGGGGCATATCCCCATAGTGCTCAACGGGTTCCGCAGTTGTCCGGCGAATCCGATTGAGCAGACCGCTTGAATCTCAGGCCCGTGCCATCGCCCAGTACTCCCCGTGCCGTGCCAGCAGCTCGTCATGGGTACCGCGCTCGATGATCCGGCCCGCCTCCACCACCACGATCTGGTCCGCGTCGCGGATGGTGGACAGGCGATGCGCGATGATGAAACTGGTCCGGTCCCTGCGCAGCTCGGCCATCGCCTGCTGGATCGACAGTTCGGTGCGGGTGTCCACCGAACTGGTCGCCTCGTCCAGGATCAGCAGCTGCGGCCTGGCCAGCACCGCTCGGGCGATGGTGATGAGCTGCTTCTCGCCGGCACTGATCGCCCCACCGTCATCGCCGACGCGGGTCTGGTAACCCTCGGGCAGTGCCTGCACGAACCGGTCGACATATGCGGCGCGGGCGGCGGCGTGCACCTCGGACTCGGTGGCCTCCGGCCGGCCATAGGCGATGTTGTCGTAGATGGTGCCCCCGAACAACCAGGTGTCCTGCAGCACCATGCCGATGCGTGATCGCAGCGTCGCTCGGGGCATCGACGCGATGTCGACACCGTCGATGGTGATCCGGCCGGTGTCGACGTCGTAGAACCGCATCAACAGATTCACCAGGGTGGTCTTGCCCGCCCCGGTCGGCCCGACGATCGCCACCGTCGACCCGGGTTCGGCGACCAGCGACAACTCGTGGATGACCGGGGTGTCGGGTCGGTAGCCGAAGGACACCCGTTCGAACTCCACCCGGCCCGGCCCATCGCGGGGCACCTCGCCGACCGGGTCGGGGGATTCCTCGGGGGCATCGAGCAGTTCGAAGATGCGTTCGGCGCTGGCGATCCCGGACTGCAGCGCGTTGTACATCGCCGCCACCTGGGTCAGCGGCTGGTTGAACTGCCGCACATACTGGATGAACGCCTGGATGCTGCCCAGCGTGATCTGTCCGGTCGCGACCTGGATACCGCCGACGACGGCGACCGCGACGTAACTGAGATTGCCGATGAACGTGGTGGCGGGCCCGACCAGCCCCGACAGGAACTGGGCCCCGAGGCTGGTCCGGTGCACCTCGGCGTTGAGCCGGTCGAACTGCTCGGCGGCGGACGCCCGATGCCCGTAGGTCTTCACCACCGTGAAACCGCTGTAGGTCTCCTCGATATGGGCGTTCAGCCGGCCGGTATTGGCCCACTGCTCGGCGAACAGCTTGGCCGACCGGTGGGTGATGGCCCGGGTCGCCAACAACGACAGCGGAACAGTCAGCACCGTGATCAACGTCAGCAGCGGTGAGATCGTCAACATCATCACCAACACGGCTACGACGGTGATCATCGAGGTCAGCAACTGGCTGATCGCCATGCCCAGCGAGGACTGCACATTGTCGACATCATTGGTGACCCGGCTGAGCAGTTCGCCGCGCTGGCGGCCGTCGACATACGACAACGGCAGCCGGTGCACCTTGTGCTGGATCTCCGTGCGGATGCCCATCATGGTCCGCTGGATCACCACGTTCAGGATCCGTGCCTGCAGCCATACCAGCAGCGCGGCAAGAAGATACAAACCCAGCGCCAACAGCAGGGTGCGCGCCACCGCGGCGAAATCGACACCCTGGCCCGGGATCACGTTCATCCCGGACAGCAGGTCGGCCAAACTGTCATCACCGCGGGCCCGGGCCGCCTCGATGGCCTGCTCCTTGCTCAGCCCGGCCGGCAGGCCGCGCCCGATCACGCCGTTGAACAGCAGATCGGTGGCATGCCCCAGAATTCGCGGTCCGATGACGCCGATCGCGATCCCGCCGACCGCCAGCGCGATGACCAGCGCGGTCAGACTCCGTTGTGGGGTCAGGCGTTTCACCAGCCGAATCGCCGAGCCGGTGAAATCCCGGGAGCGCCTCGTGGGCGGTTCCATCCCGCGCATCGCCCTGGTCATGCGAGCCCCTCACAAGTTCGGGCCTCACATGATCGGCCGATGATTCGCTTGCAAGCTGCGCTCATGACCGCACCGCCTGCGAGTCCACGAACTCCACATAGGTCGGGCAGTCCCGCTGCAGCGACTCGTGGGTGCCCGTTCCGACCACGGCACCGTCGGCGAGCACGATCACCTGGTCGGCCTCCGCCACGGTCGATATCCGCTGCGACACGATGATCACCGTCGCCTCGGCCGCCGCGGCCCGCAGCGCCGCGCGTACCCGGGCATCGGTACGAACATCCAACGCCGAGAACGCATCGTCGAACAGATACACCGCCGGGCGCCGGATCGCGGCGCGGGCGATGGCCAGGCGCTGGCGCTGGCCCCCGGAGAAGTTGATCCCGGCCTGCGCCACCCGCATCTGCAGACCGTCCGGATGAGCCCGCACGAAATCGTCGGCGGCGGCGATGCGTAACGCCTCCCACATATCGGTCTCGCTCGCATCGGCGCGCCCGTACCGCAGATTCTCGGCCACTGTCCCGGAGAAGAGGTACCCGCGCTGCGGCACCAACCCGATTGCCGCCCAGAGGTCTTCGGTATCGTGATCGCGCACGTCGACGCCGTCCAGGCGCACCGCGCCGCCGGTGACGTCGTAGAGCCGGCAGACCAACGCCAACAGCGTCGACTTACCCGATCCGGTACCGCCGACGATCGCGGTGACCGTCCCGGGACGTGCCGTCAGCGAAACACCCTGCACCACAGCGCGGTCCGCACCGGGATAGCTGAAGCTCGCCGCATCCAAGCTGATTTCACCGCGGACGGTGCCGACCACCGTCGGGTCGGCCGGGCTTTTGACCTGCGGTTCGGTGGCCAGCACCTCGGTGATCCGTTCGGCACAGGCCGAGGCCCGGGGCAGCAGCACCAGCAGCAGGGTGGCCAACAGGACCGCCATCAGGATCTGCATGAAGTAGGCCAAAAACGCGATCAACGAGCCGACCTGCATCTGCCCGGCGTCGATGCGCATGCCGCCGAACCAGATCAGCGCGACGCTGGAGATGTTGATGACCAGCGTGGTCGCCGGCAGCATCAGCGCCTGCCAACGGCCGGCGGTCAGCGCGGTGTCGGCCAGGGCCACGTTGGCCTCGTCGAACCGCCGGCGCTCCAGCGGTTCACGCGCGAACGCCCGCACCACCCGGATACCCGACAGCTGCTCGCGCATCACCCGGTTGATGTTGTCGATCAGCTTTTGCATGGACCGGAAGATCGGCAGCAGCTTGGACACCACCCACCAGTTCGCGCCCGCCAGCACCGGCACGCTGATCAACAACAGCCAGGACAGCCCGGCATCCTGGTGCACCGCCATCGCGATACCACCGACTCCCATGATGGGCGCGGTGATCAGCATGGTGGCGGTCATCTGCACCAGCAACTGGATCTGCTGGACGTCATTGGTGGTGCGGGTCAGCAGGGTCGGCGCGCCGAAGCGCGCGGTCTCGGTGGCCGAGAAACCGAGCACGTGCCCGAAGACGGCGCCACGCAGATCGCGGCCGAACCCGATCGCGGCCCGGGACCCGAAGAACACCGCGCCCACCGCGCACACCACCTGCAGTGCGGTGACCCCCAGCATCACCAGACCGAGGTGCACGATCCGATCGGTGTCACCCTTGGCGACACCCTCGTCGATGATCGCGGCGTTGACGGTCGGAAGGTACAGCGACGCCAGCGTGCTGATGACCTGCAGTGCCGCGACGATGCCGAGCAGCCCGCGGTAGGGCCGCACATAGCGGCGTACCAAGGCCAGCAGCATCTGGCTACTGTCGCACACCCCGGCGCACGGTCCGGGGAGGGCGAGACACGTCAAAGCAGGTCAGTCCGTATGTCGACGGCGTACGTCCGGGTGGCCGCTACAGTGCATGTCGTGACCTTCCGACACGGTGACGGCCGACTCAGTAGTGCGGCGAAGATGCTGGTTGCCGCCACTGCGCTGCTGCCCGTCGTCGCCGCGTGCTCCAGTTCCGATGACCCGGCTTCACCTGCGGTGTCTTCGACCGCCGAGGCCGCCCCCGAGGCCCAGCACGGTCCGGTGTTCCCGGAATGCGGCGGGCTGAGCGACGAGACCGTGGCCCAGCTGACCGAGGTTCGTGGACTGGTCAACACCGCCCGTACCTCGGTGGGTTGCCAGTGGCTCGTCGGCGGCGGGATCATCGGCCCGCACTTTTCGTTCACCCACTTCCGGGGCAGCCCGATGGGGCGCGAACGCAAGACCATGGAGCTGTCCCGCGCCAGTGTGGAGGACATCAGCATCGAGGGTCACGACGGCTTCATCGGCATCGGCGAGGACCTGGTGCTGGGCCAGAACCTGTGTGAGATCGGCATCGGCTTCGGTGACGACTTCATCGAATGGTCGGTCAGCTATACCCAGAAACCGTTCCCGGATGCGTGCGAGGTCGCCAAGGAGCTGACCCGCCAGTCGATCGTGAATGCCGGAGGATGACCCGGATGAAACGTCCCCTGACGGTGGTCCTTGCGGTGCTCGCGGCCCTGACCATGGTGCTCGGTGGTTGTTCGCGAGCTGTCGACGGTACGGCCATCAAGTCGTCCGGCGCCGGGCCGCGTAACAACGATTCCGAGCGGACCTACCCGAACCTGCTGAAGGAGTGTGATGTCCTCACCACGGACATCCTCGCCGAGACGGTGGGGGCCGATCCGCTGGACATCCAGAGCACCTTCGTCGGCGCGGTTTGCCGCTGGCAGGCCGCCAACCCGGCAGGCCTCGTCGACATCACCCGGTTCTGGTTCGAGACCGGCAGCCTGGACTACGAACGTCAGGTCGCCGACGAGCTGAAGTTCCCCGTCGAGGAACGCCGCATCGCCGGCGTGCAGTCGATCGTGATGCGCAACCCCAACGACAACAACGCCTGCGGCGTGGCCAGCGACGCCAGCGGCGTGGTCGGCTGGTGGGTGAACCCGCAGGCACCGGGCATCGACGCGTGCGGTATGGCGGTCAAGCTCATGGAGCTGACGCTGGCCACCAACTCCTAGGC
This sequence comes from Mycobacterium sp. C31M, assembly GCF_053345865.1. Classification (NCBI taxonomy): domain Bacteria; kingdom Bacillati; phylum Actinomycetota; class Actinomycetes; order Mycobacteriales; family Mycobacteriaceae; genus Mycobacterium; species Mycobacterium sp. C31M. Next base: position 127,215 of record NZ_JBKFAX010000001.1, on the reverse strand, counting down.
CACTACCGCGGAATATGGAACGCGGCCAGCTGGGCCGCGCCCAACTGCAGGTCGCGCCATGAGCCCGGCACCGTCAACATGGCCATCGCCGACGTCGGGTACTTCGACTCGACCTCGGCGACGGCCGCCGGGTCGCTGCCGGGACCGGCCAGCCCGAGTGTCAACCCCGACATCACCGGCTCGTGACCGATCACCAGCAATGTCTCGACGGCATCGTCGACACCGTTGACCTCGGCCAGCACGATGCCCGGCGTCGAGTCGTAGATCCGCTCGACGAAGCGCACCGGGGCATCGATCCCGCTGCGCTCCAAGGTCTGTCGGGTCCGGGTCGCCGTCGAGCACAGCACCGCGTCGACCGCCGGTGCACTGGCACGCAACCAGTCCCCGGCCAGTGCGGCTTCCCGGACCCCGCGCGGCGCCAGTGGCCGCTCGTGATCCCCGACCCCGGACGGGTAATCCGATTTGGCGTGACGCAGCAGCAACAGGGTCTTCATCGCATCCAGGTTAGGCCATGCCGGTGCAGGTCCCGGGACTTGTCGGACACCGGACCTAGACTCGCTGCAGCACGTGGGACGACTTGGAAAGGAGTGCACCGATGCGCTTTCTGCACACCGCCGACTGGCAGCTCGGGATGACGCGGCACTTCCTCAGCGCCGGTGGCGGAGAAGCACAGTCGCGGTACGCCGCGGCCCGCCGGGAGGTCGTGGCCGGGCTGGGCGCGGTGGCCGCCGAGGTCGGCGCCGAGTTCGTGGTCGTCGCCGGTGATGTCTTCGAGGACAACCAGTTGGCCCCGCGTGAGGTCAGCCTCGCGCTGGAGGCCATGCGCGCCATCGAGGTCCCGGTCTACCTGCTGCCCGGCAATCACGATCAGCTCGATGCCGGTTCGGTGTACACCAGCGCGCTGTTCCTCGCCGAAAAGCCCGACAATGTGATCGTGCTGGACCGCGACGGCGCCGTCGATGTCCGTCCCGGGGTGCAGATCCTCGCCGCCCCTTGGCGTTCCAAGATGCCGACCACCGATCTGGCCGCCGCGGTCACCGCCGGCGTCCCGGCCGACGGCACACTGCGGGTGCTCGTCGCGCACGGCGGTGTCGACGTGCTCGACCCCGATCCGGCCAAGCCGTCGCTGATCCGGCTCGCCGGTGTCGAGCAGGCGCTGGACGACGGCGCGGTGCACTATGTGGCCTTGGGGGACAAGCATTCCCGCACGCAGGTCGGAGACAGCGGCCGGGTGTGGTACTCCGGTTCACCGGAGGTCACCAACTACGACGATATCGAGACCGACCCCGGTCATGTCCTGGTGGTCGATATCGACGAGGACGACCCCGCGCACCCGGTCGAGGTCACGGCCCGCCGGGTGGGCAGGTGGCGGTTCGTCACCCTGCGCCACGACGTGAACGACGATCGCGATATCGCCGGGTTGGACATCAACCTGGATCAGCTGGCCGACAAGGAGCGCACCGTCGTGCGGCTGGTGCTCACCGGTTCGCTGACCGTCGGCGACAAGGCCAAACTCGATGCCTGCCTGGACCGTTACACCCGACTGTTCGCCTCGCTGCGGACCTGGGATCGACACTGCGATGTGGTGGTGCTGCCTGCCGACGGTGAGTTCGACGACCTGCCGATCGGCGGTTTCGCCACCGACGCGGTGGCCGAACTGGTCGCCGCCGCCCGTACCGATGGGGCCGACGCCGACGATGCCCGCTCGGCGCTGGCGCTGCTGCTGCGACTGACCGAGGGGAGCGTGGCATGAGATTGCACCGGCTCGTCCTGACCAACTACCGCGGGGTGGCGCACCGCGACATCGAGTTCCCCGACCGCGGTGTCGTGGTGATCAGCGGCGCCAACGAGATCGGCAAGTCCTCGATGATCGAGGCGCTCGATCTGTTGCTGACCGTCAAGGACCGCTCCTCGAAGAAGGAGGTCAAGGCGGTCAAGCCCACCCACGCCGATGTCGGTGCCGAGGTGCAGGCCGAAATCTCCACCGGCCCTTACCAGTTCATCTACCGCAAGCGCTTCCACAAGAAGGCGGAGACCGTGCTCACCGAGCTGGCGCCGACGCGTCGCCAGCTGACCGGCGACGAGGCGCACGACCGGGTGCTGGCGATCCTGGACGAGACGGTCGACACCGCGCTGTGGCAGGCCCAGCGTGTGCTGCAGTCCTCGGCCACCGCACCGGTCGACCTGTCCGGGTGCGATGCGCTGTCGCGGGCACTTGATGTGGCCGCCGGAGCCGCCGATGACGCCGTGGACCGCGGTGATCACGACCCGCTGTTGATCGACAAGATCGAGGGCGAATACCTGAGCTACTTCACCGCCACCGGCCGCCCCACCGGGGTCTGGGCCGCCGCCAACAGTCGCTTGCGTGCAGCCGGTGACGCTGTCACCCAGTGCACCGCGGCCCTGGGGGAGGTGGAGCGCGCCGTGGCACGACACGCGTCGCTGAGCGTCGAACTGGCCACTCTGGCCGGCGCGGTGGACGGTGCCGAGACCCGTTGTGCCGCAGCACGCGAGGCCGCCGGCGCGGTCGAGCAGCTGGTGCAACGTCGCGATACCGCCAAGGTCATCGCCGATGCGGCCGCAGCCACCCACGCGGCCGCCGTCGCCGCGGTCACCGAGCGTCGCCGGTTGCGCATCACCATCGACGAACGCTCCACCGCCGCCGCCGAACTGGTGACCACCGCGGCCGAATCCGCTCAAACGCACACCAGTGCCCGCCACGCCGCCGAGGCCGCCGAGGAGGCGGCCGGGCGGGCTCGCGAGGTCGTCACCGCGGCGGCCACCACCGTCGAGGCCGCCCGTGCGGATGTCGCCGCGCGGGTCGCGCGCGACGAGGCGGCGCGACTGGCGGTCCGGATCGGCAAGCTGGACACCGCCGCCGCCGAACTCGCCGAGGTCGACCGCGAGGCGGCCGGCAACCCGATGACCGATGCGCTGATGAAAGGTATCGAATCGACCGCACGGGTGGTCGAACGCGCCGCCGGTCGTGCCGAACTGGCCTCGGCGCGACTGGAACTCGTGGCGCTCGCCGACGTCCAGGTGCGCTGTACCGATAGCACCGCCGACCTGGCACCCGGACAGGACTGGGGGATCGCCGTCGCGGAGCCGACCACCGTCGAGGTGCCCGGGGTGCTGCGGGCCCGGGTGGTCCCGGGTGTCGATGCGCTGCAGACCCACGCCGAACTCGAAACCGCCCAAAGCAACCTGGCCGCGGCACTGTCGGAGGTCGGGGTAACGGACATCGACGCGGCCCGTGCCCTCGACGAGCGGCGCCGAGAGCTGCGCGCCACCGGCGATACGCTGCGCGCCACCGTGTCCGCACTGACCGGTGAGGAGAGCGCGGAACAACTGCGCGCCCGGCATGCCGCACTGACCGCCGGCCAGGCTGAAATCACCGGTGACACCGACACCGCGCGTGCCGCACTCGCCGCCGCCGTCGATGCGCACGGCGCGGCGGTGCAGCAGGCCAACATCCTGCGTGAGCTCGCCGCCTCGGCGGCCGGACAGTGCAACGAAGCGGCCGTCGCGGCCGGGGTGCTGCGTGAGAAGCTGCAGACCGCTCAGTCCGAACTGGCCGGGGCCACCCAGCGACTCGCCGCGGCCCGGCTGACCGCCGCCGACGACCAGCTGAGCCTGCAGAGCGAGGTCGACGGTGAACGCGCCGCCGTGGCCGCCGCCGAGCTGGCACAGGTAGAGGCCGAGCTGGCCCAGGCGAACCCCGAGGTGGTCGCGGCCGAACTGGCCTCGGCGACAACGGCTGTGCAGCGGTTGCACACCGAGCGGTCAGACGCCCAGACCGCGCTGACCGAGCTCTCGGCCCAACTCAAGGTCTATGGCAGTCAAGGCCGCCGCGGTGCGCTCGATGACGCCGAGACCGAACGCGAGCACGCCCACGGCGAATTCCTGCGGGTCGGTCGGCGCGCCCGTGCGGCGGCGCTGCTGCGCACCGTCATGCTGCGACACCGCGAATCCGCCCGGCAGCGGTACGTCGAGCCGTTCCGCACCGAGATCGAACGCCTGGGCCGGCTGGTGTTCGGCGCGGACTTCGAGGTGGATATCGACACCGATCTCACCATCCGCAGCCGCACCCTCGACGGCACCACCGTCTCCTATGAATCGCTCTCCGGCGGCGCCAAGGAACAGATCGGCATCGTCGCTCGGCTGGCCTGCGCATCACTGGTCGCCAAGGAGGACACCGTGCCGGTCGTCATCGACGACGCGCTCGGGTTCACCGACCCCGACCGGCTGACCAAGATGGCCTCGGTGTTCGACTCCGTCGGTGGTGACGGTCAGGTCATCGTGCTGACCTGCAGCCCGGACCGCTACGCCGGTATCGGCGAGGCCCAGCTGATCGAGCTGACCGCCTAAGCGACGGCCTCCACCCGGCCGGCCCCGGCGGGCAGTGCGCTCAGACCCAGGTGATCGCGCAACGTGTCACCGGTGTACTCGGTGCGGAACAGCCTGCGCCGCTGCAGTTCCGGCACCACGTAATCGACGAAATCGTTGAAGGTGCCCGGGCTCTGGGCGGCCGACACCATGAATCCGTCGGCCTCGCCCGCGGTGAACGATGCCTCGATCTGATCGGCGACCTGCACCGCGGTGCCCACGAACTGGGGCAGCAGCACCCCCTGGGCGTACCACTTGCCGATATCGCGCAAGGTCAGGTTGTCCCGGTTGGCCACCCGGCGGGCGGTGTCGAACAGTCCCTGCGTGCCGGTCACCTGGACATCCTCGACCGGCGCGTCCAGGTCGTACTGGGAGAAGTCGTGGTCGGTGTGCACGGACAGGGTGATCAGCCCGGAGATCGGGTCGGCCAATTCGTTGTGGAAGGCCTGCTTCTCCCGGGCGATCGACTCGGTCTCGCCGATGAACGGGATGAACGCCGGGAAAATCAGCACCTCGTCCGGGTTCCGTCCGAAATTGCTTGCCCGCGACTTGATGTCGTCGTAGTAGGCGCGCCGGCCCTCCGGTGTGGGGTCGATCTCGAAGATCGCCTCGGCCCACCGCGCGGCGAAATCGCGGCCGGTGTTCGAGGACCCGGCCTGGATCAGCACCGGCCGGCCCTGCGGTGACCGCGGCACATTCAGCGGGCCACGGGTGCGGAAATAGGTGCCGTCATGCTCGACCCGGCGGATCTTGTCCGGGTCGGCGAACACCCCGCTGGCCTTGTCCGCCACGAGGGCGTCCGGTTCCCAGGACGACCACAGTTCGACCGCGGTGCGGACGAACTCCTCGGCCCGCTCATAGCGGAACTCGTGATCCAGATGGCTGTCCTGGCCGAAGTTCTGCGCCTCACTGGCCGTCAGCGAGGTGACGATGTTCCACGCCACCCGACCCCGGGTGATGTGATCGAGGCTGGCGAAGATGCGGGCCAGCTCATAGGGATGGAAGAAGGTCGCAGACTTCGTGATCGCCACACCGAGCTTCGAGGTGACCGCGCCGATGCTGGCCGCCACGATCGACGGGTCCAGTGTCGCGGTGGCCTGCGTACCCCGCCGCAGCGGTTCGGTGATATCGCGGCCGTACTGTGCCGGCGCGGCCAACAGGTCGGCGAAGAAGACGAAGTCGAACTTGCCGCGCTCCAGGATCCGCCCGATGCGGTGGTAGTACTCGGGTGTGGTGAAGTCGGTGTCGCTGCCGGGGTGACGCCACGCGGCGTGGCTGTGGGTGACCTGGGACGCGATCTGGAATCCGCCGAGGTGCAGTTGCTTGGGCATGATTGGTCACCTTTCTTTGTGATTTCGGCGCGGTCGCGTACGCATGCCGTACGAAACCGCGCCGAAATCGCGTGTCTAGAAGTAGGCGTTGGCCGGGACCGGGGTGTCGTGCAGCAGGTTCTGTCCGATCACCCGGGCCTTGAGTCCGACCGGGTTGTGCAGGGTGATGGTGCGGATGTTGCGCCAGTGCCGGTCCAGGTTGCGCTGTCGGCTCGACGCGCTGGCCCCGCCCAGCTCCAGCAGCCGGGTCGCGGCCACCGGGGCGACATCGTCGAGGTGCACCTTGACCTTGGCCACCCGTAGCTGGGCCTCGGTTGCCAACGCGGCGTCGGGCACCCCGTCGACTTCGCTCTCGGTGGCCGCGGCGATCGCCTCGGCGGCGTCGAGCACCGCGGCGCGGGCGATATAGGCCACCGATGCCAGCTCGCCCAGCTGCCGTTGCAGCAGCGGGTCATCGGCCGGGTTCTCGGCCAGGGCATGGCTGAAACTGCGCTCCCGGGACCGCAGCAGCGCGACCCCGTCGTCGACGACATTGGCCAGCACACCGGCCACCACCGCATGGATATAAAGCTGCAGCGACGCGTACTGCACCGTCGGCACCGGCGCGGCGTCATAGGGGCTGTCGCTGAGCACCTCGTCGGCGGCCACCGCGACCCCGGTGAACGTCGTGGTGCCGGTACCGGTGCGGCGCTGTCCGAAGCCGTCCCAGTCGTCGATGATCTGTACCCCGGCGCGGTCCGCGGGCACCACCACGGTGGCCACCGAGTCGTGATCGGTGGTCGCGGTGGTGGTCAGAAAGTCGGAGAACAGCGTGCCGGTGCTGTAGTACTTCTCACCGTCGAGCCGGAATCCGCCGTCGGGAGCGGGCAGCAGGCGGGTGTTGAAGACCAGGCTGCCGACGGCGTTGCTGCCCTTCTCGCTGAATGCGTTGCCGAAGATCTTGCCCTGCGCCGCCAGGTCCAGCCACTTGCCTGCCTGCGACCGCAGCCGCTCCTCGACGAACCAGAAATGCGCCCGGAAGATATGGGCGACAATCGGATCGGCCTGGGCTACATCGATCACGGCCGAGAACAGTTGCGGCACAGTCAGGCCTGCCCCGCCGAGCGCCACCGGCAGCCGCAGGGTGCCGAAACCGGCCCGCTTCAGGGCGGCTACCTGGTCAAAAGGGTTCTCGTCGTTGAGGTCTCGGTCCCGGGACCCGGCGGCGATACCGCTCAGCAGATCCTTCCATGCGGCGGACCCGGGCAGTATGCGGTTGCTGTTCGCGACGGTCGTCATGTCAACAAGTAGTACCGAGGTCACGCGGAAGGACGCACCGCTTGCGATCACCGCGATCCTGAGAATCTGCCCTCGCCGCCCCCGCACCTCACAGCGGGGCAGAATGGACGGTGATGACCACGACCAGGCGCCGCCGGGCCCACGACAGGCTCGCCGCTCTCCCCGGTGTACGGCCGGTGCGCCGCCCGATGTGCCCCGGTGGTGACCAGCAGTTCGATGTCTTCTACGTGCGGTCCGGCCGCAAATCGGGACACCCGATCGTCGTCATCCCGGGTGGTCCGGGCGCCGCGTCGGTGGCCCTGTACCGCGCGTTCCGCCGTCACGCCGCCACCGCCGGCCTGGACCTGATCATGGTCGAGCACCGCGGGGTCGGGCTGTCCCGCCAGGACGACGACGGCCGCGACCTGCCCGCAGAGGCGCTGACCGTGGACGCCGCCGTCGACGATATCGCCGCAGTCCTCGACGACGCCGGGGTCGACACCGCACACATCTACGGCACGTCCTACGGCACCTACCTGGCGGCCGGTATGGGTGTCCGGCACCCTGGCCGGGTCGCCGGCATGGTGCTGGACTCGCCGCTGCTGTCGGCCGACGACATCGCCGAATCACGGACCCACATCCGGCAGGTGCTCTGGGACGGTGAACCCGGCACCGCCGACCTGGCGGACAAGGTGCGTCGCCTCGTCGAGCGGGGCAGCTTCGGTCCCACCGCGGTGCTGCGGGCCGTCGGGCTCTACGAACTGGCCGGCCCTGAGGTCTTGCGCAGGCAGCTGGATCTGCTGCTGGCCGGCCATGACTGGTTGTGGTCGGCGGTCGGACTGGGCACCCGGTTGCTGCTGGAACGCGAGACGTCGTTCCACCATGAGCCCGATCTGGTGGAGCGCATCGCCTACCGCGAACTGAACTACGGTGCCACCCCGGACGGCGGCCCGATCGATCCGGCCGTTGCGCTGCGTGAGATCGCCTCCGGCGATGTCGAATTCGTCGCCGAACCGTACGACCTGGTTGCCGCGATGCCGCGTTTCGACTGGCCGACGGCAGTGCTGTCCGGCGGTCGCGATCTGACCACACCACCCGCGGTGGCCCATCAGATCGCCAACCTGTTGCCCGACGCCACGCTCGTCGAGCTGCCGACCGCCGGGCACAGCATCCTGGACACCCGCGAACACGCCGCGCTGCAGATCTGTGCGGCCGTCGCCGACGGCCGCATCGGTGAACTCGCCGCGCGGGCAGCCGAACTGGACCGGCTGCCGGCCAACCTGACGATCCGGCTACTGGTCCGCAGCGTCGCGCTGGCCGCCAAGGCCGAGGCGGTGGTGCCCGACGGGGTGCCGCGGCTGGCTACTTCATGAAGCCGATCGTCGAGTAGTTGATATCGCCGATGCCGGTCGGCCCGTAGTTGGCCAGATTGCTGCGTACGGCGACATTGCCCGGTGCCTGGAACAGCGGCAGACCGTGGCCCTCGGCCCAGATCATCTTGTCCAGTTCGTTGGCCAGATCGCGGGCCTTGGCCGGGTCGAGCTCGGACAGCGTCTCCTCGATCTTGGCGTCGATCTCGGGGCTGCCGATCTTGCCGTAATTGCTCTCGCCCTGGGCCGCGTAGATCTGGGTCAGGCTGGCCAACGGGAAAGCGTCACCACCCCAGGCGAATTGCGCCATGTCGAAGTTGCTGACGGTGACGTACTTGGGGAACAGGTCGCCACCGGCGGCGGGCACCAGTTCCAGGTTGACCCCGATCTGCGCCAACTGGTTCTGCGCGATCTGGGCGACCGCGCGGGTGCTCTGACCGTCGTAGAAGACGTTGCGGATCTTGAGCTGGCGACCGTCCTTCTCGCGGAACTGCCCGTTGAGCGTCCAGCCCAGGGCGTCGAGTTCGGCCTTGGCCGCCTCCGGATCGAAGGCGATGCTGTTGTCCTGGTAGCCCTCCTGGCCGGCCAGGTAGATGTGGTTGTTCAGCGCCGTCGGGGTGTCGGCCAATCCGCGCTGGGTGACCGCGGCGATGGCTTGGCGGTCCAGCCCCTTGGCGATGGCGGTGCGCAGCCCGGGATCGCTCAGGATGGCGCCCTTGTTGCCGTTGATGGTGAAGTGGTACCAGTTGGGTGCCGGCGCCCGGCGGATGGTGACACCCGGTGTGCGCCGCGCATTTTCCAGATCGTCCAGCGAGGCCAGCCCGACCGAGTCGAGCGCATTGTTCTGCAGGGCCGGGATCACCGCGGCGTCATCGAGGACGGTGTAGGTGATCGAGTCCAGCAGTGGCGGTGTACCCCACCATTTCGGGTTGCGGGTCAACACGATCCGCTGCGCAGCCCGGTCGACGGAGCTGATCATGAACGGGCCGGCCGAGACCGACGGACCGTTCAGGAAGCCCCGGTTGAACGCCTCCGGGTCGGACGTGACGGCCTTGGGCGCCAGCATGGCGTTACCGGCGAACATCCCGCGCCAGTCGGCGAAGTGCCTGTCGAAGGTGATGACCGCCTGCCGGTCGTCGACGCCCTTGGTCACCGAGGCCACCCGCTCGCTGCCGTTGGGCGAGGCGAACAGGAACCGGTCGTCCTTCCCGCTGGTCGCGTTGATCTGGGCGGCCATGTCCTCCCAGGTGATCGGCGTGCCGTCCGACCAGACCGCCTTGGGATTGATCGTGTAGGTCACCACCTGCGGTTCGGTGCTGGTGAGTTCGACGTCGGTGAAATAGTCGTTGTTCACCGTCATCTCACCGTCGGGTTTGATGAAGAATGCGCGCGGCAAGGTGGCCCGCAGCATCCGCCCCAACTCGCCGAGATTGCCGTCGACATGCAGGTAGTTGAAATTGGGTGGGAATCCGCTCAGTGCGAGTCGCAGATTCCCGCCCTGCTGAAGTGTGGTCGGGTCCTGCGGGTTGATATCGGCGGTCGCGCCGATCTCGGCATTACCGCCGGCCGACGGCACCGAGGTGTCCGGGGACGAACAACCGGTCAGGGCCAGCACCGTGACCGACGCGGCGGCCAGCAGACGCGAAATCGCACTCATGCGATCCGACTCTAATCGGGATCGGGTGAGGGGCGTGGTACCGCCGCCAGCAGACGGCGGGTGTACTCGTGCTGCGGGTGCTCGAAGATCTGCTCGCTTTCGCCCTGCTCGACGATGCTGCCCTTGTGCATGACCGCGACGCGGTGCGCGAGGTGCCGCACCACCGACAGGTCGTGGCTGACGAACAGATACGCCAGTCCGAATCGCTCCTGCAGATCAAGCAGCAGGTTGATGATGCCGGCCTGGATCGACACATCCAGCGCGGACACCGGTTCGTCGAGTGCCAGGATCTTGGGCTGCAGCGCCAACGCCCGGGCGATGCCGATGCGCTGCTTCTGCCCGCCGGAGAACTCGGCCGGATAGCGGCCGGCGTATTCGCGGCGCAACCCGACCAGTTCGAGCAGTTCGGCGACCCGTGACTCGGTATCGCTGCGGTTGAAACCGTTGGCGCGCAGCGGCTCTGCCAACACATCGAACACCGGGAGCCGCGGGTCCAGCGAGGCCACCGGATCCTGGAACACCACCTGCAGGTTGCCACGCAGCGCACGTCGGCGCTGCCGGTCCAGGGTGGCCACATCGGTGCCGAGCACCTCGATGCTGCCGGACTCGGGTGCGGCCAGATCCAGGATCTGGTGCAGCGTGGTCGACTTGCCGGAACCGGATTCCCCGACGATGCCCAGCGTGCGGCCCGCCTCCAATTCGAAGCTGACGCCGTCGACCGCGCGGACCTCGCCGATCCGGCGGCGCAACACCACCCCCTTGGTCAACGTGTAGGTCTTGGACAGCTCGGAGACCCGCAGCACCACATCGCCGGAATCGGTGCCGGCACTCTCCGCCGCGGTCGACACGCCGTAGATCTCGGCCGCGCTGCGTCCGCTCACGTGGGTATGCCTGATGCACGCCACCTGGTGGCCCGGGCCGACGGACACCAGTTCCGGTTCTCCCGTGTGGCAGGCGTCGATCGCCAGGGGGCAGCGCGGGGTGAACGGGCATCCCGGGGGCAGCGAAGCCAGCGACGGGGGAGCGCCGGGGATGGGCACCAGACGTTCGCCGCGGGGGGCGTCCAGACGCGGTACCGAGCCGAGTAGTCCGGCCGTATAAGGCATCCGGCGATGCCGGTACAGCTCACCCACCGGCGCGGTCTCCACCGCCCGGCCCGCGTACATGACCAGTGCGCGGTCGGCGAACTCGGCGACCACCCCCAGGTCGTGGGTGATGATCAGTACGCCGGCGCCGGTGACATCGCGGGCGGTGCGCAGCACATTGAGGATCTGGGCCTGCACCGTGACATCCAGTGCGGTGGTCGGCTCGTCGCAGATCAGCAGATCCGGGTCGTTGGCGATGGCGATGGCGATGACGACCCGTTGCCGCTCACCACCGGACAGTTCGTGCGGGAAGGCGCGGGCCCGCTGTTCGGGTTGCCGGATGCCGACAAGCTCGAGGAGTTCGATCGCACGGGTACGGGCCTGCCGCGCACCGACATCGCGGTGGTGGATCCGGATGGCCTCGGCGATCTGGTCTCCCACTGTGTAGACCGGGGTCAGCGCCGACATCGGATCCTGGAACACGGTGCCGATCCGGGCGCCGCGAATCCGGGACATCGCTGTATCGGGCAGCCCGATCAGTTCCTCACCGGACAACTTCACCGACCCGGACACCTCGGCGAACTCGGGCAGCAATCCGACGACGGCCATCGCGCCGGCGGATTTGCCCGCTCCGGATTCCCCGACCAGGGCCACCACCTCACCCGCGGCGACGGTGTAGTTCAGTCCCCGCACCGCGGCGACGGTCTCGGTCTCGCCGGGGAAGTCGACCCGCAGGTCGGACACCTCGAGCAACGTCACTTGCGCCGCCTTCCCGGTCGTGCGGCCGGATCCAGCGCGTCACGCAGGCCGTCACCGACCAGGTTGGCGCACAACACGATCAGCACCAGCACACCCGCCGGGAACAGGAACACCCACGGGAACGTCGTCACCGAGCGGGTGCCGTCGGCGATCAGGGTGCCCAGCGACACGTCGGGTGGCTGCACGCCGAATCCCAGGAAGCTCAAGCCGGTTTCGGCAAGGACGGCCAACCCGACGTTCAGTGCGGTGTCGATGATCAGGATCGACGCGACGTTGGGCACGATGTGGCGGACGATGATCCGCCAGTTGGATACCCCCATGTAGCGTGCGGCCGAGACGAATTCGCGTTCACGCAGGCTCATCGTCATACCGCGCACGATGCGTGAGCTGATCATCCAACTGAACGCCGACAGCAGCAGGATCAGCCACAGGATGGAGCCGGACTCGCGGGTACGTGGTGTGACGATCGCGATCAGCAGGAAGCTCGGTACCACCAGCAGCAGGTCGACCAGCCACATCAGGGTGCGGTCGCGCCAGCCGCCGAAATAGCCGGCGATGGTGCCGACGGTGGCGGCGATGATGGTGGAGATGAAGGCGACCGCCAACCCGATCAGCAGCGACTTCTGCATCCCGCGCAGGGTCTGGGCCAACAGATCCTGTCCGATCGCGTTGGTGCCGAACCAATGTGCGGTGTTCGGCGGCTGTTGCAGTGCGTAGTAGTCCAGGTCGGTGTGCGAGTAGGGCAGCAGCGGGGGCAGTGCCCAGGCGCTGACGAACAGCAGGGTCAGCACCACCAGCGACAGCACCGCGGGGGTATTGCGCACAAAGCGTCGCGCGACGAGCGTGCGGCGCGAGACGAACTGATAGTCGGTCATGAGACCCGCACCCGGGGGTCGAGCGCGGCATAGAAGATGTCCGACAGCAGACCGGCGAGCAGGATCGTCAACCCGGAGAACAGGACGACGGCGACGACGATGTTGGTGTCCTGGCTGGTGATCCCCTGGACGAACCATTCACCGATTCCGTGCCAGCCGAAGATCCGTTCCACGAAAACCGAACCGGTGAACAGGCCGCCGACACCGTACGCGAACAGGGTGGCCATCGGGATCAACGCGGTCCGTAGCCCGTGTTTGAACAGCGCTCGTCGCCGCGTCAGGCCCTTGGCCCGTGCCGTGCGGATGAAGTCCTGTCCGAGCACGTCGAGCATCGCGTTGCGTTGATATCGACTGAACCCGGCGATCGCCCCCAGCGCGAGCGTGAAGGTGGGCAGCACCAGATGCTGTAGTCGGTCGACCAGCTGGTTCCAGACTCCACCGACGGCATCGGGGGAGGTTTCCCCGGTGTATTCGAACAATTGCACGCCGAGCACCGCGTTGACCTTCAGGGCACCGAGGATCAGCAGGTTGGCGATCACGAAGGTCGGTGCGCTCAGGATCAGCAGCGAGGCCACGGTGATGGCGCGGTCGGAGAACCGGTATTGCCGGATGGCCCCCCAGGCGCCGACGACGACACCGATCACGGTGCCCAGCACGGCCCCGATGAGCACCAGCCGCAGGCTCACCCCGATGCGGCGCCACAGTTCCTCGGTGACGGGTTGACCGGCGACCGTGGTGCCGAAATCGCCGCGGACGGCCCCGGCCAGCCAGTCGGCGTATCGAACGGGGATGGGTTTGTCGAGGTTCAGCTCGGCGGCTTTGGCGTCGATCACCGCCTGGGGTGGGCGCGGGTTGCGCTCCAGCAGGGTGTCCAGGGGCGAGAAGGTCAGCGACGTCAGCGTGAACGTCAGGATCGAGGCCAGCGCCAGCAGGATGACGTAGTTGAGCAGTCGGCGCGTCAGGAACCGGGTCATACGGTGGGTCCGCCGCGGGGCTGCATGCGGACAGGTTAGGAGATCAACCCTGTTGAGGCGCGTTTGCGCACGTCCCGGGCGCGGCGCAACCCAATGTTCACCTGCCGATCGGTTTCCTGCCGTCCGCGCCGCGGGTAACCGACCGTCATGACATCGAACAAAGTGAAGCTCATGTTGGCCGGCGCGGGCGTCGGTGCCGTCGTGGTGATGGGCGGGCTGACCGCCGTCGGGACGACCTCGGTCACGGCCGATCCGCTGCCGCCGGGACCCGGCCCGGGAACCACCGTACCGGAGACCGCGGAACCGGCGGCCCCCGGCGACGCCCTTGAGCCGACGACGGCGCCGCAGGAGGCCGAGGAACCCGAGTTCGTGACGACGACCACGGTGACGCCTGAGCCCTGATCACATCGAACGGAGGACAGGACGGGCGCGCCCGTCCGGTCCTCCGCTGTCTCTGACCTGCGACGATGAATTCAGAAGGTTTTGGGCAGGTGTTTGATGTCGAACGCTGGGGGTACTAGAAAGGCATGACATCTAACAAAATGAAGGTGATCTTTGCCAGCGCGGGTGTCGGTGCGGTCGTGGGTATGGCCGGCCTGACTGTCGTGAACAGCACGGCCGTCGCGGATCCGGCACTGCCGGAGCCGACGTTGCCGTCGGAGACCTACTCACCGACTGAGCCGGCCCCGGTCACCACCACCACGACGGAGCCCGAATCAGCCGAGTCGGGCGGTTAGCCCGATATCCATAGCCGGCTCACAGGAACGGCACATGCTGCGCCCACACGAGCGCCAATAATGGAAAGCATGTCCCCCTCAGCCGGCGGATCGGCCCACGACGTTCCGGTGCGCGCAGTGATGCGCAGATCCGACGGTAAACCGATCCAGGTGCTGGTTGTCGACGACGAGCCGGTGCTTGCCGAGTTGGTGTCGATGGCCCTGAGGTACGAGGGGTGGGACATCGTCACCGCCGGCGACGGCGCCGGGGCCATCGAACTCGCGCGTGACAACCCACCGGACGTCGTGGTGCTCGATGTGATGCTGCCCGATATGAGCGGGCTGGACGTCTTACGCAGGCTCCGCGAGATCCAGCCCGGGTTACCTCTGTTGCTGCTCACCGCCAAAGACTCGATCGAGGACCGGATCGCCGGTCTGACCGCCGGAGGCGACGATTACGTCACCAAACCGTTCAGCATCGAGGAAGTCGTGCTGCGGTTGCGGGCGCTGTTACGCCGCACCGGGGTGGCCAACGATGCCAGCGACGCCCAGCTCATCGTCGGAGATCTGGTGCTCGACGAGGATAGTCATGAGGTGACGCGTGGCGGCGATCCGATCACATTGACCGCCACCGAATTCGAGTTGCTGCGATTCATGATGCGCAACGCCAAGCGGGTGTTGAGCAAGGCCCAAATCCTGGACCGGGTGTGGAGCTATGACTTCGGCGGCCGGTCCAACATCGTCGAACTCTACGTGTCCTACCTGCGCAAGAAGATCGACAGCGGTCGCGAACCGATGATCCACACTCTGCGTGGCGCCGGATACGTCCTGCGCCCGCCCCGATGAGCCGGGTCTTCACTCCGCGAGCCTGGTCGCTGGGCACGCGTCTGGTCGTCAGCGTGGTCACGCTGCTTGCCGTGCTCTGTCTGACCATCGGCGTCGTCAGTGAGTTTGCGCTGCAACGCTTCCTGATGAGCCAGTTGGACAGTCAGGTGGTCGAGGCCGTCAACCGGTCGGCGGGCATCATGGAACTGCCTCCGCCGCTACATCTTCCGCCGCCCCGACCGGGCCACCTCGCACCGGGTCCGCCGGTGCGGTTCCGCTTCGACCCCGAGGAAGGACCCGGGCCGGGCTTTCTCAACGCACCGGGGCAGGCCATCCGCACCGTCGGGATGGTCATCGGGCCCGCCGGGCGTACCGGCGGGCAGGAGCGCAGCGACCCGGGGATGAACATAGACGCGGGCGTCATCACGGCCGAGGGTGCCACCGCCGACATCAGCGCCGCGGCAACGGCACAGCTAGCTCAGGTGCCGACCACCCGCACCCCGGTCACCCTCTATCTAGACGGACTGGGCTCCTACCGGGTCATCGCCGACCAGATGCGGCACAGCTCGCGGACGGTCATCGTCGGGTTACCGACCGCCGTCGTCGACGACACCCTGCTGTGGGTACTGGTGATGTTCTGCATCGTCTCCGCGGTGGCGCTGACCGCCGCCACATTGGTCGGCACCTGGATCATCCGTCGCCAATTGGCGCCGCTGGCAAGGGTTTCAGCGGCAGCCCGCGATGTCGCCGATCTGGAACTCGACAAGGGTGAGGTCCGGCTGCCGACCCCGATCGTGCCCGTCGACCCGGTCAGCGCACACACCGAGGTCGGTCAGCTCAGCTCCGCGCTCAACCGGATGCTGGACCGGATCGCCGGGGCCCTGTCGGCGCGCCACGATAGCGAAACCCGGGTGCGGCAGTTCGTCTCCGATGCCAGCCACGAACTGCGCACCCCGCTGGCCGCCATCCGCGGTTATACCGAACTGGCCCAACGTAAGAGCGCCGAGCTGCCCGACGATGTCGCACACGCCATGAGCCGGGTGGAGTCCGAGACCGCGCGGTTGACCACCCTGGTCGAGGACATGCTGTTGTTGGCGCGCCTCGACGAGGGCAGACCGCTGGCGAGCGCCCCGGTGGACCTGGCCCAGGTGGTACTCGACGCCGTCAGCGACGCACATGCCGCCGGCCCGGATCACGAGTGGACGCTGGACCTGCCTGATGATCCCGTACAGATCTCCGGTGACCGGGAACGGTTGCACCAGGTGCTGATGAATCTGTTGACCAACGCACGGGTGCACACGCCGGCCGGGACCACCGTCACCACGTCGGTGGCGGTCGGATCCGATCGGACGGCGGTGCTGACCGTCGCCGACGACGGACCCGGAATCCCGGAAACGCTGCAGCCCGAGGTGTTCGAACGGTTCGCGCGCGGTGATTCGTCGCGGTCACGTCGCGGCGGCAGCACCGGCCTTGGGTTGGCCATCGTGGCGGCAGTCGTGAAGGCACACCGTGGTCGCATCGACTTGCACAGTGCCCCAGGCGATACCCGGTTCGTGATCACGTTCCCCGGTCACAGCTGACACACAGCCCGGTCAAATGCCCGGCGTAGCTGCGCCGGGAAGGATGGCGGAGATGACTGCTGTCCGGATTTCGCGTGAACGCCTGGCCCTGGCTGTGCTGCTGGTGGGCACCGGTGTGCTCTACATGTGGAACCTGTCGATCAACGGGTGGGCCAACAGTTTCTACGCCGCCGCGGTGCAGGCCGGCAGCCAGGACACCATGGCGTGGCTGTTCGGTTCCAGCGATCCGGCCAATGCCATCACGGTGGACAAGACCCCGGCGGCGCTGTGGGTGATGAGCCTCTCGGCCCGGCTGTTCGGATTCAACTCGTGGTCGGTGCTGGCACCGCAGGCGCTGATGGGGGTGGCCGCGGTGGCGCTGCTGTACGCCGCGGTCCGGCAGGTCAGCGGCCCCGGTCCGGCCTGGTTGGCCGGCGCGGTACTGGCGGTGACACCGGTGGCCGCGTTGATGTTCCGGTTCAACAACCCTGACGCACTGCTGGTGCTCCTGCTGGTGGCGGCGGCCTACTGCGTACAACGGGCATGCGCGCCAGATGCCGGAAAGTGGTGGCTGATCGGTGCCGGTGCCCTGACCGGATTCGCGTTCCTGGCCAAGATGCTGCAGGCCTTCCTGGTGCTGCCCGCGTTCGCGGCCGCCTACCTGCTGTGCGCCGCCGCGCCACTGCGAACCCGACTGATCCGACTGGTCGCCGCGGTGGGCGCGCTGGTGATCGCCGGTGGCTGGTACCTGCTGCTGGTGGAGCTGTGGCCGGAATCGGCGCGGCCGTATATCGGTGGCTCCCAACACAACAGCATCGTGGAACTGGCCCTGGGCTACAACGGCGTCAGCCGGTTGACCGGTGCGCAGGCAGGCGGGCTGGGGAACCTGAACTTCGATGCGGGCTGGGACCGGTTGTTCGGCGCGGGAATGGGCGGCGAGATCGGCTGGCTGCTACCTGCGGCGCTCGTCTGCGCGGTCGGCGGTTTGGTGTTGACCCGTCGGGCCCCGCGCACCGATCCGGTGCGGGCGGCACTGATCCTGTGGAGCGGCTGGCTCGTGGTGACGGCAGTGGTGCTCAGCTACGCCAACGGAATCGTGCACTCCTACTACACCGTCGCGCTCGCTCCCGCCATCGCGGCCTGCCTGGCGATCGGTGGTGACCTGTTGTGGCGCAACCGAACCGACCGACGCTGTGCGCTGGTGCTGGCGGGTACGGTGCTCGGCACCGCCGTGCTGGCCTTCGTCATGTTGAGCCGCGTATCCGACTGGTTGCCCTGGCTGCGCTGGGTGATCGTGGTGGTGGGGGTCGCCGCCGCCATCCTGATCGTGGCCCGTGCGGCGGCCGTCGTGGCGGCGACGCTGGCGGTGGTCATTGCGCTGGCCGCGCCGACGGCCTACACGCTGGTCACCGTCACCACACCGCATACCGGCGCGATCCCGTCGTCCGGTCCTGCCCATGGCGGGTTCGCCCAGGGCGGCCCACCACCCTTCGGAGGTCCGCACCGCGGTCCCGGCGGGCCACCGGCGGGTGGCCCCGAGGGCGGGCCGCCGTTCGGTGCCGGCCTGCTCGACGCACCCCGGCCCACAGCCGAACTCGTCGCGCTGCTGACCGAGGACGCCGCACGGTTCACCTGGGCTGCGGCGGTGGTGCGGTCCAACAACGCCGCCGGTTATCAACTGGCCGCCGATGTGCCGGTGATGGCCGTCGGTGGCTTCAACGGCACAGACCCGGCACCCACACTCGCGGGTTTCCAGCAATTAGTCGCCGATGGCCGAATCCACTGGTTCATCGGTTCCCGCATCATGGCAGGTCAACGGGGAGACCATGCCGGTAGCCGGGATGCCGCCGACATCGCGGCGTGGGTGCAGAACAGATTCGTGCCCCGCACCGTCGGCGGGACCGTCGTCTACGACCTCTCCGACTCATAGCGTGCGCACAGGTTGGACCCACAGGCGGCACACGCTGCAGTTCGACGATGGAGCCATGACAGACACCGCCTTCGCCGCCCGCCCCAACGCCGTCCAGGTCGCAGGCGCCGCCGGCACCCCGGTGGTCGACATCGTGGTCCCGGTCTACAACGAGCAGGCCGCGCTGGCGCACTCGGTGCGTCGCCTGCACCGGCACCTGCGGGAGAGCTTCACCTTCAGCGTGCGCATCACCATCGCCGACAACGCCAGCACCGACGACACCCCGCGGATCGCGGCTGAACTGGTCGCCGAACTCGACCGTGTGCGGGTGGTGCGACTGGAGGAGAAGGGCCGTGGCCGCGCCCTGCACCACGTGTGGCCGCTGTCGGACTCGCCGGTGCTGGCCTACATGGACGTCGACCTGTCGACCGACCTGGCCGCGCTGGCCCCGCTGATCGCCTCGCTGATCTCCGGACATTCCGACGTGGCCATCGGCACCCGGCTGAACCGCAGTTCCCGGGTGGTACGCGGGGCAAAACGCGAGTTCATCTCGCGGTGCTACAACCTGATTCTGAAATCGACGCTACACGCCCGGTTCTCGGACGCCCAGTGCGGATTCAAGGCGATCCGTGCCGATGTCGCCCGCGAGTTGCTGCCGTATGTGACCGATACCGGGTGGTTCTTCGATACCGAACTGCTGGTGCTCGCCGAACGCAGCGGCCTGCGCATCCACGAGGTTCCGGTCGACTGGGTCGACGATCCGGACAGCCGGGTCGACATCGTGGCCACCGCGAAGGCCGACCTGCTGGGAATCGGTCGGTTGCTGCGCGGTTTCGTAAACGGTTCGATACCCATCAACACCATTGCCGCACAGGTGGGTTCGCGTCAGTCAGCGGCACCTCGGTCGCTGCTGCGTCAGGTGGTCCGATTCGCCGGGGTGGGGGTGCTGTCGACGGCGGCGTATCTGGTGTTGTTCCTGACCCTGCACGGCCTGCTGGGGGCGCAGCTGGCCAATCTGGCGGCGCTGCTCATCACCGCGGTCGGCAACACCGCGGCCAACCGGCGGTTCACCTTCGGGGTCCGGGGCACGGGTAGTGTGGCCCGGCACCATTTCGAGGGGTTGATCGTCTTCGCCGTCGCGCTGGCCATCACCAGTGGGTCACTGGCCGGCCTGCACTCGATCACCGATCACCCCGGCCAACTGGTCGAGACCACCGTGCTGGTGGGTGCCAATCTGGTGGCCACCGCGGCCCGCTTCGTCCTGTTGCGCGGCTGGGTGTTTCACCCCCGCCGCTGAGAAACCGAGTTTGAGGAAGATCATGACCATGCTCATCGAGAACCCGACCGCCGACGAGGTGCGCGGTGCCAACCGGCCGCGTTGGGAACGACCCGGCTTGCTCGCCCTGCTGGCCGGCACCGCCGTGCTGTACCTGTGGGGTCTGGGCTCCGCAGGCTGGGCCAACAGCTACTACGCCGCCGCGGCGCAGGCCGGCACCCAGGATTGGAAGGCCTGGCTGTTCGGCTCGCTGGATGCCGGGAATGCGATCAGCGTCGACAAGCCGCCCGCCTCGCTGTGGGTGATGGCACTGTCCGGCCGGATCTTCGGTTTCAGCGAGTTCACCATGCTGCTGCCGCAGGCACTGATGGGCGTCGGCGCGGTGGCGGTACTGAACTTCGCGGTACGCCGGTACAGCGGTTCGGGCGGCGGCCTGATCGCCGGTGCCGCGCTGGCGATCACCCCGGTGGCCACGGCCATGTTCCGCTACAACAATCCCGACGCGCTGCTGGTCCTGCTGTTGGTGGTCGCCGGGTACTGCACCCTGCGTGCCACCGAACGCGGTGGCACGCGGTGGATGGCGTTGGCCGGCTGCGCCATCGGCTTCGCCTTCCTGACCAAGATGCTGCAGGCCTTCCTGGTGCTGCCGGCCTTGGGTGTGGTGTTCCTGGTGGCCGCGCCGACCTCGTTGTGGCGCCGGCTCGGCTCACTGCTGGCGGCAGCGGCGAGCGCCGTGGTGTCGGCGGGATGGTACATCGCGCTGGTCGACCTGTGGCCGGCCGACGCCCGCCCCTACATCGGCGGATCGACCGATAACAGCTTGCTGCAGTTGGCCTTCGGCTACAACGGGATCGACCGGATCGTCGGCCAGGGCCAGCCCGGCGGCGGGGGTATGCCCGGGCAGGGTGGTCCCGGTGGCGGGCCGCCCGGGGGCAACCTGTTCTTCGGCGGCGATCCCGGGATCGGCAGGCTCTTCGGAGCATCGATGGGTGCCGAGGCATCCTGGTTCCTGCCGGCCGCGCTGCTCGGGCTCGGCGCCGTGCTGTGGCTGACCCGTCGCGCGGCGCGCACCGACATGGTGCGGGCATCGGCGCTGATGTGGGGTCTCTGGCTGCTGGTCACCGGTGTGGTGTTCAGCTTCATGGGCGGCATCATCCACCCCTATTACACGGTGGCGCTGGCACCGGCAGTGGCTGCGCTGGTAGGAATTTCGGGCGCGGAGTTGTGGCGGCGGCGGAGTCATCTCGCGGCTCGCATCGCGCTGGCGATCGGGTTGGCCGGTACGGGAGTGTGGGCCTTCGTCCTGCTGTCGCGGCATGCCGAGTGGTGGCCCGGTGTGCGCTGGACGGTGTTGATCGCCACGGTGCTCGTCGCCGCGGTCATCGCCGTCGGCGGACAGCGGCTCGGGCGGGCAACGGGTGTGGTGCTGGCGGCCGCGTTACTGGCGGGTGCCGGGGGCAGCGCCGCCTGGGCGGTTGCCACGGTCGTCGATGGTGGCGGCGGCGGGCCGATGGCGACATCGGGTCCGGCCCAGCAGCACGACTTCGGTCCGCCGGGTGCCGGTGGTCCCGGCCGGCCGGGTGGTGCCCGCGATGATGCCGCACTGGCCGAACTGGTGACCGGACTCGACAATCGTTGGGCCGCCGCGACGGTCGGCTCGATGATGGCGGGCGATCTGGAACTCAAGACCGGCGCGTCGATCATGGCGATCGGTGGGTTCTCCGGCGGCGACAACTCGCCGACACTGCAGCAGTTCCAGTCCTATGTCGAGGCGGGGGAGGTGCGGTACTTCATCGCCGGTGATCGGTTCGGCCCGCCCGGACATCAGCGCGACGGCGCCGGGACGCAGATCACCGAGTGGGTGCAGCAGAACTTCACCAAGCTCGATATCGGCGGGACGGCCGTCTACGACCTGCAGCCCTGACCCTCCAGCCCTCCGGCGAACAGACGCAAACTTGCTGATTTGACCCGGAAATACGCAAGTTTGCGTCTGCTCGCGCGGAAAGGGGGACCACCGCAGCAGCGGGGTCTAGGGTCCGGCACATGTCTGTCACCGATCAGTACCTGGCCAACAATGAGCAGTACGCAAAGACCTTCACCGGTCCGCTGCCGCTGCCGCCGAGCAAGCACGTGGCCGTCGTCGCCTGTATGGACGCCCGTCTCGACGTCTACCGCATCCTCGGTCTCGGCGACGGCGAGGCGCACGTCATCCGCAATGCGGGCGGGGTGATCACCGATGACGAGATCCGTTCGCTGGCCATCAGCCAACGACTGCTCGGTACCAGGGAGATCATCCTGATCCACCACACCGACTGCGGCATGCTGACCTTCACCGACGACGACTTCAAGCGCGCCATCCAGGATGAGACCGGGCTCAAGCCGAACTGGGCGGCCGAGGCGTTTCCCGACCTGGCCGAGGATGTGCGGCAATCGCTGCGCCGTATCGAGTCCAGCCCATTCGTCACCAAGCACGAATCGTTGCGCGGGTTCATCTTCGACGTGGCCACCGGTCGTCTCGATGAAGTCACTCCCTACTGATTTGCGCACATCCAGTAACGCCCTGCGTTACTGGATGTGCGAAAGTCGCCGGGGGCCAGGGCACGTACCGCGGGATGTAGCGCCACATGGTCGCCGCACCGGCGGCCGAGATCACCCCGAGCGCCGCCACCCCGACACTCAGCGGTGCCACCACCGCCGCAGCACCCAACGCCAACGGGCCGGCGAACATGCCGATGTCATGGGTCAGCCGCCACGCCGCCAGGAATTCGGCGCGGGTGGCCGCCGGCGCGACATCCGCGCCCAGGGTCATGATCACGCCATTACCGAACCCGTTGCCGATTCCCATCACGACCGCCGCAGCCGCCATGGTCGCCAACGAATGCGTGAACGGCAGCGCGGCGAACGACACCGCGATGATCACCAGCGACGGCACGGCGATCGCGCGTCGACCGTAGCGATCCATCAGCTGCCCGGCCGGATACGAACACAATAGGTCGAAAGCGGCGCCGATACCGAACACCAGTGACGCGGTCGCCGCGGCCAGCCCGATATGGTCGGCCCACAGCGGCAGCGCGGCATCGCGCGCGGCACGTGCCGCACCCATCAGCATGGATCCGGCACCCAAGGTGGACAACAACACTCGATGACCACGCAGCACCGCCAGCACGGGAGCGCCTCCCGGCACGGCATCGGCCGCCCGCACGGGATCGGGCACCCGCGCCAGCAGGAACCCGGACACCAGAATGCCCACGACCTGCACGGTGAGCCCGCCGCGCAGCCCGACCGCGAGGATCGCGGCCGCTCCGATGAATGGTCCGAGCAGCATGCCGACCCGCCACATCAGGGCGAAGGTGGCCATCGCGCGGGCCCGTACCGGCGCCGGTGCCGCTTCGGCCAGATAGCTCTGTCGGGCCAGTCCCCACACCGCGGTCGACAGGCCGGTCAGCACCGCGCCGACGCCCAGGACAGCGGGGGACCAGGCGACGATCGCCAGGGTGACACCGAGACTGCCGACCCCGGAGCCGACGATGATCGCCCGTCGCTCGCCGTACCGGGCCACCAGTCGGCCTGCAGGTAGGTCACCCAGCACCGACCCCAGGCCGACGAACGCGACGATCAGCCCGGCCACCCCGACCGAGGCGCCGAGTTCGCGGGCCAGCAGAGCCAGCACTGGGATGCCGGCACCCTGGCCGACACCGAACACCACGGACGGGATGAAAACGCTGGTGACGAAGGGACGTAGTGCGACCCAGGTCGTCATGCGCTCGATTCGGCGGCGGATGCCGTCGGTGCGAATCGGCTCACAGGTCGACGCAGACCGTAGTGGTCTCGCAGGGTGGTCCCGGTGTACTCGGTGCGGAACAGGCCGCGGCGCTGCAGGATCGGCACCACCTGCGTCACGAAGTCGTCCAAACCACCGGGCAGGTAGGGCGGCATCACGTTGAAACCGTCGGCCGCACCGGCCTCGAACCATTCCTGCAGATTGTCCGCGACCTGCTCGGCCGTGCCGGCGAACGTGCGGTGGCCGCGGCCGCCACCGAGCTTGGCGATCAGCTGGCGCACCGTCAGTGACTCCTCGGTGGCCAGATCCTTCACCAGCTGGAACCGGCTCTTGTTGCCCTGGATCTGGTCGATCGGCGGCAACGGTGGCAGCGGGGCATCCAAAGCGTGCGCCGTCAGATCAACACCGAGCATGTTGGACAGCTGCCGCAACGAGTACTCGGGCGAGATCAGCTCGGTGAACTCCTGTTCCAATTCCCGGGCCGCGGATTCGGTGGGCCCGATATAGGCCACGATGCCGGGCAGGATCTTGATCTCGTCGGCGCTGCGGCCGTAGGCGACGGCCCGGGCCTTGACATCTCGGTAGAAGGCCACCCCGTCGGCGACCGAGCGCTGCGCGGTGAAGATCGCCTCGGCGTGTCGGGCGGCGAAATCCTTTCCGGCCTCCGATGATCCGGCCTGCACCAGCAGCGGCCTGCCTTGCGGGGAACGGGGGGAATTCAGTGGGCCCCGCACCCGGAACAGCGGGCCGGCGTGGTCGATCGGGTAGACCTTGTCCGGGTCGGCGAAGATCCCGCTCGGCGCATCCAGCACCACCGCGTCGTCATCCCAGCTGTCCCACAGCGCGGTGGCCACATCGACGAACTCCTCGGCGCGCCGATACCGCCCGGCGTGATCCGGGATGGTATCCAAGCCGAAGTTGGCGGCCTCGTCGGCGCCGGCCGAGGTGACGATGTTCCAGCCGGCCCGCCCGCCGCTGATGTGGTCGAGCGAGGCGAAGCTGCGGGTCAGCGTGTACGGCGAATGATAACCGGTCGAGGCCGTCGCGATCAGGCCGACCCGGTCGGTGACGGTGGCGATCGCGGTCAGCAGGGTGATCGGCTCGAACACCGCCTGGGTGTTGTGCTTGATCCGGGGCCCGACGGCCAGTCCATCGGCGAAGAACACCGAATCCAGTTTTCCCCGCTCGGCGATCCGCGCCAGGGTCTGGAAATGCCGGACGTCCAACAGGTTCTGCGCATTGGTCCGTGGGTGTCGCCAGGCGGCCTCGTGATGACCGACACCCATCAGGAAGGCATTGAGGTGCAATTTCTTCGACATGACCACCTAGTTCTCTGTGCGCCAGCGCGACAGCCGGCGCTCCACTGCGACGAGCACACCGTTGAATGCCAGACCCACCAGGGCGATGGTGACGATGCCGGCGTACATCTCGGGAATCTGAAAATTCAGTTGGGAGGCGGTGATCAGATAGCCGAGACCAGCCTTCGCGCCCACCATCTCGGCGGCGATGAGCACCAGGATGGACGAGGCGGCCGCCATGCGCAGGCCGGTGAAGATGGTCGGCACCGACGCAGGCAGGATCACCTTCTGGAACAACCGGATCGGCGAGAGTCCCAGCGAGCGTGCCGACTTGATGAGCAGCGGGTCCACCGTGCGCACACCGGAGATGGTGTTCAGCAAGATCGGGAACGTCGAGGCGTACACCACCAGTGCGACCTTGGATGTCTCACCGATACCGAGGATCAGGATGAACACCGGCAACAGTGCCAACGCGGCGGTGTTGCGGAACAGCTCCAGGATCGGGTTCAGGAACTCGGCCACCGGCCGGTACCAGGCGATCGCGATACCGAGCGGAATCGCCACGGCGACGGCGATGACGAACCCGAGTAGCGCACGCGACAGGCTGGCCGACACGTGCTCGGTCAGTTGACCGTTGCCGATCAGTTCGACGAAGGTCGTGGCGACCTGGCTGAACGGCGGCAGGAAGACCCTGTCCACCAAGCCGATCCGCGGGGCGATCTCCCAGATCGCCAGGAATCCCAGGATGGCCGCCGCCGGCTTGAAGATCCGCCAGGCGATGCTGCCCGCGGACCTGCCGAGGGTGCGCGACGGGGTCTGTGCCGTCGGGTCCGTCGTTGCGACCGGCGCTGTGGTGCTCTGCGCCGGGGCGGCGATGGCGCTAGACATGGGCGACCTCGATCTCCTCGGCGGCGAGTTCCTGCGAGCGGGCACGCTCGACCTCGTGATGCAACAGCGTCCAGATGTGGTGGCGCAGTTCTCGGAACTGCGCACCAGAGCGGATATCGTCGACACCGCGATCGATGTCGACGTCGACGATGTTCTTGATGCGGCCGGGCCGCGATGTCAGCACCGCCACCCGCTGGCCCAGGTAGATCGCCTCGTCGATGCCGTGGGTGATGAACAGGATGGTCTTCCCGGTGGTCTCCCAGATGCGTAACAGTTCGTCCTGCAACGATTCCCGGGTCTGGGCATCGAGTGCGGCGAACGGCTCGTCCATCAGCAGCACCTCGGGGTCGAAGGCCAGACTGCGAGCGATCGCGACGCGCTGTTTCATACCTCCCGACAGCTCGTGCGGATACCGATCGGCGAAACCGGCCAGTCCGACCAGATCGAGATAGTGCTCGGCGCGTTCCCGGCGTTCGGCCGCCGGTAATCCCTTGGCCTCCAGACCGAACTCGATGTTCTTGCGGGCCGTTCGCCACGGCAGCAGGGCGTACTGCTGGAACACGATGCCGCGGTCCAGGCCCGGGCCGGTGATCGGCCGGCCGTCGAGCAGGATCTGCCCCGAGGTCGGTGTGGTCAGACCGCCGAGCAGGTCCAGCAAGGTGGATTTGCCGCAGCCGCTGGGCCCGACGAGGACCAGGAACTCCCCGGCCGCCAGGTCGATGGTGATGTCCTCGATCGCGGTGAACGCGGTCTGCTCGCCGCGGATCGGGAACTGTTTGGTCACGTGTTGCAGGCTGAGTTTCGGGGTCATTTCGTCGCCAATGGTTGTCCGTCGGGGCCGCTGCCGTCGGGGAAGTTCCCGTTGGCATACGGATTGAATTCGTTGGTGTACAGGTCCGCGGCGCGCAGCGAGCCGTCCTCGAGCTCACCGTTGCGGACCAGCCAGTCGATCCAGGTCTGCAACTCGCGTTCGGCGATCACCCCGCCGGCCACCGGGATGCCGGTGCTGCGCCAGTAATCGACGGCCTTGGTGTTCTCGTTGCGCTTCCGGCCGTGCACGATCTCCCGGAACTTCTCCAGCACCTGGTCGCGGGGAGTGACCTGGGCCCAGCGGGTGGCCCGGGCGGTGCCCTGCACAAAATCGGCGGTCGCCTCCGGGTTGTCGGCGATGAAATCGTTTCGGAGCACATAGCTTCCGTAACTGAACGCACCGAACAACGACTTGTCGGTGAACAGCGGGCGGATGCCACCGCGTTCCAGGGCGCTCTCCCGGTAGATGTCGTTGAGCGCCGCGACATCGATCTGCCCGTCGCGCAGCGCCTGTTCGGTATTGACCGGCGGCACCACGGTCAACGCCACGGACTTGATCTCTTCGTTGGTCAGACCCTCCTTGGCCAGCCATTCCCGGGTCAGGAACTCATGATGCGCCCCAAGCGTGTTCATGCCGACCTTCTTGTTGATCAGGTCCCGCGCCGTCCTGATCGGGCTACCCTCCAGGACGTAATAGCCGGTGTACTCCTGCTCGTCGGCACCATAGGAACTGAGCACCGAGGTGATATCGGCACCCGCTGCGTTGAGCTTCACCACGGCGCCGTTGAACGCCGAGCCGAACTCGACATCACCGGTGGCCGCGGACTGGATGTCCTGCGGGCCGCTGGTGGTATCACCGACCCACTGCAGTTGTACGTTCTCGAAGTAGCCGAGTGCCTCAGCCAGTTCTGGCATCTTCACCTCGCCGGTGGCGCCTTGATAACGCAGTACCGTGCGGCCGTCGGCGGTCTGCGTGCCGTCATCGGACGACCCGCACGCGGCCAGGCACAACATGACCACCGCGGCCAGAGCCGTGGTGACGCTCCATGTGGATCTTCTACGTCGCATCTTTCATCCCCCTGAATCAGATCGAAGCCCATGCTGGCAGCGCCGCAGCACGCGGTGAACCCTTTGCCTCCGCCCGAATCCAATCCGATGAATTAGGTCGTGGCGGATTCCGCGCCCCGGAATTCGGCCCCGGCAATCGACACCGATGGCAGTCCGTCCGGGCCCACCGGCACCTCACCCTCCAGGGTGGTGCGGTAGAGCACCCGGGTCGTCTGGACATCATCGAGATCGGTCGGCGCCAGATGGGCGGTGGCGCGGTTGTCCCAGAAGGCGACCGTGCCCGCACGCCACCGCAAGCGCACCGTGTACGCCGGATTGGTGACCTCGTCGAAGAACAGGTCGAGAAGTCGGTCGCTCTGCGCCGGTGACAGTCCGACCAGGCGCGCGGTGAACCCGGGTGTCACGAACAGCGCACGTTCCCCGGTGACCGGATGTACGCGCACCACCGGGTGTTCGGTGACGATGGGGTTGGAGCGGGTCTTCTCGGCGTAGCTGCTGTCGTAGGCCCACTGCGGGTGGCGACCGCCGAAACGGTGCTCGGCGCGCAGTCCGTCGGCCAGGCGCTGCAACGGTTCCGCCAATCCACGGTAGGCGGCGGCCAGGTTGGTCCACTGGGTGTCGCCACCATGGTCGGGCACGATATCGGCCCGCAGTATCGTCGCCGCGGGTGGGTTGACCAGCGCGGTGACGTCGGTGTGCCACTTGTTGTCGTAGCTGTATCTGACCTTGCCGAATCGGCGCGCGTATTTACGGCTGTCGACCGCGAGGATCTCCGGAAACCCCTGGGGCGCCTCGTCATCGTAGGGGTGCGACGGGGTGACGGCACCGAATCGCGCCGAGAAGGCGATCTGATCGGCATGCTCGATCTGCTGATCGTGGAAGAACAGCACCTTGTACCGGTGCAGCGCGGTTCGGATGACGTCGACCTGCTGTGCGGTGAGTCGATGCCGCAGGTCGATGCCGTTGACGTCGGCGCCGATGTGACCGGCGACGGGTGTGAACCGTAGTGTCTCCGAACCTGCTGGTGCACTGTGCTTTTCGACGGTGATGCTCATCGTGATCCCCCTGTTGGCAGTCGGGCTGGGTACCGTCTCATGATCAACAGCAGCCGAACGCACCCGAAATGCGCCTTTCACGATGTGAGAGAGGATCAGGGTGAACTTAAGTTCCGGCGGGATCCGATGTGCCGCGCGTGCCGGCGCATCACCGGCAGAATGTCGCGCACCACGTCGTCGGTCAGCCGGCGTCGCAGCGCCTGAACCCCGACCGAGCCCCATACCCGTCCGTCCCCGCCGAAAACCGGCACCGCGATGGCACGCACATGGGCGCCTTGCGGCCCGGTGCTCTCGGCGTAACCAAGGCGGCGTACCTGCTCCATCGCACTGTTGTTGACACCACGATCAAAGGCCAGCATTGCCATCCCCATGGCGCTGCCCGACAATGCCTGCCGGGCCCCGGGCAGCTGATTCCCGCAGAACCTGTGCACCGGCCGTGCGGAGCAGACGGTGACCACCTCATCGTCCTCCGGCACGCCCAGATTCGCGGTGATGTCGATATCACCGGCCAGCGAATGAAGATGCGGGGCAAGGGCTTGCACATTGAGCCGGTGCAGGGCCGGTGCTGCCAGCGCGACCATGCCCGCGCCGACCCGGTAGTGGTCACCGTCGGCCGAACGCTCCAGCAGGCCGCCGTGCACCAATGCCTGGCTCAGCCGGTATGCCGTGCTCAGCGGCAGGCCGGTCCGAGCCGAGATGGAGGTCAGCGTCAACTGGTCGGCGGACTCACCGACCGCGGTGAGGATCGCGATGGCCCGGTGCAATACCTGCGGACCGGGCGCCGCATCACCTGCCGAGGGCCTGGCCATCAGGGCCCGCATCGCCGGGATAGGTCCCGTTTGCATAGGGATTGAACTCGTTGGTGTAGAAGTCCTCCGGGGTGAGTGTGCCCTGCTCGAGCTCACCGTTGCGGACCAGCCAGTCGATCCACAGTTGCAGCGACTTCGGGTCGATGACCCCGCCCGGTTCGGCGACACCGGTGCTCTTCCAGTAGTCGGCCTTCTCGGCGTTCTCGTTGCGGCCGCGTTGGTTGATGATCTCCTTGAACTTGATGATCACCTGCTCGCGTGGGGTCACCTGCGCCCATCTGACGGCCCGCGCGGTGCCCTGGGTGAGATCGGCCACGGCCTCAGTGTTCTGTTCCAGGAAATCGTTTCGCACGATGTAGGTGCCGTA
Organism: Mycobacterium sp. C31M; assembly: GCF_053345865.1. Classification (NCBI taxonomy): domain Bacteria; kingdom Bacillati; phylum Actinomycetota; class Actinomycetes; order Mycobacteriales; family Mycobacteriaceae; genus Mycobacterium; species Mycobacterium sp. C31M. Next base: position 97,160 of record NZ_JBKFAX010000001.1, on the reverse strand, counting down.
GGTGAAATCGCCGAACAACGATCCGTCGGTGAACAGCGGACGGATCCCGCCGCGGGCGACGGCCTCGTCGCGCCAGATGTCGAACAGTGCGATGGCATCGATATTGCCCTGCCGCAGTGTCTGTTCGGCATTCACCGGCGGCACCACCGTCAGTTCGACCTGCTTGATCTCCTCGGCGGACAGACCTTCGCGGTCAAGCCATTCGCGCATCACGAACTCCTGGTGAGCACCCAGGGTGTTCATGCCGAACTTTTTGCCGATCAGGTCGCGGGCCGACCGGATGGGGCTGTCCTCCAGCACGTAGTAACCGGTGAAATTCTCCTTGTCCGAACCGTAGTACCCGATGATCGAGGTGATCGGCGCGCCCGCGGCAGCCAGTTTCACCACCGCGCCGTTGAACGCGCCGCCGACGTCGATATCGCCGGTGGCGGTGGCCTGGATGTTCTGCGGTCCACTGGTGGTGTTGCCCACCCAGCTGAGCTTGATCTTCTCGAAATAGCCGAGATTCTCTGCGAGTTCGGGGTAGGTGACCTGGCTGGCCCAGCCCTGGTAGCGGACGATGGTGCGGCCGTCAGCGGTGCTCGCGGTCTCCGAGGACGACCCACACGCCGCGAGCAGCAGCGCCGAGACGGCCAGAGCCAATGCGCGAATCTTCATTCCAGCGATCCTGTGAGCGCGACGGCGCGGCGACAATGCTTTCCGAGAGCGGCGATTTTAATCGGCACGATCGCAGACGTGGCCGTGTGTGGGTCACCGTCCTACGGTGAGTCCTATCCCGCACTCGAACATGGTCGTTTTCAGGGGGTTTCGCTGTGTCCGGAGCAGATGTCGAAGAGTTCACCGCGGATGTGTTCGTCGCCGGCGGGGGGCCGGCGGCGTGCTGGGCGGCGCTGCGCGCCGCCCGCGACGGTGCCGATGTGGTGCTGGCGGACAAGGGTTACTGCGGCACCAGCGGTGCGACGGCGTCGGCAGGTACCGGTGTCTGGTACGTCCCGCCCGATCCGGAGCTGCGGGCGCAGGCGATCGACGGCCGCGATGCGCTGGGTGGCGAGCTGGCCGATCACCGATGGGCATCACGGGTGCTCGACGAAACCTACGACCGCATCAACGAGTTCGCACACGCCGCCCGCTTCCCCTTCCCGGTGGGGCCCGACGGCCGGCAACTCCGCAACGGACTGCAGGGCCCCGAATACATGCGCCGGATGCGTATTCTGGTGCGCCGCGCGGGGGTCCGGATACTCGACCACAGTCCGGTCACCGAACTACTGGTCGACCGTGCCGGTGCTGCCGCGGGTGCCACCGGATACCGGCGCCGGCACGACCGTGATTATCGTGTGCGCGCCGGCGCGGTGGTGCTGGCCACCGGCGGATGCGCCTTCCAGTCCAAGGCGCTGGGCTGCGATGTGAACACCGGTGACGGCACGCTGTTCGCCGTCGAGGCGGGTGCCCAGCTGTCGGGAATGGAGTTCTCCAACGCGTACGGCATCGCCCCGGAAGGCACCTCGGTCACCAAGACCGCCTTCTACCAGTTCGCCACCTTCTACCGCGAGGACGGCAGCGTGTTGGAGGGCGCGGGTGGACAGAACCGGTCACCGATCGCCGCGGAACTGTTGCGGGGCAGGGTTTTCTGTCAGATCGACCGGGCGGACGCCGACAACCAGGCGGCAATGCGGCGCGCTCAACCGAATTTCTTCCTGACCTTCGACCGGATGGGTGTCGATCCGTTCACCCAGCGATTCGCGGTGACCCTGCTGGCCGAGGGCACCGTGCGCGGCACCGGTGGCATCCGCATCGTCGACGACGAGTGCGCCACCACGGTGCCCGGCCTGTTCGCCGCCGGCGATGTCGCCACCCGTGAGCTGATCTGTGGTGGGTTCACCGGAGGCGGTAGCCACAATGCCGCCTGGGCGATCTCGTCGGGCAACTGGGCCGGACGGGGCGCTGCCCGGTACACGCGTGACCTCGGACCGTCAGCGGTTCGGCCGGTGGCCGGTGTCGGTACGGTAGGCATTCGGCCGCACTCCGGCGGCCGCGGCGCCGATCACCGGGAGGTCATCGCCGCGCTGCAGCGTGAGGTGCTGCCGTATGACAAGAACTATCTGCGCCGCGGTGCCGTGCTGACCACCGCCGTCGACGCCCTCGACGAGATCTGGTCCGATATCCGCGGATCGGTGGGCGGGACGGGCGAGGTCACGGTGCGCAACCGGCAGGCCGCGGCGATGGTCGCACACGCACGGTGGATGTACCGGACGGCGCTGGCGCGTCCCGAGACACGGGGGATGGCCAAGCGATTGGATCATCCCGGCCAGGACCCGGCACAGCACCACCGCCTCGTCACCGGCGGCCTCGACGACATCTGGGTGCGGCCCACCGCCGTGACCGGGCGGCCGGTGGCCGCTGGGGCGAGCGAAGCGACGGGGGAAGTCACGCGATGATCGAGCTGGTTTCCGCGCAGCGCTGCATCGCCTGCGACAAATGTGTGGACGTATGCCCGACCAACGTCTTCGATCGGGACGGTGCGGGCATCCCGGTGATCAGCAGGCAGGACGACTGCCAGACCTGTTTCCAGTGTGAGGCGAACTGCCCCGTCGACGCGCTGTTCGTCTCCCCGTACGTCACCCCGCAGTCCGGGGCCGACGAGCAGGACCTGGTCCGTCGCGGCCTGCTGGGCAGCTACCGGGAGCGGATCGGCTGGGGCAGGGGACGGGCCCCCGGCGCCGGCACGGCCATCGGGCCCGCCCTCAAACCCGGCACGCCGCCGCTGATCAGTTAGTGATTTACGCACATCCGGTAACGCTCAGCGTTACCGGATGTGCGCAGATCGCCGGTCCCGGACTAGATTGCCTGCGGTGTCAGCGCCCCAGAACCCGACCCCGTTCCCGCGCGGAATGGCGCTCCTGGTCGCCGGGGCCTTCTTCATGGAGATCCTCGACGCGACCATCATCGCGCCGGCCATCCCGCTGATCGCGACCTCGTTCGGCGTCCAACCCGTCGACGTCAACGTCGCGATCTCGGCGTACCTGGTGACGGTTGCGGTGCTGATCCCGGCCACCGGCTGGATGGCCGACCGGTTCGGTGTCCGGCGGGTGTTCCTCGCCGCGATCGCCGTGTTCACCCTCGCCTCGATCGGCTGTGCGATGAGCACCTCGCTGCCGATGCTGGTCGGGATGCGCGTTGCCCAGGGCATCGGTGGCGCGATGATGGTCCCGGTCGGGCGGCTGGCGGTGCTGCGCAACAGTTCGAAGACCGATCTGGTGCGGGCCATCGCCCTGCTCACCTGGCCGGCGCTGGCAGCACCGGTGCTGGCGCCCGTACTGGGCGGGGCCATCGCGACAGTGGGCAGTTGGCGGTGGATATTCATCGTCAACATCCCACTCGGCATCCTCGGATTTGTCCTGGCGCTCAAGCTGGTTCGTGGTGCCCCGGTGGCATCGACCCGGAAACTGGACTGGTCGGGCATGCTGCTGCTCAGCGGAGGTATCGCCGCGGCGCTGATGGCCCTGGAGAGCATCCGCATCTCCGGTACCGACTGGGTGCTGGTCGGTGCGTGTGGTCTGGGCGGTGTGGTGCTGCTGGGACTGGCACTACGGCATCTGCTGCGCACCGAGGCACCGCTGATCAAGCTGCCGGTGTTGCGTGTCCGAACGCTGCGGATCACCGTCACCGCGGGGTCGCTCTATCGGATGGTCATCACCGCGGTCCCGTTCCTGCTGCCGTTGATGTTCGTCCTGGAGTTCGGGTGGACGCCGTTTCAGGCCGGGTTGATGGTGGCCGCACTGTTCATCGGCAACCTGACCATCAAACCGGCGACCACCCCGTTGATGCGCCGCTTCGGCATCCGCACGGTGCTGGTGGTCAACGGCATCGTCTCGGTTGGGTGTTTCGGTCTGCTGGCATTCGTGCAGCCCGGCATGCCGGTGGCCGTCATCGCCGTGATCCTCTACGTCAGCGGCGCGCTCCGCTCGATCGGGTTCACCGCCTACAACAGTCTGGCCTTCTCCGATGTCGACGGCGACGACCTGACCCACGCCAACACCCTCAACGCCTCGGTGCAGGAACTCGCCGCCGGACTCGGTATCGCGATCGCGGCCCTGTTGGTGAGCCTGCTGGCGTCCTACTCGGTGACATTCCTGGTGCTCGGTGGCTTGCTGGCGGTGACGCTGATCGAGTCACTGCGGCTGCCCGGCAGCGCCGGATCGCACGTCACCGGCCGCTGACGACGACCGTTTCATTGACATCGGGGCAGCTCCGCCGGTTTAATACCCAACCATGATTGCAATTCTGGTCATATCTACCAACTTTATGGAGATGCGATGACGGCCTCCGCCGATCTCGACCCCGCAGCCGCCCGGTACGAGCTGAGCCATCTGCGTGCGCTGGAGGCAGAGGCCATACACATCATCCGCGAGGTCGCCGCGGAGTTCGAGAAGCCGGTGCTGCTGTTCTCCGGCGGCAAGGACTCCATCGTCATGCTGCATCTGGCCGTGAAGGCGTTCGCGCCCGGCCGACTGCCGTTCCCGGTGATGCACGTCGATACCGGTCACAACTTCGACGAGGTCCTGCAGGTCCGCGACGAGCTGGTGGCCGAGAGTGGGGTGCGCCTGGTAGTCGCCAAGGTGCAGGACGACATCGATGCCGGCCGCGTCGTGGAGACCATTCCGTCGCGCAACCCGATGCAGACTTTCACGCTCCTGCGCGCCATCCGGGAGAACAAGTTCGACGCCGCGTTCGGCGGCGCGCGCCGTGACGAGGAGAAGGCCCGCGCCAAGGAGCGCGTGTTCAGCTTCCGCGACGAGTTCGGCCAGTGGGACCCCAAGGCGCAGCGCCCCGAACTCTGGAATCTCTACAACGGCAGGCACAAGAAGGGGGAGCACATCCGGGCGTTCCCCATCTCGAACTGGACCGAGTTCGACATCTGGTCCTATATCGGGGCCGAGAAGATCAAGCTGCCGTCCATCTACTACGCACATCAGCGCAAGGTGTTCGAGCGCGACGGCATGCTGCTGGCGGTGCACAAATTCCTGCAGCCGCGCAAGGACGAGCCGGTGATCGAGAAGACCGTGCGATTCCGCACCGTCGGCGATGTCACCTGCACCGGTTGCGTGGAATCGTTGGCGGGCACCGTTTCCGAGGTGATCGCCGAGACCGCGGTGTCGCGGTTGACCGAACGTGGCGCGACCCGCGCCGATGACCGGATCTCCGAGGCCGGGATGGAAGACCGCAAGCGCGAGGGGTATTTCTGACATGGCAACGCTTCTGAGAATCGCCACCGCAGGCTCCGTCGACGACGGCAAGTCCACACTGATCGGCCGGCTGCTGTTCGACTCCAAGGCCGTCATGGAGGATCAGCTGGCCGCCGTCGAGCGGACCTCCAAGGAACGCGGAAACGACTACACCGACCTGGCTCTGGTGACCGACGGCCTGCGCGCCGAACGCGAACAGGGCATCACCATCGACGTCGCCTACCGGTACTTCGCCACCTCCAAGCGCAAGTTCATCATCGCCGACACCCCGGGCCATGTGCAGTACACCCGCAACATGGTCACCGGTGCCTCGACGGCGCAGCTGGTGATCGTGCTCGTGGACGCCCGGCACGGGTTGCTCGAACAGTCCCGCCGGCACGCCTTCCTGGCCTCGCTGCTCGGTATCCAGCACATCGTGTTGGCGGTCAACAAGATGGATCTCGTGGACTGGGATGAGGAGCGGTTCAACAAGATCCGCGACGACTTCCACGAGTTTGCGGCCCGTCTGGACATCCACGATGTCACCACCATTCCGCTGTCGGCGCTCAACGGCGACAACGTCGTCTCCAAATCCGATGTGGCGCCCTGGTATGAGGGCCCGGCACTGCTGAACCACCTCGAAGAGGTGTATGTCGCCGGTGACCGCAACCTCGTCGATGTCCGCTTCCCGGTGCAGTACGTGATCCGGCCGCAGACCCACGAGCATGCGGATCACCGCAGCTACGCGGGTACCGTCGCCGGCGGCGTCATGCGCATCGGCGACGATGTCGTCGTCCTGCCTGCCGGAAAAGCCAGCCGCATCACCGCGATTGCGGGGCCGTCCGGGCCGGTGGACGAGGCGTTCGCCTCGATGGCGGTGTCGATCAGCCTCGCCGACGATATCGACATCTCGCGTGGCGACATGATCGCCCGGCCGAACAACCAGCCCGATGTCACGAGTGAGTTCGACGCCACCGTCTGCTGGATGGCCGACGGAGCCGCACTGGAACCCGGCCGCGATTACGTCATCAAGCACACCACCCGCACCACCAGGGCCCGGGTGACCGCACTGGACTACCGCCTCGATGTCAACACGCTGCACCGCGACAAGAGCGCAACGGCGTTGAAGCTCAACGAACTCGGCCGCGTCACCCTGCGCACCCAGGTGCCGCTGCTGCTCGACGAGTACTCCCGCAACCCGGCGACCGGATCGTTCATCCTGATCGACCCCGATACCAACGGCACCGTCGCCGCCGGCATGGTGCGTGACACCGAACCCGCCGCCAATCGGGCCGCCAGTCCCAATGCGGTGCGCCACCAGAACCTGGTGACCGCCGACGACCGGCTGTCCAAGGGGTCCACAGTGTGGTTCACCGGTCTGTCCGGATCCGGAAAGTCCTCGGTGGCAATGCTCGTCGAGCAGAAGCTGCTGGCAGCCGGTCGCCCGGCGTACGTGCTCGACGGGGACAATCTGCGGCACGGCCTGAACGCCGATCTGGGCTTCTCGATGGACGACCGCGCCGAGAACCTGCGCCGGCTGGCCCATATCGCGACCCTGCTGGCCGACTCGGGGCAGATCGTGCTGGTCCCGGCGATCAGCCCGTTGGAGTCGCATCGCGAGCTGGCCCGCACGGTGCACACCGAACAGGGATTCGACTTCTACGAGGTGTTCTGCGATACCCCGCTGGAGGATTGCGAACGCCGCGATCCCAAGGGTCTCTACGCTAAAGCTCGCCGTGGTGAAATCACCCACTTCACCGGTATCGACAGCCCCTACCAGCGGCCGAAGAACCCGGATCTGCGACTGACGCCGGACCGGCCGTGTGAGGAGTTGGCGCAGGAGGTTGTCGACCTGTTAAGCAAGCGGTCATGAGCGAAAACGACCATGAGCTGGCGGCAAGACTCGCCACCGAAGCGGGTGAACTCCTGCTCGGGGTGCGGGTCGAGTTCGCCGACGCCGAGGCCGCCGACCGGAAGGCGGCCGGGGACAAGAGCTCCCACAATTTCCTGATGGCCGCCCTCGCCGAACACCGGCCCGGTGATGCCGTGCTGTCCGAGGAAGGGGCCGACGACAAGGCCCGACTGCGGGCGAACCGGGTCTGGATCGTCGATCCGCTGGACGGCACGCGTGAGTTCTCCGAGCTGGGCCGCGAGGACTGGGCTGTGCACGTGGCCCTGTGGGAGGCCGGCGAGCTGATCGCCGGCGCCGTCGCGTTGCCAGCGCAGGGCATCACCCTGGCCACACCGACCGTCGCCGCCCCGTCGGCCGCGCCGGGGGCTCCGCGGGTCGTGGTGTCGCGCACCCGGCCACCGGCGCTCGCCTTGGCGGTCAAGGACGCGCTCGGTGGCACCCTGGTCGAAATGGGTTCGGCCGGAGCCAAAGTCGCATCCGTGGTGCAGGGCATTTCCGATGTCTATGTGCACGCCGGCGGGCAGTACGAATGGGATTCGGCGGCCCCGGTCGCCGTCGCCCGCGCCGCCGGCCTGTTCACCTCGCGCATCAACGGGTCGCCGCTGGTCTACAACCAGGACAACGTCTCCTTGCCCGACCTGATCGTGTGCCGGCCGGAACTGGCCGACGCGGTCCTGGCGGTCACCACCGCGCACTAGCGTCCGGTCGCGCCGTCGATCAACTCGCGCAGGATGTCGGCGTGTCCGGCGTGCCGGCCGGTCTCCTCGATCATGTGGGTCAGCGCCCAACGGACACTGGGCGATCTGCGGCCCGGCACCGGCTCGGACAGATCGGTGCAGTGATCGAGCACCTCGTTGGCCCGCGCCACCGTTTCCCGGTAACGCGTCACGATATCGGCGACGCTGTCCCCGTCGGCCGCCCGGAAGGTCGCCGGCCAGTCGGTGATCTGAGCGCCGAGAAAGATCCACCGTTCGACGACGGTGACGTGGTTGAGCAGGCCGAGCAGATTGGTTCCCGACGGCACCAGCGCGGTGCGCACCTGCGTCTCCGGTGCCCCGTCGACCTTCGCCGCGATGGAGTTCCGCAGGTAGTCGAGAAAACCGCGCAGGGTCTCGACCTCGCTGCCGCCGGTACGTGGGGGCGGGGTGTCAGCCATGCCACCAGTGTGGCAGCCGGGCGTCGGCACAATGGAGCCGTGCGCACGTGGCTACGCAGACAGTGGAATGACTTCGTCGGACCCGAGGCGACTCGCACCGACAACACCATCACCCTGACCCTCGGCGCGGTGGGCAGCCTCGCCGCGCACCGGCTGTCCCGGCACAAGCTCGGCACCGGCGACGAACTGGTGGTCGATGCTCTGGCCGGTGACCTGTGGGGCGGACTGTGGGCGAACAACACCCGGGCCTGCGCCCGGTGGTACGAACGTCCGGGGCAGACCGACCGGGACCATCTGAAGTTCGCGGCCGCCCATCTGCACCCGGCCGCGATCGCCTGGGTGGACCGCGGCGAGCGCGACGGCAGGGCCGTCTGGGCCGCCGCGCACTACGCCTACCTGCTCGCCTCCACCGCGCTGATCCGGTCGGTGCCCCGGTACCGTCGGCTGCTGGGTGTGGCCGGCACGGTGGGCGGTATCGCGCTGGATCGGGCTTTGGGGCCGTCCAGCGCGATGCCCTGGTTCGCGCCGGTCTTCTACGGCAAGCTGCTGCTCGGGCACGCCTCGGCGGCCCGATGGACCGACACCGAGCTCACGGCACCGCCGACGCTGCGGTAAAACGCGGTGCGAAAGACGCCGCGACCGACCAAGCTGTCACCCGTGAGTACCGAACAGCCACAAACTCGGGTGACCCGTCTGCGGGAGAAGCAACAAACCGATCGCGCGGGCTTGGACGCGCTGCTGGACAGCACGCCGTTGGCGACGGTGGCATTGATCCGCGACGGACATCCTGTCGCCTTCCCGATCGGGTTCGCCCGCCTCGGTGACGATCTGGTGATCCACGGCTCCACCGGCTCGCCGTGGTTGCGGGCGCTCGCCGACGGCGCGCCGGCCGCCGTGTCGGTGACGACGCTGGACGGAGTCGTGGTGGCGCGCAGCGGGTTCGAGTCCTCGTTCCACTATCGCAGCGCCACCCTGTTCGGGGTGTTCGAGACGGTGTCCGACAAACCGAAGTCTCTGGAGGCGTTGACCGACGCCTTCATCCCCGGCCGGGTCGGCGAATTACGCCCCAGCACCCGCCGCGAGTTGTCGGCCAGCCTGGCGCTGCGGCTGCCGATCACCGCCGACAACTGGTCGCTGAAGGTCAGCGACGGCTGGCCCGAGGACCCGGACGAGGACATCGCGGCCGGGGCCTGGGCGGGCGTGGTGCCGCTGACGGTCGAATACGGCAACCCGCAGCGGGCACCGGACTGCGACCCGGGGATACCGGAGCCGGCATCGGTGCGGTCGATGACGGGTCCGTTGCGCAGCTGGGTTCACTGAGGCAGCCGCGCGGCCAACAGCTGCGCCAGGTGCACACCGTGCCGGTCGGTCAGATCGTCGAGCTGTGTCCGGCATGAGTACCCGTCGGCCAGCACCGCCGTCTCGGCACCCGCAGCACGGACCGCCGGCAGCAACTGCTGCTCGGCCACCGCGACCGACACCTCGTAGTGTCCCTTCTCGACACCGAAATTACCTGCCAGGCCACAACATCCGCCGAGCTTGGTGACCTCGGCGCCGGCGGCCTGCAGCAGCGCGGCATCGGGACTCCAGCCCAGCACCGCGTGGTGGTGACAGTGCGGCTGCGCGACGACCTGCTCGCCGGCCAGCGACGGCGGCTGCCAGCCACGCGCGGTCAGCAGTTCGGCCAACGTCCGCGTCGCAGCACCCACCGGCGCCGCAGCGGGCCCGATCAGTTCGGCCGCGTCGGCGCGCAACACCGCGGTGCACGAGGGTTCCATACCCACGATCGGCACGTCACGGTCGGCGAAGGGCCGCAGCGCATCGACCGTGCGGCCCAGGATGCGCCGCGCTGCGTCGAGCTGACCGGTTGATATCCAGGTCAATCCGCAGCACTGCTGCTTGTGGGTGAGCCGCGGCGCATAACCGGCGTGCTGCAGGACGCGCACCGTGGCGATCCCGACCTCGGGGGTGAAGTAGTTGGTGAACGAGTCGACGAACAGTGCGACCTCGTCACCGGGACTGTCGGCAGGGACGTTGGCGGCGAACCAGGACCGGAACGTCTGCCGCGCGAACGGCGGGATGTGCCTGCGGGCATCGACACCCGCGGCGGTGAGCCCCATGCCGCCGACCCGCCGCGTGACCGCGTTGACAGCGCGGGGTGCGACGGCGGCCAGCATTGCCCAGCGCGGCAACCAGCCCAGCGAATAGTGGGACATCGGACGCAGCCGGCCCATGTAACTCTGGTGCAGCACCTCGGATTTGTAGGAGGCCATGTCCACCCCGGTCGGGCAGTCCGAGGCACATCCCTTGCAGGACAAGCACAGATCGAGCGCCTCATGCACCTCGGGGGAGCGCCAGCCGCCGGTGACATCGGTGCCGTTGATCATCTCCTGCAGCACCCGGGCGCGGCCGCGGGTGGAGTCCTTCTCCTCCCGGGTGGCCAGATACGACGGGCACATCACCCCACCGGTGGTGATGTTGTCGGCCCGGCACCGTCCCACCCCGGTGCAGCGGTGCACGGCCTGGGTGAAATCACCGCCGTCATGGGCGTATGCCAGCGCGAGATCGCGGCGGATCGACGGCGCCGCCGGGATCCGCAGATCGGCGTCCAACGGTGCCGGGTCCACCAACACCCCCGGGTTGAGCAGATTCTCCGGATCGAAGGTCTGCTTCACCGCGGACTGCAGGGCCAGCGCCTCGGGGGAGTACATCAGTGGCAGCAACTCCGACCGGGCCCGACCGTCCCCGTGCTCGCCGGACAGTGACCCGCCGTAACCGGCGACCAACTGCGCCGCCGCGAACAGGAATTCACGGAACACCGCGGTCCCGCCGGGGCGGTCCAGCGGCAGGTCGATCCGGATGTGCATACACCCGTCGCCGAAATGCCCGTACGGCATCCCGGTGACGTCGAAATCGGCCATCAGCGCGTCGAAGTCACGCAGGTAGTCACCCAGACGCTCCGGCGGGACGGCGGCATCCTCCCAGCCGGCGTGCGCGGGCCGGCCCCGAGCACTGCGCGCCGACAGGCCGGCACCGTCCTCCCGGATGCGCCACAGCGCCGCGGCCCGGGTGGAGTCCTCGACCACCAGGTAATCCATTGCGGCGCAGGTCGTCCCGACCCGTGCGGCGCGGTCCCGGGCCTGCGCCAGCGTGTCGCCGACCACCTCGATGAACACCCACGCGCCGCCGTCGGGCAGCGGCGGCACGGCGGCAACGCCCTTGCGCTCCCGCACGATATCGACGATGCGCGAATCGATGCCCTCGCACGCCGTCGGGTGGTGTTCCAGAATGGCGGGGGTGGCGTCACCGGCCGCCGCGATATCCGGATACCCCAGCACTACCAGCATGCGGTGGGCGGGCTCCTCGACCAGGCGGACGGTGGCCTCGGTCAGGACGGCGAGGGTGCCCTCGCTACCCGCGATCAACCGGCTGACGTCGAATTTGTGCTCCGGCAACAGGTTCTCCAGTGCGTAACCGGACACCTGGCGGCCGAACCTGCCGAACTGGGTGCGGATCGTGCCGAGTCCGGTGCGGGTCAGTGCCTCCAACTCATCGAGCAGCGGCGACACCGGACGTCCGGAGCCCAGCGTCAACTCGGCACCCGATGCGGTCAGTGCGCGCACACCGACGACATTGTCCGAGGTGCGTCCATAACCCAGAGCCCTTGACCCACAAGCGTTGTTACCGATCATCCCGCCGATGGTGCAGCGGGTGTGGCTGGACGGATCCGGTCCGAACCGGAGGCGGTGCGGTGCGGCGGCACGCTGCAGGGCGGCCTGCACGACACCGGGTTGTACGACGGCGGTGCGGGTCTCGGCATCGACCGACATGACGGTGTTCATGTAGCGGCTGAAGTCCAGCACCACCCCGGCACCGATCGCGTTGCCGGCGATCGACGTGCCGGCACCCCGTGCGGTCAGCGGGACGCCCTCGGCTCGGCAGACCGACAGTGCCGCCGCGACCTCGCCCGCATCGCGGGGGAAGACGACTGCCTTGGGGGTGACCCGGTACAGCGAGGCGTCCGAGGAGTAGGCCGCCCGCGAGGTGGCGTCGACGCGGACGTCACCGAGGCCCGCCACATGGAGCGCATCCCGAAGCGAGTCCACCGCCGCCGAACGTAGCATGCTACAAACCCTAGCATGCTACAAACGCCCCGACATTGCTAGAGTGCGGCCATGAGCACGGCGGAGGAGGCCCCGCTGCAGCTGGCGCCCCTGCCCGCCGCGGACGGCAGGCGTACCGAGCAGGTCATGGAGGCGGTGCGTGCCGCCCTCGACACCGGCGTCCTGCAGCCCGGCGTGAAGTACTCGGTGTACCAACTCGCCGCCGCGCTGGGCATCTCGCGCACCCCGGTGCGGGATGCGCTGCTGCGGTTGGAGGAAGTCGGCCTCATCCGCTTCGAGGCGCGCCAGGGATTCCGCATCCAACTGCCCGATCCACGCGAGATCGCCGATATCTTCGCCATCCGACTGGCCCTTGAGCTGCCGGCGGTCGCCCGGGCGGCCCAGCGCTGCGATGGCGACCTGGCGACCCGGCTGCAGCAGCGGATGGAGAGGATTCAGGCTGCGGCGGCAGCCGGTGACGTACGCACCTTCGCCGCGCAGGACCAACTGCTGCACGACGACATCCTGGCCGCCGCCGGTAATGCCCGGGCGCGGGTCATCGTGCGGTCCATGCGCGAATCGACGCGGCTGCTCGGTGCCACGACGCAACGCACGATGGCCGAGATCGATGCCGAGCACCGGCCGATCATCGCGGCGATCATCGGCAACCGGCCACCGGATGCCTTGCACGCGATGCGAACTCACCTGACTTCGACGGGCCGGCTGCTGGTCGCCCAGGCCGTGCATGATCAGCGTTATGACGTCGAAGCCGACCAGATCTGGGCCGATGCCGTCGGCGCTGCACCGTAACGACCGCGGGCAATGGCAGAATTCGCGGTATGCGGATGTCGGCGAAGGCGGAGTATGCCGTCCGCGCCATGGTCCAGCTGGCCACCGCCGCGCCCGGTGACCTGGTGAAAACCGATGATCTGGCCAAGGCGCAGGGCATCCCGGCGCAGTTCCTGGTCGACATCCTGTCTGATCTGCGGACCGATCGGCTGGTACGCAGTCACCGCGGCCGCGACGGCGGCTACGAACTGGCCCGGCCGGCGGCCGAGATCAGCATTGCCGATGTCCTGCGCTGTATCGACGGCCCGCTGGCCAGCGTCCGCGATATCGGACTGGGCGATCTGCCGTACTCCGGTCCGACGGCGGCGCTTACCGATGTCTGGCGGGCCCTGCGGGCCAGTATGCGGTCGGTGCTGGAGGAGACCAGCCTGGCCGATGTCGCCAGTGGGGCCCTGCCGGATCACGTCGGCGCACTTGCCCGCGATTATCTGGGCCAGGAGTCCGATCGCGGACACGCGCCTAGCTGACCGCTGCGGCGATCCCGGCCACCAGCATCTGCAGTCCGCGGTCGAAATCCTGCTCGACCGGGGTCTCCATCGCCACGCCTGCCAGCTCGGCGATATGCGGAAACTCGTTGCCCGCCAACGTCCCGATATGTTCGGCGGCCTCCCGTGCCGAGGTCGCGCCCCGGCCGAGTGGACCGGCCAGTTCGGCCTGCGCCGCGCCCGTGACCAAACCCAGCACGGCGTGGAATGCGGCCAGCCGATCGCGATCTGACAGGCCGGCGCGGTTGAGCGCCGCGACGAGCGCGTCGGCGACCGCGAACCCGGTCGCCGAGGACATCCGCCGCGTCAGCACGAGCGGCAACGCCGCGGGGTGGGCGCGCACGCCCCGCCACATCGCATGGGCGACGGCGTGGACATCGGCGCGCCAGTCGTCGGTGGGAGCGGGGATCGAAACGTCCGCGACGACCGCGGCGACGACGAGCTCTTCCAGGCCGGTCTTGTCGGCGACGTAGTTGTAGACCGTCATCGGTCCGGTGCCCAGGGCGGTGGCGAGCGCCCGCATGCTCAGGGCGCCGAGTCCCTGCTCGTCGACGATGCGTAACGCGGTCGCGGCGATCTCGTCCGCGGTGAACCGTGCGCGCATGATCACCTGACCTCTTGACAAGTACGACGTACGTGTTGGAATCTACCTCATACGTACAACGTACTTATTAGGTAGGTGTCATGTTGACCTCGATCCCCACTCGACGAATCGACTTCCTCTCCCGCGGTATACGGTGTGCGGGTTGGCTGACCATCCCACCGGATGCCGTTCGGCACCCCGCCGTGGTGCTCGCACACGGACTCGGTGCCACCCACGACATGATGCTGGCCACCTACGAACAGGCCTTTGCGGCCGCCGGAATCGCCACCCTGGCCTTCGACTACCGACATACCGGTGCCTCCGGCGGTGAACCACGGCAACGCATCTCGATCCCCGCGCAGTGCGACGACGTGCGCGCGGCATTTGCGTGGCTCACCGCGCACCCGGGCATCGACGCCCGCCGGGTCGGGCTTTGGGGGACCAGCCTGGGCGCGATGAACGTGGTGCGCGCCGCGGCCGGCCACCCCGAGGTGGCGGCCGCGATCATCCAGTGCCCCATCGTGTCCGGGCCGGGGGCCGCGCGGCGCCTCGGTGTCCGGCACGCCCTGCGGCTGACGCCGTTCATCCTTGAGGACCTGCTGCGCCGGGCCGTCCGCCGCGGCCGCCGGCACATCCCGATCGTCGGGCCGCCCGGCACCTCGGCGCTGGTCACGGTGCCCGGCGCGCTGGAGGGATGGAACTCCACCGTGCCGGCCGGCGGCGAGTTCGACAACCGCATCACCGCCTCGGATGCGTTGACGATGATCACCACCTCCGCACTCCCGGCGGCACGCCGTGTTGCGGCGCCGATCCTGGTGTGCGCCTGTGACCAAGAAACCCTGATGAACCCGGCGTACGCGATCCGGGTGGCCGAGAACGCCCCGAACGGCACGGTCAAGCGGTATCCGTCGGACCATTTCGCGATCTACCATCCGCCATTGGTCGACGGTGTGCTGGCCGACCAGATCGCCTTCCTGCGCGAGCACCTCGATGTCCGTTCGTGACCGGCTGCGCCGCAACGACACCCGGCTGCTCAAGGTGCTCTCGACATTCGATGCCGCCGAGTGGGCGGCTCCCAGCCTGTGCGACGAGTGGACCAACCATGAGGTCCTCGCCCACCTGGTTGTCGGAATGAGCACCGGGGTAGCGGCTTTCGTCGCCGAGCTACGGCGCCACCGCTGGGCATTCGACCCGGCCAACACCACGTTGGCCACCACACTGGCCGCTGCCCGTCCGCCGCGGGAACTGCTCGACGACTTCCACCGCCTGGTCGCACAACCCCGCGGGCTGGGTGTGCTGTTCCCGAAGTGGTTACTGCTCGGCGACCACATCACCCACGAGCTCGATATGCTCTATGCACTCGGTCGCGAGCCCGACATTCCGGTCGAGGATGTTGTCGCGGTGCTGAACACCCAAGTGACGCTGCCGAATCCGTTCGTGCCGGCCTTCCGCAACAGCCGTGGCCTGCGCCTTCGCGCCACCGATGCGGACTGGTCGCATGGCAACCGCGGGCCGGGCGTTTCGGGCCGAGCCGCCGAACTGGTGACGGTGTTGGGGCACCGACCCGCGGTGCTGGCGCGGCTACACGGCGACGGGGTCGCGGTGCTGCGCCACCGCCTCGATGCCCAGGTACCGAGGCGGTAGCCCCGCACAGATCAGCGCCCGACGGCCCGGTTCGTCTCCACCGACACCTCGCCGTTCTCCGAGCGGGCGGTGACCTCGGCGACGGCGCGCGCGGCGTCGGTGGTCTCGGGCACCCGCACCAGGGCGGTGCCCTCACCGGACTGAGCGCGCACAAGGTACGGCCCGGGCGGGGGCAGCGCGATGGACACGTCACCGTCGCGGGTGCTGGCATCGATGCGCGCCGGCGCGTCCGAGAATCGCACCTGCACATCGCCGTCCAGGGTGGACGCGATGAACGACTCACCCACCGAGATCGGCTGGCGGGCCCGGATATCGCCGTCCTGGGCGCGTACCTCGATGCGGCGCACCGCACCGCGCAGCAGCACCGAACCGTCGGCGGTGGTGGCGGTCAGCTCGTCCAGGTCGGCCTCGGCGAGCAACACCCCGGTCTCCTGCCGGACGGTCACCGCCAACTGGCGGCCCAGCTCCGGCGGGACCGTGACGGTGACCTCGCCGGGATCGCCCCAGGCCAGGAAGCCGGTCTGGGCGGCCACCCGGACCAGAGTGCCGTTGGCGTCATTGGTGACCGTCAACTCCTCTCGCTCGCGACGGTCGGTGGTCACCATCCGCACGTCCACCCGGGGTTCGGTGGCACTGCTGTCGGAGACGATCCGTACCGCCATCGGTGACGCGGCGGTGTCGACGGTCAGCGTCCGCATGGTGGCCGGCAGGGTGTGGTGGTCGGTCACCAGCCGGAAGGCGCTGAGTCCCACCGCGGCGGCGGTCAGCAGCGCGAGCGTGATGACGATGACCGCCACCCCGGCCACGATCAGTGCGGCGCGGACCGCGGTGCGTCCACCCGGGGACAGCGGCGGCGGGCCGGCGGGCGGAAACGGTTCGTTCATAACGGTGGTCACGAGTGTGCCTCTCGGTTCGGCGGGGTCAGGATTCCAGGAAGCGCAACACGGCAAGCACCCGCCGGTTCTCGCTGTCATCGTGGCTCAACTGCAATTTGGTGAAGATCGACGCGATGTGCTTCTCGGCGGACCCCACCGAAATATGCAGGCCCGCAGCAATTGCCGAGTTCGTCTTACCCTCGGCCATCAGCTGCAGCACATCGCGTTCGCGGGTGGTCAGAGCATCCAGGGCGGCCCGGCGCCGGGAGCGCACCAGGATCTGGGACACCACCTCCGGGTCGAGCACCGTGCCCCCGGAACCGACCACCTCGACGGCATCGAGGAACGCCGGCACATCGGCCACCCGATCCTTGAGAAGATAGCCGAAACCCTTGGTGTCCGAGGCGATCAGATCCGCGGCATACCGTTCCTCGACGTAGTGGGAGAGCACCAGCACCGGTGATTCGGGATTCTGCGAACGCAGTAGCGCGGCGGCGCGGATCCCTTCGTCGGTGAAGGTGGGCGGCATCCGCACGTCCAGGATTGCCAGTTCGGGGTGATGCTCGTTGACGATCCGCAGCAGACCGGTGGCATCGGGTACACCGGCGACGATCTCGTGTCCGGCGTCGGTCAGGATGCGTTCGATCCCGGCGCGCAGCAGCGCCGAGTCCTCGGCGATCACGATGCGCATGGCAGTACCGCCGTCACGATGGTGGGGCCGGTTGCGGGGCTGGACACCTCGAACGTGCCGCGGGCCGCGCGGACCCGTTCGGCCAGCCCGCGCAGGCCGGTGGCGTCCTCGTCGGTACCGATATGGGCACCGCCGCGGCCGTCGTCGAACACCGTGACATACAACGAGTTCGACGCCTCGTCGGCGCGGACCGTCACCACCGCCTGGCTGGCGCCGGCGTGCTTGGCGACATTGGTCAACGCCTCGGCCACCACGAAGTACGCGCACGCCTCGACCTCGGCGGGCAGTCGGGCGGGCAGATGGATGTCGAGTTTCGTCGGGACCCCTGCGTTTTCGGTGCGCTGCACGACGGCCGACAGCGCGGCGTCCAGGCCGCGGTCGGCCAGGATGGTCGGGGCGATACCGCGCACCACATTTCGCAGTTCGGCCAACGTGCTCATGGCCTCGGTATGTGCCTCGGAGATCAGCTTGCGGGCCGCGGGCGGGTCGCTGTCCAGTTTGGTCTGCGCCAGCCCGATCGTCATTGCCAGCGACACCAGTCGCGGCTGCACACTGTCGTGCAGATCGCGTTCGATGCGGTGCCGTTCGGTCTGTGCCGAGGTCAGCGCACCCTCGCGGGCCTGCGACAGCGCGCTCACCTCATGCTGCAGCGCCGTGGTCGGCGACGCGGACAACAGCCACCGGTCGATCCTGGCATCCAATGCGGGCGCGAAGATCAGGATCGTCACGGCCACCGCCAGGGCGAGTACCGCCAGCACCCCGGTCAGCGCCGGCGAGATGAACCGCAGACCGGCATCGTCATCACTGCGCCGGATCGCCAGGGCCGCGGCCGGGCCGAGGAACACAAACACCAGCGACGCGACGGCCAACCCGGTGGCCAGCATGTCGTAGGTCATCCGTAGGAAGTGATGGGCCGTCGATTTCCAGAAGCGGGCGCTGCCGGCGTCCAGCCACTGCTGGTGTGCCCAGCCCTGGAAGCCGGTGTAGTGCGTCAGCCGGCGGCGCGGCACCGCGATCTGCATGCCGAACACGGCCTCGCTGCGGATCCGCTCCACCCATTCCACACCGCGCATCAGGTAGATGAACACCACGGCGGCGATCAGGAAACCGACGATCGAGAAGATCGACGACACCCCGATGATCAGTATGGACAGGGGAATCCAGAACCACACCACGGCGAGGAAGGCGCCGGTGACCATCGACGCGGTGGGTACGACACCGATGTGCTCGATGCGGCGGCGTGCCGGCTGATCTGAGGTGACGGTGACTGGTGGATCGGACGTGATTGCGACCATGTGACCAACCTATGGACCGGGAGCGGCCTGCGACACCGCGTTTCCCCGCGAGCCTGGTGGGGGATAACCCCCGCAAATGCCCGGGCCGCGCCCGCGTGCATGTCAGAATCGCCGACGTGCGAGTCGGAATGACGATGCCGGTGATGGAACCGGACCTGAACGCGGCAACCCTGCGGACCTGGGCGAAGGTGATCGACGACGGACCGTTCTCGGCGCTGTGCTGGGGAGAACGGATGGCTTTCGACAATCCGGACTCGCTGACCTTGCTGGGCGCGTTGGCCGCCTGGACCGACCGGGTGCGGTTGGTCACCACGGTCATCGTCCCGCAGTTGCACCACCCGGTGGCGTTGGCCAAGGCACTGGCCACCGGCGATCTGATCAGCGGTGGCCGGCTCACGGTGGGCCTGGGTGTGGGTGGCCGCCATGAGGACTACCACGCCGCGGGTGCGGATCCGGCGACCCAGACCATGCGCGGGATGGCAGAGCGGGTGGCGGTGATGCAGCGGGTGTGGGCGGGGGAGAAGGTCACCGACTCGGTGCTGCCGGTCGGGCCGCCGCCGGTGCAGTCGGGCGGCCCCGAACTGATGGTCGGCACCATCGGCCCCAAGACATTGCGCAGCGCGGCCGGCTGGGCCTCGGGGTTGGCCGGCACCACACTGGACCTCGATCTGGACAAGCAGAACGAACTCTACGACGTGGCCCGCGACGCCTGGGCCGCCGCCGGCAAGCCCAAACCTGTTCTGGCGACGTCATTCTGGTTCGCGATCGGCGAACCCGAGGCCGCTCGGGCCCAGGTGCATCGGCACTTGTTGCGCTATATGAACTGGATTCCGGCGGAGTTCGTCGACGCCATCGCCCCGACGACCGGATGGTCGGGCAGTCAGGACGAACTGCTGCAGACCCTGCGCGGGTTCGCCGCCATCGGCACCGACGAGGTGCACCTGATCCCGACATCGGATGACATCGGGCAGGTGCACCGCGCCGCCGAGGTGGTCGCCGAACTGCAGTCGCAGGCGGCGACCGGCACGGGGTGATCAGGGGGCCAGCGGTGTCCAGTCGCCGATCGGCGGATCGAAGATGAACTCTCCATCGGATTCGAGGTTGAAGGGTGCCGCCTTGGAGCCCGGGATGGCCTCCATGGAGTCGGCGACCTTGCCCTGAGCGCACACCACGTCCATCTTGCAGTCGCGCACGACACCCTGGGCCTGCACTTCGCCGTACGGTGCGGCCCGTACGGCGTTGTCACCGTCGTGCGCCGGGGTGTCGATGGTGACCTCCGGCGTCGGGGAGATCTCGGCAATGTCGGCGTTGGCCACGCCGGCGCCGAGACTGATCAAGCCGGTGGCGGCCATCATGCCGAGCGCGGTCAGGGTGAGCGATCTGGTGACGGTCATCGGGTGGTCCGTTCGTCGTTGTCATCGGAATTGATGACGTGACGGTACGGAGACGATCGGGCCCGCCGCGAGCTGAAACGGCCGTTTTCAACCACCTCGCACAAAGCCGACCGCAAAACCTCAGATATCCCTAGTTATCTGTGGCTGAGCTTCGCATCAGCTGTGTGACCTGCGAATTGCGATCGGTACTGTGTCTGACTGGATCGGCGCCGGAAAGTTTGGCAAATGCGCGCCGGGATGCCGGCCGACGTCGGCCGGCATCCCAACGCACCCAGGATCAGACGGGCAGCACCGCGGGGGACAGCACGTAGTTGACCGTGAAGCTGCCGTCTGTGCCCGGTGCGGTGATCGTCTGGGTGGCGCCGCCGCCGTGGTCCCAGGTGCCGAACACGTACTGCTGCCCATTGATGGTCTGCGGTGAGATCGCGCCCAGTGTCCGCTCCACGCCGACCACGGCCTGCTCGGTGTAGGTACCGGTGTGCGGGATGCCGTCGAGGGTGTACCGACCGCCCGGGACATTCGAGCCGAAGGTCAGTGTCACCAGGTTCGGGTGAATCTCCTTCTCCACCACGGTTTTCAGGCCGCTGCTGTCGGTCACCGTGAGCACCACGTTGTACCAGGTGTTCGACAGCTGGTGGAAGTCGACCGGGATGTCGAAGCTCAGGTCGGGCCCGGTGACCTCGTTGATGAACGGGTGGGTGTGATCGGCGTGGTGGAAGACCACCTTCCAGGAGAACGCGCTGTCCGCCAGATCGCCGTCCTGCGGATCGGTGCCGATGGCGCTGAACGACACGGTGTCCCCGGCGTTGTACTTGTAGTCCTCGCCGGCCGGCACGTCGAAATCGGCGACCGGCGGGGTGCTGCCGACCACGATCTGCTGGGTGGCGACACTCTGCTTGCCGCCCTCGTCGGTGACCGTCAGGGTGACGGTGTAGGCCGTGTAGGAACCCGTGTTGGTGAAGGTGGCGGTCGGATCGACATCGGTCGAGGACTGGCCGTTACCGAAGTCCCACGAGTAGGTGAGGGTGTCGTTGTCCGGGTCGGTGGAGCCGCCGGCGTCAAAGTTGACTGTGAGACTGCTGCCAACCCCCGAAGTTGCCGACGCACCGATCACCGCGACCGGAGTCCGGTTGCCGCCGGACGGCGTGATGATCGACAGGGTGCCCGGATAGATCGTCAGCTGGTAGATCTCACCACCCGGACCCTGGGTCAGCTTGACCGCCGAACCGGCACTGGTATCGAGGGTGCGCTCACTGATCAGACTGGTGTACTCGTCGTCGAAGGTCAGCTCCCGGATCCAGCCCAGTGAGTAGTCCGCGATCCACACCTTCTTCTGGCCGGCCACCGGGTTGCCGTCGTCGTAGACCATGACCGCGGTGATGGACCCGTTCCCGGCGCCCTCGGCATGCGGGTAGGCGTACAGCGGATCGGCGAAACCACTTCCGGGTTCGGCGCCCTCGGTCAACGGCCAGCCGTAGTTGGCGCCGGGCTTGATCAGGTTGAGCTCTTCCCAGTCGGCCTCGCCGACATCTCCGACGAGCACGGCGCCGTTCTCCGGGTCGACGGCGAACCGGAACGGGTTGCGCAGCCCCAGGGCGTAGATGCGGTTGGTGTTCGGGTCGCCGCCGACCTCGTAGAACGGGTTGTCGACGACACCGGACCCGTCGCGGTTGATGCGCAGGATCTTGCCGTGGATGTTGGTCAGGTCCTGCGAGTTCTCGCTCGGTCGGGTGTTGTTGCCGACGGCCCAGTAGAGGTACTGGCCGGTCGGGTCGAATTCGAGCTCGCCGCCGTGGTGGAAATCGTTGGCGAGCAAGGTGGATTCCACCAGTGTCTGCTCGTCGGACAAAACCGTGCCGACCAATTTGAAACTGGACAGCTGATCGTAGTTCTGGGCGTTGGTGTAGGCGACGTAGATGGTCTGATAGCCCTCGGCGGTGCTGTCCCAGAAGTTCGGGTCGACCTCGATGCCGATCAGGCCGCGCTCGCCGTTCGCGGTCACCACCGAGAGGTTGGTCAGTGTGGTCAAGGTGCGGGTGTGCGTGTCGTAGAGCTTGATCGCACCGCCCTTCTCGGTGATCAGGATCTGATGCACATGGCTGTCGTCACCGTCGTGGGTGATCAGCTCGAAATCCGTCGGCTCCTGCAACCCGGAGATCAGCGTGGTGCGGTCGAACTCGTCGGGCAGGCCGACCCGCTCCTGGCATTCGGCGAGGAATGCGCCCACCTGAGCCGAGATGTTGCGTCCCCACGGCGAATTGCCGATATCGGCGACCCACTGCGTCGCATTTGTGGTGACCTGGTTGACCCACTGACCCAACAGTGAGCGGTTGAATGCGGCCACGGCGTAGTCGACCTGCCGGCGCGCCCAGCCGAGCACCGTCCACAAAATAGTGTTCTGCAGAGGGTTGGCCGGAGCGGTGCCGGTGGCGGTGGCCGGGTTCATCAGATTGTTCAGGAAGCCCAGGGCGCCGTTGATCAGGGTGCAGGCGCAGGTGATGACGGCCCGCTGAGTGCCCACGAACACCTGATTTGGGGTCGGCAGATGCAGCGCCGTGCCGATCGCCTTGCCCCAGTCCGCCAGTGAATTCGGCGCGGCGGCGCCGGCGGCGTGCAGCGGGGTGACCATCGCGGCCATGGTGTTCGGGCCGGTGGTGTCCGGCCCGCCGGCCTCAGGTTGGGTGACCGTCAGCGCAGTGGTGGTGTCCTCGGCGTGGTCGGTGGGACCGGCCGACTCGGGCAGGGTGTCGACAGGGGACTCGGGTTCGGTCGGCATGACCGGTTCCGTGGGCTCTGCGGGTGTCGTGGGTTCGGTGGGTGTGCCGCCCCCGGAACCGGTTTCGGTCCCCTCGCCCTCGCCGGTATCGTCCTCGGGCTCGGGCTCGGGCTCGGGCTCGGGCTCGGGCTCGGGCTCGTCCTCGTCCTCGGGCTCGGATTCGAGATCGTCCTCGTCATCGGTGCCGAGGGTATTGACCGTTCCGCTACCCGTACCGGCGCCCGAAGTGCCTGTGCCGGTGCCGGTCCCGGTGGTGTCACCACCGGTCGACTCGCTGCTCGACGAGGTTGATGTCGTGCCGCCCGTGGTGTCGGCCCAGGCGACGCCGCCGTTGCTCGCTACGGCGCCGAACACCCCGAGCGCGAGGGCCAGCGCCCCGACGCGGCCGACGTACTTGGCGTACGTTGTTGCAGAAGGAAGATCGCCGTTGTTGCTGACGTGCAGGCAACTACGGCGCGAAAGGACAGAACCCACCCCAAAGACCCCCGGAGATCGTGTGAACGCACCAGTTGAGGTGCAGACTTAGATTCTGCACCAGGGGTCGGACATATGTGAGTTAGTTCGGCATGAATTGCCAAAAGGTTAACCGGACGTGTCGCGAAGTGGACTCCGATGGGCGGCAGCCCGCCGTGATCCGGCGGCCCGCCGGCGGATCACCAGTCCGAGATCGGCGGATCGAAGACGAACGATCCGTTGCTCTCCAGGTTGAACGGGGCGGCGCGGGATCCGACGACGGCCTTGGTGGTATCGCGGACCTCGCCCTGGGCGCTGATCTCACCGGCATCGGCGAGGCGGGTCTCGCCCTGTCCTCGGGCCTCGCCGTAATCGGCTGACCGCAGTGCGTTCTCGTCGATCAGCAGCGCCTGGCGGCTGGTGACCGCGGGGGAGGGGGCGACCTCGGTGACGTCGGCGCTCGCGACGGCACTGCCGAGGCTCATCAACGCCGCGGCGGCGGCGATCGACCCCAGGCCCAGGGCCGTGATCTTGGTGGTGCCGTACATGTTCGGTGTCCCTTCATCATGCAGTCCGGGGGGACTGATGGCGAAGACGCTACGGCGGAAATCCGCTCCGTGGCGGGTCGGAGGAGTCGTTCCCAACGACCTCACAGCAAACCGGAGACCAGTCCCCAGACAACCGGGGAAAGCTGTCAGGACGCTGCGAGATCGTAGGGATGGTCCGGTGTCACGATCGCGGTGATCGCCCTCGCGATCTGCCCGGCGGCGTGGTTCTCGGGAATGTCGGAGTTCACCGAGACGGTCAGCGTCGCATCGCGCACCGGCAGGTAGACGAGCACCGTCGTATAGCCGGGGATGTCGCCGTTGTGGCCCAGCCACCCGTGGGTGTCGAAGATCGCGAAGCTGTAGCCGACACCGGGGGCGGCCGGGCTCGGATCGGCCAACCGCTGGGCCGCGGTGGCGGGCTGCAGCAGTGTGCCCGTCCCCAGTGCCTTGGCCCACGATCTCAGATCAGCCGTGGTGGAGACGATCTTGCCGGCCGCGTCGGCCCAGGACGGATTCCAGAACGTCGCATCCAGTATCCCGCCGGTCGGCGGTTCGACATAGCCGTGTGCGAACGGGGTGGGCAGCGCACCGTTGGGTGGGTAGGACGTCTGGTTCAGTCCGACGGGGGCAAAGATGTTCTGCCGCAAGTACTCCCCGAACGGCAGTCCGCTCACCTTCTCGACCGCCAGCGCCAGCAGTACCGTGTTGGTGTTGCTGTACTCATAGTCGGCCCCGGGTGCGAAGTTGGGCGGATGGGCGAAGGCCACCGCGAGCAATTGCGCTGGGGTATAGGCGAATGCGTCCGGTCCCGCCGGGGCCTGGGCCATCAGATCGGCGACCCATTCCTCGTCATCGCTGTAGTTGTAGAGGCCGCTGCGCATCCGGCCCAGCATGTCCAGGGTGATCTCATCGCCATTCGGTACTCCGGCGACGTATTTGCTGATCGGATCGGTCAGCCGGAGCCGGCCTCGATCGACCAGTTGCAGCACCGCGGTCCCGGTGAAGGTCTTGGTGACACTCCCGATCCGGGTGTGGTGCTGCAACGTCAGCGGCTCGCCCGTGGCAGTGTCCGCGACACCGACGGCGGACTGGTAGTCGACGGTGCCCGGCACCACCACCGACACCAGTGCACCCGGCACACCCATCTCGTCGACCAGGGCGGTGATCGCCTGGTCCAGACGGCTGGACAGGTCGGGTTCGGCGGTGGCCGACGGAGCCGCCGAAGCCCCGATCACGGCGAGCACGGCAACCAGGCTGACGGTACGTCGACGTATGCCCACAGCGACCTCGTTCCGCATGTCCGGGAAGTGGCCTGAGCATAGCCGCGCGGAAGCGGGTTCGGCCAGGTCGCGCAGGTTGCCTGCGAGGTCTCAGCAAATTGACAAAGGTGACAACGGGGCCCGCTCCCGCGGCCTACACTGCGCAGCGATTGCAAAGTTCGGCAAAGTCGGCCGGCGAGTGGGAGTGAACATGCACCTGCGGTACGGCAGATACGTCGGACGTATCGGAGCACTGGCGGTCGCGCTCGGGATCGGGTCGGCGGTGGCCGCCCCGGCCGGGGTGGTGTCGGCGGCTCCCGAGGACACCACAGCCACATCGAGCGAGAGCACGCGCGACACCGATACCGACACCGAAACCGCGACCGATACCGTCGGCTCCGAGCCGGCAGACGCCGACGAGTCCGACACCGTTGCACCGACCGACCCGGTGGACACCGAAGACGACGAGTCGGCACCCGACACTGCCGCCGCACCCGACGACGGCGAGCTCGGCCCCGAGAACGAGCCCGCGCCCACCCGCAAGCGCAAGGCCCGCACCGTCCGCACCGCCGGGCCCGATGCACTCCGCCACGAGGCCCCGCCGGCCGCGACCTACACCTCCGCCCGGATCGACGAAGCGATCGCGCCGCCCGACACCCCGGTTGCTGCGGTGGCGCCCACTCAGCAGCCGGTGATCGACATCCCGGCGGCATCGGCGAAACCCGTCGTCGCCAACCCGATCCAGGCCGTCGGAGCGTTGTTCGCCGCCGCGGTACGGCCCCTGCTGACTTCGCTGCTCGGGGTGCTCGACGATTGGTCGGCGCAGTCCCCGCTGGCCTGGGCGCTGGTCGCCGCGGCGCGCCGTCAGCTCGGACTGCCCGAACCGGACGGGTCGCAGGTCCGGGCTGCGACCGTCGCCGCCGCGAATCAACCCCCGACGGCAACCGTGGTGTGGGGCCGACCCGATGCCACCACCGGCACCGTCGTCGGCAAGCTCCTCGCCACCGACCCCGAGGGCAAGAAAGTCGCCGTCACCGTGACCGGCAATGCGATCCCCGGGACCTTCGCCTACAACGCCAAGTCCGCCGTCATCACCTACACCCCGACCACCGCACAACGGTTCGCCGCCTCGGCGTCGGCGACCCCCGAGGACACGGTCACCATCACGCTCCGGGTGACCGACGGCGTGACCGCCGTCGACGTACCGACCCACATCCCGGTCAGCCCGTCCCCGTTCTTCTTCGCCGGCAACCTGATCGCCGACGATCCGTCCGCGCTCACCGTCGTCGGCACCCGCGCCTATGTCACCGACCGGGCGACCGGCACGGTCGCGGTGTACGACACGGTCAAGAACACCCTGCTGACCACCTACCAGGCCGGGCTGGTCAACCCCGATGGCATTACCGCCAAACGCGACGGCACCCGGCTGTACGTGTCGAGTTCCACCGGCAACAAGGTCACCGTCATCGACGCCAAGACGGGAGTGCTGAAGGGCACGCTCACCATCGCCAACCCGACCGCCATCACCATCAACCCGAGCGGCAGCACCGTCTACGTCGCCAACGGCGCCGCGGGAACCGTCACCAAGATCAGCACGTGGAACAACAAAACCGCCGGCACCGTCCGGCTGTCGGCCGGGATGACACCGACCGAGCTCACCGTCAGCGCCGACGGCAAACGGATCTTCGTCGCCGGGGCCAACGGCTCCGGCGGCGAGCTCGCGATGTTCGGTTCATCGGCGAGCGTCGCCACCCGCCTTGCCGATACCGGCTCGGCGCCAACAGGTCTGGTATTCAGTCAGGCGCTGCAGCGTGCCTATGTCACCGATGCCGCAGGCAATCTCACCGTCTACGACACGGTGACCAAGATCGCCGGCGTCGTGCCGATCGGTCAACCGCTCTCAGGCTTGGCGATCACCAATGACGGCAGCGCGGTGCTCGTCACCACCGGATCGGGCATGGTCGCGGCGCTCGGCACCGCCGACGGCGCCATCCTGGGTGTCGCCGGAATCGGCACCACCACAGCCCATCCCGCCCTCACGGTGAGTCCGGACGGCACCCAGCTGCTGGTCACCGATCCCGTGTCCGGCACCGTCCGGGTCATCTCGCTGGTACCGCCGAACATCGCACCGTTCTCCAACGATCCCGTGTATCAGGTCAGCAATCCTGCGACCGGCGCACTGACCGGGAAGGTCGGTGTCGTCGACTTCGACGGCGACCCGCTGACCCATGTTCTGACCGTCAAACCGACCAAGGGCAAGCTGACGCTCAACGCCGACGGCACCTACGTCTACACGCCCACCGCCGCCGCCCGGCATGCCGCCGCGAAGGCCGGTGCCGCCGCGGCGACCGACACCTTCACGGTGTTGGTCTCCGATGGCCGCAACGGCACACTGGCCCAGACGATCACGGTGACCATCGCCCCGGCCAACAAGGTGCCGACGGTCACCACCGCGGTGGGTAATCCCAGCGGATCGGCGGGTGTGGTGAAGGGAGCCATCAAAACCGCCGACGGGGACGGTGACAAACGCACCGTTGCCGTCTCTGCTCTCCCTGCCAGGGGTACCGTCACCCTCGCGTCGAACGGGGCCTTCACCTACACCCCGACACCGGACGCCCGCGCCGCAGCACTGGCGCCCGGCGCCTCCTATGCCGCCCGGATGGACTCGTTCACCGTCACCGTGGACGACGGGTTCGGCGGTGTCGTGCCGGTGACCGTCAACGTCCGGATCGGCGCCGCCAACGTCAAACCGGTCTGGGCCACTCCCGTGACGGGCATCCCGAACTCGCGCTCCGGGCTCATCGACGGCGTGTTCACGGCCACCGACGGCAACGGCGACCCGGTCAGCTACACCGCGGGCAAGACCACCAAGGGCACCATCACCATCAACGCCGACGGCACCTTCAGCTACACTCCGACGGCCGCCGCCCGGGCAGCCGCCTCGAAGAAGGGTGCCAGCGCGGCCACCAAGTCCGAGACCGTCTCCATCACGGTGCGCGACGGCTTCGGCGGCACCACCACGGCGTCGGTCAAACTCGCCATCGCACCCAACCCACTCACCAACAGCGCCCCGACCAACGGCCATGACACCCAACAGGATTCCTCGGCCGCGATCGGTACCGTCACCGGAACCGTGCACGCCGACGATGCCGACGGGGACACCCTGACCTATACGCTGAAGACCGGCCCGGCGCACGGTGTCGTGACGCTGAGTCGCACAGGCGCTTTCACCTACACGCCGACCGTGGAAGCGCGGTACCGGGCACTGATCACCGACGACGAGGACACCGATACCTTCACGGTCACCGTCGCCGACAACTTCGGTGGCACCACCACCGCGACAGTCGCAGTCGCCATCGCGCCGCCCGCACCGGCGGCGATCGACCAACGCGCCACCACCGTGGCCGTCAACACCCAGCAGATGTACTTCTACTCCCAGGCGGATACGGACAAGGCGCTCGGCCTGCTCAAGGACGCCGGGGTCGACACCATCCGGATCATGCTGCCGTGGGCCGGTGCCGAACCGCAGAACGACAGCTACGACTGGGGTGCGGTGGACCGGATGGTCGACAGCGCCAAGGCCCACGGGATCAAGGTGCTCGCCACCATCAATTCGACACCGGACTGGGCCGCCGTCCCGGGGCAGCCGCCCTACGCCGGCGCCCCGGCCGATGTGGTGGCCTTCGGCGAGTTCGTATCCGCGGTCGCCTCCGGGTATCAGGGCAGGATCGCCGATTACGAGATCTGGAATGAGCCCAACTACAACGGGTTCTGGGCGCCGACCCCGGACGCGGCCACCTATACCGCTCTGCTCAGGATCGCCTACACCGCCATCAAGAACGCGGACCCGGACGCGACGGTGATCGGCGGGTCGGTGGCGGCGGTGGCCGAAGGGCCGGGCGGTCCCGGCGTCAACCCGGTGACCTACTTGTCGCAGATGTATGCCGCGGGCGCGGCGGGCTACTTCGACGCGTTGGCCTTCCATCCATACCTGTACTCGGTGCCGTTCTCGGTGCAACAGGGCCACGCCGGGGTGCCGTTCACCCAGGCGCAGCAGCTGTACGCGGTGATGGTGGCCAACGGGGACGGGCACAAGAAGATCTGGGCCACCGAATACGGCCAGCCCGCCTCCGAGGGCGGCGAGGCGACCCAGGCCGCCTATGTCGGCGACTTCCTGCGTGCCTGGCGCACACTCGAATTCGCCGGACCGGCCTTCATCCACACCATCGCCGACTATCCGCACGACTATCCCGATCAGGCGACCATGGGCCTGTTCCGTGCGGACTGGACGCCAAAGCCGGTGGTGGCAGTGGTGGCCCAGGTGATCGCGGAGAACACGGCGATCAACGCCGTGTGACCGGATGCATGTTTCGCCGGTGACCCTGCCGCAACGCCCGGCTCACCTCCCCGAAACAGCGGCTGCCTATTTTAGGGCCAGTCCCAGATCGGAAGGGTCCCCTCATGACCGAACCGCACACTCCGGAAACCGGAATCGTCGCCTCGTCTCCGGCAGCGGTGATCGTCGATCAGGATTTTGTGATCACCGACGGTCACGGCAGCCTGCACAACGAAGAACTCGCGCCCACCCCGCCGTCACAACGTAAATGGGGCTGGTTCGAGATCTTCAACGTCTGGACCAACGATGTACAGAGCCTCGCCGGTTACACCCTGGCGGCCAGCCTGTTCATCACCGCCGGGATCAACGGATGGTTCGTCATCGCCGCAATCATCCTGGCCGGTGCGCTGGTCATGGTGTTCGTCAACTGGTCCGGTCAGCCCAGCGTCAAGTACGGGGTGCCCTACCCGGTGATCGCCCGCGCCTCGATGGGGGTACGCGGCGGTATGTTCCCCGCCACCATCCGCGGCATCGTGGCGATCTTCTGGTACGGAGCCCAAACGTATTTCGCCTCGACGGCCGTCGCACTGGCCATCAATGCGATCCTCGGATCGGCGCCGGAGGGCAAGTTCCTGGGCATGACCTGGGTCGACTGGGTGTCCTACACCGTGGTCGCCGGTTTCCAGATCTGGCTGTTCGTCCGCGGTCTCGACGGCATCGTGAAGTTCCTCAACTTTGCCGGGCCGGCCGTCTACGTCGTGATGATCGCGCTGCTGGTGGCGATCTGGTGGCAGGCCGGGTCGGGTCTGCTGGGCGCGGTGGGCGATCTGTTCGCCGGGGAGAAGTCCGGTATCGCGGCGGTCAGTGCGTTCGTCGGTGTGGTCGGCACCATGATCGCGTACTTCGCCGCGGTCATCATCAACTTCGGTGACTTCGCCCGCTTCACCCGCAGCGAGAAGGAGATGAAACTCGGCAACTTGCTGGGCCTGCCGGTGAGCCTGGCGTTCTTCACGTTTCTGTCGCTGTTCATCACGGCCGGGGCTTACATCGTCTACCAGGACGGGCAGGGCGACCCGCTGACCAACCCCGCCGATATCGTGGGCCAGACCGGCAACGTGTGGCTGAGCATCATCGCGGCCATCACGTTCTTCGTGGCGACCGTAGGTATCAACCTGGTGGCCAATTTCATCCCGCCGGTTTATGACATCGTCAATCTCAAGCCGGACAAGCTGAATTTCAAGATCGCCGGGTTCATCACCGCGGCGGCCGGTTTTGTCATCGGTGCCTTGTGGGTATCGGTGATCGGCAATGCCGGCCTGCCGAAGTTCGTCGACACGCTCGGCGCGGTGCTGGCCCCGCTGTACGGCGTGATGATCGCCGACTACTTCCTGATCCGGAAGCAGAAGCTGGAGATCCAGGATCTGTATACCCTGAATCAGGGTGGCATCTACTACTTCACCAAGGGCTGGAATGTCCGGGCGCTGTGGGCATTTGCCGTTGCCGCGGTGTTCGCGGTCGCTGCGGTCTGGGTGCCTGTGCTGCATTCGCTGGCCGGGTTCTCCTGGATCCTCGGGGCCATTCTCGGCGCGGCCCTGCACTGGCTGGTCATGCGCAACCAGTCGGTCAGTGGCTCGACGCTGACACCGGCCTGACGGCGCGTAACTGTGCATCGGCGACGATGCCAGGTAGAACGGAACCATGAGGCGTCTCGGGGCTGTGGTCGCATCCATGTTCATCGGCGGGGTGATGATCGCCCCGTCGGCGCACGCCGAACCGGTGCCGATCATCGAACCCACCATCGTCGGTGTCATTCCGCACGACCCCGGCGCCTACAGCGAAGGGCTGGAGTTCGACGGTCCGGCGTTGTACGAGGCGACCGGTGAGGTGGGTAAATCCGAGCTGCGCCAGGTCGACCCGGCCACCGGTGGGGTGATCCGTGCGGTACCGCTGCCGAACAACTACTGGGCCGAGGGCATCACCGTCGTCGGCGACCGCATTTGGCAGCTGACCTACAAGGATGGTGTCGTCATCGAGTGGGACAAGGCGTCCCTCACCCCGATCCGGGAGCTACCGCTGGAGGGGCAGGGCTGGGGCCTGTGTTTCGACGGTGGACGGTTCATCGTCAGCGACGGTACCGACCGGCTGCGCTTCTACGACACGAATTTCACTCAGATCGGCACCGTCAACGTGACCCGCGACGGTCAGCCTGCCCGTGGGCTCAACGAACTCGAATGTGTCGACGGGCAGGTGTGGGCCGCGGCCTGGCCCAACGACAGCTTCGTGCGGATCGATCCCGGCACCGGCACGGTGAACCTGGTTGCCGATGTGTCCTCGCTGTGGAATTCCCCCGAACGCAACACCAGTCGTCAGGTGGTCAGCGGTATCGCCCACATCGGCGGCTCGGAATACCTGCTCAGCGGTAAGGATTGGCCGCAGAGTTACCGGGTGCGGTTCTGATCAGAGCGTGATGATGTCCACTTCCACCACGTCACCGTTGGTGGTGGTGGACAGCACCGGCTGATTTCCGATCACCCGGATATCTGACGGCTGCACCGCGACGGGCAACTCCACCGAACTGATGATGGTGCAGGTTGCCGCGTCGATGGCGTACAGCTGTCTTCCGCTGAGCCCGTACACAACCGAATTGTCGGCGCTGAACACCAAGGCTTCGATCACCACGTCGAACCCGTAGTCGACATCGTTGTCCAGCCGGGTCCCGGTGCGCAGCATCGCGCTCTCGGGATCCTCCGGGATATCGATGACACTGATCAACCGGGTGTTCGCCTGGCCGTACCCGGCCACATAGAGCGTGCTGCCGTCCGGGCTCAACGCGAACCTCGACGCGTCTCCGCTGTCATCGACCGCCACCGTCTTGATGACCGCCCGATCGCTGGTGCGAATGATGGTGACACCCATCCGCCGTCCCGGTCCGTACGGGTTCACGCCGAGGATGATCCGGTTGTAGCCGTCATCGATTCCGTTGAGCACGTAGGCATACTTGCCGTCGGGGCTGAACGCGATGTCGGTGGGCGTGTAGCCCACCATGATCTGTCCCGGCTCCAGGTACGGGTTGTGCGGGTTCTCGACGTTGATCACGCGCACCAATCGGTGGCGAGGATGGCACGGGCACATTCCAGGCCGAGTCCGGCATTGACGCCGGTGATGATGACCGATCGGGTGTTCATCTCTCCTCCAACAGGATTGGGATCAAGGCGGCGATGGCTTGGGCCAGCCGGCGGTACATGCGGTCGACATCGGTGGTGTCGGGTTCGAGGTGGTCGGCGACGAAGATGTCGTCCGACATCGCGGTGGCGACGGCGGACAGTTCGGCCACGACGCGATCGGCGGTACGCGGTGCCACGTCGTCGGGCAGCATCCGGCGGATTACGACGCCGAAGCCGTCGATGGCGGTGTCGCGGACCCGTCGGATCGCGGCGGCCACTGCGGGATCGTCGCTGCGTTCCAGCGACAACATGTAGGTCAGCCGGAAGAAGTCGGGGTTGGCCACCATGAGCTTCGCGGCTGCGGCGCGCTGGGTTTCGATATCGGGGCTGTCCCGGGGGATCTGCGCGAAGTAGCGCTGGGAGCCGCGCTCCATGACGGCAGCCAGGACGCCCTCCTTGGATCCGAAGTGCCAGTAGATGGAACTGGCCGGCAGGCCGGTGTCGCGGCGGATGTGACTGATGGAGGTGGCCGCGTAACCCTGAGTGGCCATCAGCTTCTCGGTGGCATCGAGGATCAGCTCACGCGAGTCCGCGCCCTGTTGCTGTTTCTGGGTAGGTGGCGGTTCGCTGAACGTGAATCTCTTGCGGATAACCGGCCGATCGACCGCAGCGGATCTACTGTCGATGGCGTCGCGGGGGCGAGATCGGCGCGGTTGCGCGAAAGACAATGCCGCGCCCGCGCCTAGTGCCTTGTGTCGGATTACACCAACGGTTGGACATCAATGTCCTCAACGACGCCGGTCCCAGCGGTTCCCATTGCTGGCAAAACCCACGAGCCAGACAATGCGAAGAACGGTGGTTCGGTCTGAGACATGCCAAGTTTGTCTTTGAGCTGCGCTGCGACGACCGAGCGGAGCGGGTTCATCAGCGCCGGCAGGTTCTCAAGTTTCTTCGAATCAAAAGGTATATGACCGTGCATCAACTGGCGGATTCTCCAGAGACCAGTCGCGTGTTCCTCGGTGATACCTTCATGCGCCTGTAGGAAAGCCTTCAGCGACGAACCTCTGACCATTCTCGTGGTTTTCTCACCGCACTCGGGACAATGCGCGATGAGGTGCTGGCATCTACCGCGATACGGCTCTTCAACTCGAATCGCAGATGCATCAAAAAGGATCTCCAGTGCGATCCAGAGGAACATGAACTGGTCCACCAGAACATCGGTTGATAGCGACTTTACAAACCACCTCAGCACCGCTGCCGTTTTCGAATCCTTCAGGTCGACAGACTCGGGCAGCGCGCCCAGAAGATTACCCCGAATCGCTAACATCTCGATGAAACGCTGGCGGTCAAATGGAGGCGATGACCACATGAAATGCGGCCTCTCTTCGCCGACCTTTATCGGCGGAGTGACATCGAAGATTTCCATCTGGCCCGAATAAATTGTCGTCGCCATTTGGAAAGACAACAGGTCAACGGCCGCAACAAACACCGGGGCGAACCTGTCGACAGCCATGTGATCGTCACCATCCGCGGGAACGTCAGCAACCAGCTCGATGTGCTCGATCCGAGGATTCGGTCCCAGAGCAGGGTGGGGAATCTCCAATGACGGCTTTCGGATGGCTACTTTAATGTCGCCATACACCTTGAGCTGAGCCGGCAACCTACTCTGGAACACAATTGTTTCCGGCATGCGCCCGTCCGGACCCGATTCGCTCGCCTTTGGCACATACAGCGCGGTACGGATCCGCCATAGGTGCGAGTGTCTACTCCCCGAACGCATGGCGTGAGTGAATCACGCGCGTACGACACTCCCTTGCTCAGCGACACCCGGAGTGCTTCGGTGCAATCATCGGCCCCATGATGACGACGGTAGGCATAGGTCACACGACCGAAGCTAGAATGTAAAAACAGCTCTTGAGCTGGAGTGATGTGAGTGCCCCCGGCAGGATTCGAACCTGCGGCCTTCCGCTCCGGAGGCGGACGCTCTATCCCCTGAGCTACGGGGGCGCTGTGGTACTCAGCGCCATAAGGGCTTGGTCAGACTAGCGCATCCGCCGACCGACCCGAGAATCGGAATGGATTCGGGTCCCGACCATGCCAGACCATAGGATGGACACCCGTGACACCTGCCGATCTGGCTGCCCTGCTCAAGGCCACCGCCGCCGCGGTGCTGGCCGAGCACAGCCTCGACACCAGCGCGCTGCCCGAAACCATCACCGTCGAGCGGCCGCGCAACCCTGAGCACGGCGATTACGCCACCAACATCGCGCTGCAACTCGGCAAGAAGGTCGGGGTCAACCCACGCGAACTGGCCGGCTGGCTGGCCACCGCGCTGGCCGATGCCGACGGTATCGCCGCCGCCGAGATCGCCGGCCCCGGCTTCGTCAACCTGCGCATCGAGGCCTCCGCCCAGGGTGTCGTCGTCACCAACGTGCTGACCGCCGGCGCCGCCTACGGCAACTCGACCGATCTGGCCGATCAGGTCATCAACCTCGAGTTCGTCTCGGCGAACCCGACCGGACCCATCCATATCGGCGGCACCCGCTGGGCCGCCGTCGGAGACGCGCTGGGACGACTGCTGAGCACCCAGGGTGCCGCGGTCACCCGGGAGTACTACTTCAACGACCACGGCGCGCAGATCGACCGGTTCGCCCGCTCGCTGGTCGCCGCAGCCAAGGGCGAGCCCGCTCCCGAGGACGGCTACGCCGGCAGCTATATCAACGACATCGCCGCCGCGGTGCTCGCCAAGGCGCCCGATGCGATGAGCCTGCCCGCCGAGGCGCAGCAGGAGACGTTCCGCGAGATCGGCGTGGACCTGATGTTCACCCACATCAAGAAGTCCCTGCACGAATTCGGCACCGATTTCGACGTCTACACCCACGAAGACTCGATGCACACCTCGGGCAGGGTGGACCAGGCGATCCAGAGGCTGCGCGACAACGGCGCCATCTACGAGAAGGACGGCGCAACCTGGCTGCGCACCACCGAATTCGGTGACGACAAGGACCGCGTGGTCATCAAGAGCGACGGCAACCCGGCCTATATCGCCGGTGACCTCGCCTACTACCTGGACAAGCGGGAGCGCGGCTTCAACCTGTGTATCTACATGCTCGGAGCCGACCACCACGGCTACATCGCCCGGCTCAAGGCCGCCGCCGCCGCACTCGGCGACGACCCGAACACCGTCGAGGTGCTGATCGGGCAGATGGTCAATCTGGTCCGCGACGGGCAGCCGGTCCGGATGAGCAAGCGTGCCGGCACCGTCATCACCCTCGACGACCTGGTCGACGCCATCGGCGTGGACGCCGCCCGGTACGTCCTGATCCGGTCCTCGGTGAACAGCCCTATCGATATCGACCTCGGGCTGTGGGCCAGCGCGTCCAACGAAAACCCGGTTTACTACGTGCAATACGCGCACGCCCGGCTGTCAGCGTTGGCGCGCAGCGCCGGCGAACTGGGCCTCACCGCCGACGCCACCCACCTGGATCTGCTCACCCACGAGCGGGAAGCCACCCTGATGCGCAACCTGGGGGAGTTCGGTCGGGTCCTGAAAACCGCTGCCTCACTGCGGGAACCGCACCGGGTGTGCCGCTACCTGGAAGACCTGGCCGGTGACTACCACCGGTTCTACGACTCCTGCCGGGTGCTGCCGCAGGGCGACGAGGCGGCCCGTGACCTGAACGCCGCGCGCCTGGCGCTGTGCGCGGCCACCCGCCAGACCATCGCCAACGGGTTGGCCATCCTCGGCGTCAGCGCCCCGGAGCGGATGTGAGCGCGCAACCTGGCAGTGGCGTGCCGCCCAAGCCGCAGAACGCCGACGAGATCATGCTGCTCGCCCCGAATGTGTGGCCGCAGAACCTGACCCGCGACGCCGATGGCATGGTGTCGGTGGCCGGCATTTCCGTCGCAGACCTGGCGGTCAGGTTCGGCACTCCGTTGTTCGTCATCGACGAGGACGACTTCCGCGGCCGCTGCCGCGAGATCGCGCAGGCCTTCGGCGGCGGCGAGCAGGTGCACTACGCATCCAAGGCGTTCCTGTGTAGCGAGATCGCTCGCTGGGTGCACCAGGAGGGTCTGTCGCTGGACGTGGCCACCGGCGGCGAACTCGCGATCGCGCTGCACGCCGACTTTCCGGCTGAACGAATCACCGTGCACGGCAACAACAAATCGGTCGGCGAACTGACCACCGCGGTTGAAGCCGGCGTCGGGCACATCGTGGTGGACTCCGAGATCGAGATCGAACGCCTGGAGGCAGTCGCCGGCGCCGCCGGTGTCGTGCAGGACGTCCTGGTTCGTGT
This sequence comes from Mycobacterium sp. C31M, assembly GCF_053345865.1. Taxonomy (NCBI): domain Bacteria; kingdom Bacillati; phylum Actinomycetota; class Actinomycetes; order Mycobacteriales; family Mycobacteriaceae; genus Mycobacterium; species Mycobacterium sp. C31M. The sequence continues at coordinate 60,117 of NZ_JBKFAX010000001.1, read as the reverse complement.
CACACCCGGTGTCGAGGCGCACACCCACGAGTTCATCTCCACCGCACACGAGGACCAGAAGTTCGGGCTCTCGCTGGCCAGTGGGGCCGCGCTGGAGGCGGTGCGCCGGGTCTTCGCCACCGACAACCTGCGTCTGGTCGGGCTGCATTGCCATGTCGGTTCGCAGATCTTCGATGTGTCCGGCTTCGAGATCGCCGCCCGCCGGTTGCTCGGGCTGCTGCGCGATGTCGTCACCGAGTTCGGCGTCGAGAAGACCACCCAGATGAACATCCTCGATCTCGGTGGGGGCCTGGGCATCTCGTACCTGCCTCATGACAATCCTCCGCCGATGAAGGACCTGGCCGACAAGCTCAAGGTCATCGTCGAGAAGGAGTCGGCCGCGGTCGGACTGCCGACCCCGACGCTGGTGGTCGAACCGGGCCGCGCCATCGCCGGGCCCGGCACCATCACCCTCTACGAGGTCGGCACCGTCAAGGATGTCGCGGTCTCCGCCGACAAGCACCGCCGTTACGTCAGCGTCGACGGTGGCATGAGCGACAACATCCGGCCCGCCCTGTACAACGCCGAGTACGATGCCCGGCTGGTGTCCCGGCTCAGCGACGCCGGCCCGGTACTGGCCCGCATCGTCGGAAAGCACTGCGAGAGCGGGGACATCATCGTCCGCGACACCTGGGTCTCCGAGGACTTGGCTCCGGGTGACCTGCTGGCGGTCGCCGCCACCGGCGCCTACTGCTACTCGATGTCGAGTCGGTACAACCTGCTGGCACGCCCCGCCGTGGTCGCAGTGAAGGACGGAAACGCGCGGCTGATCCTGCGCCGGGAAACCGTCGAGGATCTTCTGAGCTTGGAGGTAAGTAAATGAGTGAAAAGCCGATCGGTGTAGCCGTTCTCGGACTGGGCAATGTCGGCACCGAGGTGGTGCGCATCATCGAGGAGAGCGCGGCCGACCTCGAGGCCCGAATCGGAGCACCGCTGCAGTTGCGCGGTGTCGGTGTGCGCCGAGTCGCCAAGGACCGGGGCGTCGCGGTCGACCTGCTCACCGATGACATCGACAAGCTCGTCTCACGCGATGACGTCGACATCGTCGTCGAGCTGATGGGACCGGTCGAACCGGCCCGCAAGGCCATCATGGCCGCCCTGGAGAAGGGCAAGTCTGTGGTGACCGCGAACAAGGCCCTGATGGCGCAGTCCACCGGCGAGCTGGCCCAGGCTGCCGAAAAGGCGCGCGCCGACCTGTATTTCGAGGCCGCCGTCGCCGGCGCCATCCCGGTGATCCGCCCGCTGACCCAGTCGCTGGCCGGTGACTCGGTGCTGCGCGTGGCCGGCATCGTCAACGGCACCACCAACTACATCCTGTCGGCGATGAACGACTCCGGTGCCACCTACGAAGACGCACTGGCCGACGCGACCGCGTTGGGTTACGCCGAGGCCGACCCGACCGCCGATGTCGAGGGCTACGACGCCGCCGCCAAGGCCGCGATCCTGGCCTCCATCGCCTTCCACACCCGGGTCACCGCCGACGACGTCTACCGCGAGGGCATCACCGAGGTCAGTGCCGAGGATTTCGCCTCGGCCAAGGCGCTGGGCTGCAACATCAAGCTGCTGGCCATCTGCGAACGACTCACCAGTGGCAAAGGCAAGCAGCGGGTTTCGGCCCGGGTGTACCCGGCGCTGGTCCCGCTCGATCATCCGCTGGCCACCGTCAACGGCGCCTTCAACGCGGTCGTCGTCGAGGCCGAGGCCGCCGGCCGGCTGATGTTCTACGGCCAGGGTGCCGGTGGCGCCCCGACCGCGTCGGCGGTGATGGGCGATCTCGTGATGGCCGCCCGCAACCGGGTCCAGGGCGGCCGCGGCCCGCGCGAGTCCAAGTACGCCAAGCTGCCCATCGCATCCATCGGGGCGATCCCGACCCGCTACTACGTCAACATGAACGTCAAGGATCAGCCGGGCGTACTGTCCGCTGTCGCAGCGGAATTCAGCCGGCACGAGGTGAGTATCGCCGAGGTGCGGCAGGAGGGTATGACCGATCACGAGGGCGAGCCCTGCGGCGCCCGGATCGTCGTGGTGACCCACCAGGCCACCGACGCCGCGCTGTCGGACACAGTCAAGGCCTTGGCCGAACTCGATGTCGTGCAGAAGATCAACAGCGTGCTCCGGATGGAAGGTGCAACCGCATGAGCAACTCAGGGGCGAGCGAAGCGACGGGGAAGAGTGCGGTTCACCGCCCGTGGCCCGGCCTGATCGCCGCCTACCGGGACCGGCTGCCGATCGAGGACCACTGGACCCCGATCACCCTGCTGGAGGGCGGGACTCCGCTGATCCACGCCAAGCGACTGTCCGAGCAGACCGGCTGCACGGTGCATCTCAAGGTCGAGGGTCTGAACCCGACCGGGTCCTTCAAAGACCGCGGTATGACCATGGCCGTCACCGATGCGCTGGCCCGCGGCCAGCAGGCCGTGCTGTGCGCCTCCACCGGTAACACCTCCGCCTCGGCTGCGGCGTACGCCGCCGTGGCGGGAATGACCTGCGCAGTGCTGATCCCGCAGGGCAAGATCGCGATGGGCAAGCTCGCCCAGGCGGTCATGCACGGCGCCAAGATCATTCAGGTCGAAGGCAACTTCGACGACTGCCTGGAGCTGGCCCGCAAGCTGACCGCCGACTACCCGACCATCGGGCTGGTCAACTCGGTCAACCCGGTGCGCATCGAAGGGCAGAAGACCGCGGCGTTCGAGATCGTCGACGCGCTGGGCACCGCACCGGACGTGCACTCGCTGCCGGTCGGCAACGCCGGCAACATCACCGCCTACTGGCGTGGCTACCGCGAATACCACCGCGACGGACTGTCGGACCGGCTGCCGCGCATGCTCGGCACCCAGGCCGCCGGCGCGGCCCCGCTGGTGTCCGGCCAACCGGTCTCCAATCCGGAGACCATCGCCACCGCCATCCGGATCGGGTCACCGGCCTCCTGGAACACCGCCGTCGAGGCTCAGCAGCAGTCCGACGGCCGTTTCCTGGCCGCCACCGACGACGAGATCCTGGCGGCCTATCGTCTGGTCGCCAAGGCCGAGGGTGTGTTCGTGGAACCGGCATCGGCGGCCAGCATCGCCGGTCTGCTCAAGTCGATCGAGGACGGCTGGGTCAAGCCGGGTTCGACCGTCGTCTGCACCGTGACCGGCAACGGTCTCAAGGATCCCGACACCGCGCTCAAGACAATGCCCGACGTGACGCCGATCCCGGTCGACCCGGCCGCCGTCGTCGCTGCGCTGGACCTGGGCTGACCGCGTGACCCACACCCTGCCGGCCGGCCTGCGCGCCGGCGCCGTCGTCGCGGCGTCCAGCGCCAACCTGGGCCCGGGCTTCGACAGCCTGGGCCTCGCGCTCAGCCTGTACGACGAGATCGAGGTCGAGACAACGGATTCCGGGCTGATCATCGATGTCGAGGGGCAGGGTGCGGGCCAGGTGCCGCTGGACGCCGACCACCTGGTGGTGAAGGCGATCACGGTAGGAATGCAGGCCGCGGGCCTGCGCGCGAGCGGTCTGAAGGTCCACTGCCACAACGTGATTCCGCATTCACGGGGACTGGGTTCCTCGGCAGCTGCCGTGGTCGGTGGCCTTGCCGTCGCGAATGGGTTTGCGGCGCAGCTGAATTCACCTGAGCTGACCCGCGATGAATTGGTGCAGTTGTCCTCGGAGTTCGAAGGGCACCCCGACAACGCCGCGGCGGCCGTCCTCGGTGGCGCCGTGGTGTCCTGGACCGTGGACGGCAGCGATCCGGCCCGCTACGACGCCGCGCACCTGCAACTGCATCCCGACATCCGACTCTTCCCGGCCGTGCCCGAGACCCGGTCCTCGACGGCGGCGACCCGGGGGCTGCTGCCCGAGCAGGTCGGCCACGCCGATGCGCGCTTCAATCTGGCGCGTGCCGCAATGCTGGTGGTGGCGCTGACCGAGCGGCCGGATCTGCTGCTGGAGGCGACCGGTGACCGACTGCACCAGACGCAGCGGGCGCCGGCCATGCCGGCCTCGGCGGAATACCTGGCGGTGCTGCGTCGTTGTGGGGTGGCAGCGGTGCTCTCGGGCGCCGGACCTGCGGTGATTGCCTTGACCGATGGCCGGGACCTGCCCGAGGAGGCGTTGTCCTACGGCGCCGCGAACGGGTTCACCGTGACCGAGATGACGCCTGGTGAGGGCGTACGCTGGAGTTCCGGAACCGCCGGACCGGCGTCCGGGACGTAAGAGCAGAGACCAACACGCAAACCGTGGCGCTTCTTGCAACCACGCCTGATGCGGGTTATTCTCGCTTCCGTCCAGCAATCGCAGCGTTTCTACCTGCGCCGACACTAGGACGACACCCAATCTTCTCGTGTTTCACCCGTGGACTCACGGTCTGCCGTGCGGCGGTCGACCCTGGCGATCACCGTTGCGCACGTGACGGTGGCGTCATGAGACACCACGTGCCCGGCCGTGTGGCTGGGCACAGATGACCTTCGGGGATCCCTCCGCACCAACGCCAGATGCGAGGGAAAGAAAGGAAATCCGTGACTGATACGGACCTCATCACGGCAACTGACAGCGGCAGTGCGCCCGCGGAAGCCGTGAGTTCAACCAGTACCGCGCCGAGCGCAGGCGTCACCCGCGGTGGCCGTTCCGGCTCGCTGACGTCGATGCTGCTCCCTGATCTGCGCGCGCTGGCCAGTGAAGTAGGTGTCAAAGGCACCTCCGGCATGCGCAAGAGCGATCTGATCGCTGCCATCAAGGAACACCGCGGAGAGGCCAACGGCACCTCCGCCAAGTCCGCCCCCGCCGAGAAGGCGCAGGCCAAGGCTCCCAAGGCCGCCCCGGTCGAGCAGCCGACCCTCGACACCGTCACCGATACGCCGGCGCCCGCCGGGGACGGTGGCGATGCGCCGCAGCAGCAGAGCCCGCAGCGCCGGGAACGACGTGGTGCCGCGCGCCAGTCCGGTGCGCCGGATACCCAGCAGGACAAGCCGGCCGAAGGCGAGAACGCCAAGGGCGACGGCGCCAAGAACGACACCACCAAGAACGATGGTGCCAAGAACGAGGACGGCGGCCAGCAGGGCAACCGTTCGGAGAACACCGACCAGCAGGGCGGTCAGCAGAACCGCAACCGTGACGGTGGCAACAACAGCGGCGGCGGCAACGCGAACAACAACAACTCGAACAACAACGACGATGACGAGGGCCGCGGCGGCCGTCGTGGCCGTCGGTTCCGCGATCGTCGGCGGCGCGGTGAGCGCTCCGGCGGCGGTGACGGCGGCAGCGGTGGCGGCGGGGGAGACCGCGACACCGAGCTGCGCGAGGACGATGTCGTCCAGCCGGTCGCCGGCATCCTCGACGTGCTGGACAACTACGCGTTCGTCCGGACCTCGGGCTACCTGGCCGGACCCAATGACGTCTACGTGTCGATGAACATGGTCCGCAAGAACGGACTGCGCCGCGGTGACGCCGTCACCGGCGCGGTGCGCGTCGCCCGCGAAGGCGAGAACAGCGGCGGCAACAACCCGCGGCAGAAGTTCAATCCGCTGGTGCGGCTGGACACCGTCAACGGTGGCCCGGTCGAGAACGCCAAGAACCGCCCTGATTTCACCAAGCTGACCCCGCTGTACCCGAACCAGCGGCTGCGCCTGGAGACCACACCGGAGCGGCTGACCACCCGGGTGATCGACCTGATCATGCCGATCGGCAAGGGCCAGCGTGCCCTGATCGTGTCGCCGCCCAAGGCCGGTAAGACCACGATCATGCAGGACATCGCGAACGCGATCACCCGCAACAACCCGGAATGCCACCTCATGGTGGTGCTCGTCGATGAGCGCCCGGAAGAGGTCACCGATATGCAGCGCTCGGTCAAGGGTGAGGTCATCGCCTCCACCTTCGACCGCCCGCCGTCAGACCACACCCAGGCCGCGGAGCTGGCCATCGAGCGGGCCAAGCGCCTGGTTGAGCAGGGCAAGGACGTCGTGGTGCTGCTCGACTCGATCACCCGCCTGGGCCGCGCCTACAACAATGCGTCGCCCGCCTCGGGTCGCATCCTGTCCGGTGGTGTGGACTCGACCGCGCTGTACCCGCCGAAGCGGTTCCTCGGCGCGGCCCGCAACATCGAGCACGGCGGCTCGCTGACCATCATCGCCACCGCGATGGTCGAGACCGGCTCCACCGGTGACACCGTGATCTTCGAGGAGTTCAAGGGCACCGGTAACGCCGAGCTCAAGCTGGATCGCAAGATCGCCGAGCGCCGTGTCTTCCCGGCCGTCGACGTCAACCCGTCGGGCACCCGCAAGGACGAGCTACTGCTCGGCGCCGACGAATTTGCCATCGTGCACAAGCTGCGCCGCGTGCTCAGTGGCCTGGACAGCCATCAGGCGATCGACCTGCTGATGAGCCAGCTGCGCAAGACCAAGACCAACTACGAGTTCCTGGTCCAGGTGTCCAAGACCACCCCCGGTGGCATGGACAACGACTGACCTTTTCTGCGATTTCGGCGCGGTCACGCTCGCTGAGCGAGCGCGACCGCGCCGAAATCGTCTCCGGGGGACCTGGTGCTCACTAGTCAAAGTTGAGTAGTATGGCGGGCATGGCCATCAGCACCGTTCCGCTCCTGCCGTGTGCCACGCCCGCGCAGACCGTCGACTTCTACGCCGCGCTCGGCTTCGACGTCTCCGACCAGCAGACCAAGCCCTACCTGTATCTGGCCTTCGCCATCGACGGCGTCCAACTGCACTTCAAGGAGGCCGCGCCCAGCCTCCGGATCGCCGACGAACTGACCGGCGGGTGCCTGGTCTTCGTCGATGACGTCGCCGGCCACCACGACGATTTCAGCGCCCGACTGCGCGCGCGATACGGCCGGGTGCCGTTCCGAGGGTTGCCCCGCATCGAGCGGCTCCGTCCCGGGCAGAGCCGCTTTCAGATCCTCGACCCGTCGGGCAATTGCCTGGTGTTCATCAGCTCGGGCGAGGCCGATATCGAATACGGCGGATCCCGCGAGCTGTCCGGTCTGGCCAAGGCCCACGACAATGTGCGCATCTTCCGGGACTTCAAGAATGACGACGAGCTCGCCGCGCGGGCACTCGACACCGCACTGCGTCGATACCGCGCTACCGCCGACCGCGCCGATTTGGCCCGCGCCCTGGCCGACCGGGTGGAACTCGCCATCGCACTGGCCGACACCGATACCGAAGCAGCAGCCACCGCCGAGCTCGACGCCATGGCGCTGACCGCCCCCGAGTGCGATGCCATCGCCGACGAGCTCGCCGCGATCACCAAGCTGCGCCAGTGGCTGGCGTAGCCGCACCGACCGTCCGGCTGCTGGTCCTCGGTGTCGTGCGCGCTCGGGGTCCGGTCCACGGCTACGCCATCCACAAGGAATTGATGTCGTGGCGGGTCGACACCTGGACCGCGGTCAAACCGCCGTCCATCTACCATGCGGTCAAACAGCTTGCCCGCGAGGAACTCCTGCGCGCGGCCGAGTCCGAGGGTAGTGCGCGCGGGCCCAGTCGGGTGGCCTACGCGCTGACCCCGGCGGGGGAGCGGGAGTTCCTGCGGCTGCTGCAGGCCGCGCTGGTCAGCCCGGACATCGAGGAACTGGGCGCCGGTATCGCCTTCATGCGGTGCCTGCCGCGGGCGCGGATCGCCGAGTTGCTGCGCACCCAACTCGACACCACCCGCGATATCGAAAGCCAGCTCCAGGCGATGAAACCGCAGTGGCCCGATGCCGACGAACCGCCACATGCCCAGTATCTGCTCGACCTGTGGACCGGATCATTTGCCGCGCACGGCGCCTGGACCGCGAACATGCTCGACAGGATTGCCGCGGGCGAGTTCCGCTTCGCCGACGAAGCGTGATTTCTCCGATGCTCAGACCGCGGGATCGGCCTTCAGGGCCGGAGCGACATAACGCCGCACATGGGTCAGCAGCTGCGCGGGGTCTGTCGGGTCCAGCGTCTCGCCCGGCACCGTCGCCAACGAGATCACCACGCGGGCAACCCATTCCGATGCCTCGTCGATGACAACGTCCGTGTGGATCTCGCCGCTGTCGCGTGCGGCGATCAGATACCGCGACCAGAACCGGGCCAGGTCGGGTACCAGACCCTGCACACCGGCGCCGGCGCAGGCGGCGAACTCCTCGGGTTCGTCGAGGCGCAGCTTCATCAGCAGCGCGCCGGGATCGTCGTAGGCGGTGCGACCGTGCCGGATGCCCGCGACGATCTGCTGATCCAGGCCGTGCACCTGTTCGAGCACGGCGTGGGCGTCCGACCAGTACGCCTCGTTGAGTCGCACGATTGCCGCGCCCAGCAGGGTCACCTTGTCCGGGAAGTGCCGGTACAGCCACCCGCGTGAGACGCCGGCCGTCTCGGCGACCTCGGAGACGGTGGTGGCCCGGATCCCTTTCGCGCGCAGACACACCTCCGCCGCATCGATCAGGCGGTCGCGGACGGTGGTCGTGCTGGTCGGCAAGTGCGGTCTCCTCGAAATCAGTGCGCCGATTAGCACACGTTCTGCTGCATTCTGCCAAGGACCCCGTCAGTATCGCGGGGCAGGCCGGCGATGGTAGACAGTTCTCAAAATCTGTTCACACATGGAGGTGTCCAGCGCATGGCGGAGACTCTGCAGCAATTGCTGCGCAGCCGGGCCGGCGGTGACGCCGTCGCGATCAGGTACGGCGACACCACCACGACCTGGCGACAGCACATCGACGATGCAACCCGCCAGGCTGCCGCCGTCATCAATGCCGCCGACCCGGACCGCCCCCTGCACGTCGGCGTGCTGTTCGGTAACTCCCCGCACATGCTCACCGCGCTGGCCGCCGCCGGCCTCGGCGGCTACGTGCTGTGCGGGGTCAACACCACCCGCCGCGGCGCGGCACTGGCCCGCGATATCGCCCGGGTCGACGCGCAGATCCTGCTCACCGACGCCGAACATCGACATCTGCTCGACGGCGTCGACCTGCCCGGCGTCAAAGTTCACGACGTCACCGATACGGACTGGGCGCAGCTGCTGGGGCAGGCCCCGGAGCTGACCCCGCACCGCGAGGTCGTCGCCGATGACACCTTCATGATGATCTTCACCTCGGGTACCAGCGGCGAGCCCAAGGCGGTCGAGGTGCCGCACTCCACCGTGCTCTTCGCGGGCGGCGCGCTGGTCGCGCGGTACGAACTCGGCCCGGCCGACACGTGCTATCTCGCTATGCCCCTGTTCCATTCCAATGCCGTCTATGCCGGCTGGAGCGTCGCGCTCGGAGCGGGTGCGGCGATGGCGCCCGCGGCGTTCTCCGCCTCGTCCTTCCTGCCCGATATCCGCCGCTACGGCGCGACCTACATGAACTACGTCGGCAAGCCGCTGGCATACATCCTGGCCACCGCGGAACAACCCGACGATGCCGACAATCCGCTGCGCATCGCCTTCGGCAACGAGGCCGCCGACCGTGACATCGACGCCTTCGGCCGGCGCTTCGGGTGCACCGTGTGGGACGGGTTCGGTTCCACCGAGACCGCGGTGATCATCACCCGGCTGGAGAACACCCCGGCCGGTTCGATCGGGCAGGGCTTCCCCGGTGTCGCCATCTACGACCCGGGCACCGGCAAGGAATGCGAGCTTGCCGAGTTCGACGCCGACGGCAAGCTGGTCAATGCCGAGGCTGCCACCGGCGAACTGGTCAACACCAGCGGCAGCGGCCTGTTCCGCGGCTACTACAACGATCCGGCGGCCACCGACGAACGGTTGCGCGGCGGTATCTACTGGTCCGGCGATCTGGCCTACCGGGACGCCGACGGCTGGATCTACCTGGCCGGCCGCACCGCCGACTGGATGCGGGTCGACGGCGAGAACCTGACCACCGCGCCGATCGAGCGAATCCTGCTGCGGCTACCGGAGATCAATCGGGTTGCCGTCTACCCGGTGCCCGACGAGTTGGTCGGTGACCAGGTGATGGCGGCGGTGGTGCTGCAGGATGACGCGGTATTGACGCCGCAGGCTTTCGGTGAATTTCTGGCCGGCCAAGCCGATCTCTCGCCCAAGGCCTGGCCGCGCTACGTGTGGGTCGCCGGAGACCTGCCGAGCACGGCCACCAACAAGATCCTCAAGCGTGAACTCGTCGCGCTCGGTGTCGATCCGCAGGGGCGCACGATCTGGAAACGCGAGGGCAAGGTCTTCACCGATACGGATCGGTGATCTCGCGCAACTCCAGCAGCAGCTGGCGAAGCCGGTCGAACGCCTTGGCGCCCAGATGCTCTCGCCATTGCGCCTCGACCTCGGCCACCTCGGCGCCGGCGGTGGCGCACAGCGTGCGGCCGCGCGCGCTGAGCACCACCAGCCGGGCGCGGGCATCGGCGGGGTCCGGGACGCGTTCGACGTAGCCCGCCCGCTCGAGCTGGTCGACCAGCGCGCCTGCGGTCTGCTTGGTGACGCGTGCCTGCTCGGCCAGGTCGGTCAGGCGGATGCCGTCGGGGCGCAGCCGCTGGGCGATCTTCATCTGCGCGACGGTGAGGTCGTCGTATCCCGCGGCGTGCAGGACCTCATGTAGACGGGACTCGGCGGCGCGGTGGGCGATGAACATCAGCGCCGCGGTGCTGGGCTCCTCCATATTCGTTGACTTTAGTACGGAAGGCTGACTATATTTCATCAGGAAAGCTGATCAAATGGAGGCGTGTCATGCGCGATGACGAGATCTGGCGTCACATCGATCAGCAACGGGGAAACCTGGCAGACCTGCTGGACACCCTGACACCGCAGCAGTGGGCCACACCGTCGCTCTGTGAGCACTGGACGGTCCGGGAGGTCGCCGCGCACCTGACCCACGCCAATGCGCCATGGCCGCGGATGGCCTGGGAGGCGATGCGCTCAGGGTTCCGGTTCGACGCCATGATGGTGCGGTTGGCCCAGGATGACCCGCGCCCGCCCGACGAAATCGTGGCAGCGCTGCGGGCGATGGTCGGACAGCGGCGACGTCCGCCGGGCACCGCGGTGGCCGATCCGCTGATCGACGCCCTGGTGCACGGACAGGACATCACGAAACCGCTGGGCATCACCCGTGCCATGCCGATCGATGCCGCGCTCGTGGTCGCCGAACGACTGTGGGCGATGACCTTCCCGTTCAATCCCCGCAAGCGGTTCGCTGACATCGCGTTCACCGCCACCGATGCACCCTTCGTAGTGGGGCAGGGGCGTGCGGTCGAGGGTTCGCTGAGCGACATCGTGCTGGTGTTGTCCGGTCGGCGGGCCGGGCTGGCAGGCCTGACCGGCGACACCGCGGCGTTGGCGCAGGCCGGGGAATAGCCACGCTCAAGCACGCGTTTTCGCACTTGGCGGTTGACCTGGCATAATGGACCGTCGACCCTCGGTTCCGGTTCACGCTCGAAGACTCCCAGGTCTGGGCTCGGGCGACCCGGCGGCCAACGATTGAAGAGGAAAATATGAAATCGGGCATCCACCCCAACTATGCAGAGACCAATGTGGTCTGCGGCTGCGGTAACACCTTCACCACCCGCAGCACCAAGGAGAGCGGCAACATCGTTGTCGAGGTCTGCTCGCAGTGCCACCCGTTCTACACCGGCAAGCAGAAGATCCTCGACAGCGGCGGCCGCGTCGCCCGCTTCGAGAAGCGCTACGGCAAGCGCAACACGAAGGCTTCAGCCGACAACTAGTTGTCCGATCGGCGCCCGTTCCTGTCCAGGTGACAGGCCGGGCGCCGATCTGCGTTTGGAGGAAGGTACGCCGTGTCAGACACCGCACCCATGATCGAGGCGCTGCTGGCCGAGCATGCCGACCTCGAGCGCCAGCTCGCCGACCCTGCGTTGCACGCCGACGCCGGTGCCGCGCGAAAGGTCGGCCGCCGGTTCGCACAGGTATCGCCGATCGTGTCGACCTACCGCAAGTTGGAGACGGCCCGCGGCGACCTGGAGGCCGCTCGCGAACTGGCCGGCGAGGACGAGGCATTCGCCGCTGAGGTGCCCGAGCTCGAGGCATCCGTGGCCGAGCTGGACGCCAAGCTGACCGATCTGCTCGCCCCGCGCGACGCGCACGATGCCGATGACGTGGTGCTGGAAGTGAAGTCCGGCGAGGGCGGTGAGGAGTCGGCACTGTTCGCCGCCGACCTGGCCCGGATGTACATCCGCTACGCCGAGCGACACGGCTGGACCGTGACCGTGCTCGACGAGACCTGGTCGGATCTGGGCGGCTACAAGGACGCCACCATCACCATCGCCAGTAAGGGCGATTCCGCCGACGGTGTCTGGTCGCGGATGAAGTTCGAGGGTGGTGTGCACCGCGTGCAACGCGTGCCGGTCACCGAATCCCAAGGGCGCGTCCACACCTCGGCCGCCGGCGTGCTCGTATACCCCGAGCCCGAGGATGTCGAGCAGGTGCAGATCGACGAGTCCGATCTGCGGATCGACGTCTACCGGTCCTCGGGTAAGGGCGGACAGGGCGTGAACACCACCGACTCGGCGGTGCGTATCACGCACCTACCCACCGGCATCGTCGTCACCTGCCAGAACGAGCGCAGCCAGCTGCAGAACAAGGCGCGCGCCATGGTGGTGCTCGCCGCGCGGCTGCAGGCACTGGCCGAGGAGCAGGCATCGGCCGATGCGTCGGCCGACCGGGCCAGCCAGATCCGCACGGTCGACCGCAGCGAGCGGATCCGGACCTACAACTTCCCGGAGAACCGGATCGCCGACCACCGCATCAACTTCAAGGCGCACAACCTCGACCAGGTGCTCGACGGCGATATGGACGCCCTGCTCGACGCGCTGGCTGCCGCCGACAAACAGGCGCGCCTGCAGCAAGCGTGAGCGACGCTTGCGGAGCGAACCGTGGATCTGAAATACGGGAACCGAGCCTGCGAGGTAACCGCGTGAGCGTGCGGCAGGAAATCGCGCAGGCCACCGAGGCGCTGGCGGCAGCCGGCGTCGACTCGGCCCGCAGCGATGCCGAATACCTTGCCGCCCACGTCGCGGGTGTGGACCGCGGCCGGCTCACGTTGATCGAGCCCGGTCCCGACTTCACCGAGCGGTACCGCCAGCTGATCACGCGCCGCGCGCAGCGCATCCCGTTGCAACATCTGATCGGTACCGCGGCGTTCGGCCCGGTGACTGTGACGGTCGGTCCCGGGGTGTTCATCCCGCGGCCGGAGACCGAGGCGCTGCTGGAATGGGCTCAGGGTATCGAGCTGCCCAGCGGTGGCGTGATCGTCGACCTGTGCACCGGTTCCGGAGCGTTGGCGCTGGCGCTGGCCACCCACCGCCCGGACGCCCGGGTCATCGCCGTCGAACAGTCCGAAGATGCGCTGCGCTACGCGCGCACCAACGTCGGGGGAGCGGTCCGCCTGGTCCGGGCCGATGTAACCGCCCCGGATCTGTTGAGCGAGCTCGACGGGACCGTCGATCTGATCGTCGCCAACCCGCCCTACATTCCGGACGGCGCCGATCTGGAACCCGAAGTGGCCGAGCATGATCCGCATTCGGCCCTGTTCGGCGGGCCTGACGGGATGTCGGTCATCGGGCCGATCGTCACGTTGGCCGCGCGACTGCTGCGCCCGGGCGGACAAATCGGCGTCGAGCATGACGACACCACCTCGGAGGCGACGGTGACACTTTTCACCCGCTCGGGTGCCTTCACCGACGTCGCGGCGCGCCGCGACCTGACCGGCCGTCCCCGATTCGTCACCGCGGTGAGAAGCTGACTGCATGGCATTGTTCGATTGCTCCGATCCCGACCAGCGGGCCAGCGGACTGGCATCGGCGATCAGCGCCGTCAAGGGCGGCCGACTGGTCGTCATGCCGACCGACACGGTGTACGGCATCGGTGCCGACGCCTTCGACAATGCCGCCGTCGGTGCGCTGCTGGCCGCCAAGAACCGGGGCCGCGATATGCCGGTCGGGGTACTGGTCGGCTCGTGGCACACCATCGACGGCCTGGTGTACGCCGTGCCGCCGGCGGCCCGCGAACTGATCCAGGCGTTCTGGCCCGGCGCGCTGAGCCTGGTGGTGCGCCACGCGCCGTCGCTGCAGTGGGATCTCGGCGACGCCAACGGGACCGTCATGCTGCGCATGCCGCTGCACCCGGTGGCCATCGATCTGCTCCGCGAGGTCGGTCCGATGGCCGTGTCCAGCGCCAACGTCTCGGGATTCCCCGCCGCCACCACGGCGGCCGACGCCCAGGGGCAGCTGAGCGACCGCGTAGAGGTCTACCTGGACGCCGGTCCGTCCCCGCAGGGCGCCGCCTCGACCATCGTCGACGTGTCCGGACCCTCGCCGCGCGTGCTGCGTGAGGGACCGGTGCCGATCGCCGATGTTGCTCGGGTGTTAGGCGTCGGGGCGGCCACGCTGGCCGGTGAGGACGCCGATGGATCACCTGGCTGACGGCCTGCTCGCGCTGTCCGACCGCGGCGCCGGCGTCCCGCTGCGTGAACTGGCACTGGTCGGTCTGACCGCAACGATCATCACCTACTTCGCCACCGGCTGGGCCCGTGTCCTGGCCACCCGGGTCGGAGCCGTCGCCTATCCCCGCCAACGCGACGTGCACGTGCAGCCGACCCCGCGGATGGGTGGCCTCGCGATGTACATCGGCGTGGTCGCCGCGGTGCTGCTGGCCTCCCAGCTGCCCGCACTCAACCGGGGTTTCGTCTACTCGACGGGTATGCCGGCCGTCGTCGTCGCGGGCGGTCTGATCATGCTCGTCGGCCTGATCGACGACCGGTGGGGCCTGGATGCACTGACCAAATTCGCCGGCCAGATCACCGCGGCCAGCGTGCTGGTCACCATGGGTGTCGCGTGGAGCGTGCTCTACATCCCGATCGGCGGGGTCGGCACCATCGTGCTCGACCAGGTCACCTCGATCCTGCTCACCCTGGCGCTGACGGTGTCGATCGTCAACGCGATGAACTTCGTCGACGGACTCGACGGGCTGGCGGCCGGGCTGGGACTGATCACCGCGCTGGCCATCTGCATCTTCTCGGTCGGGCTGCTGCGTGATCACGGCGGCGATGTGCTGTTCTACCCGCCGGCGATGATCTCGGTGGTGCTGGCCGGGGCCTGTCTGGGCTTCCTGCCGCACAACTTCCACCGGGCCAAGATCTTCATGGGCGACTCGGGGTCCATGCTGATCGGGCTGATGCTCGCGGCGGCGTCGACGACGGCCGCGGGGCCGATCTCGCAGAACGCCTACGGGGCACGCGATGTCTTCGCGTTGCTGTCGCCGTTCCTGTTGGTTGTCGCGGTGATGTTCGTCCCGGCGCTGGACATGCTGTTGGCGATCGTGCGCAGGACCCGGGCCGGCAAGAGCCCGTTCAGCCCCGACAAGATGCACCTGCATCACCGGCTGCTGCAGATCGGTCATTCGCACCGGCGCGTGGTGCTGCTGATCTACCTGTGGGTCGGCATCGTGGCCCTCGGCGCGGCGAGCACCATCTTCTTCGATCCCCGGCACACCGGTGCAGTGATGTTGGCCGCAATCGTGGTGGCCGGAGTGGTCACGTTGATCCCGCTTCTGCGGGGGCGCAACGGTCCGATCGAGGAGCCCTGAAAGCCCGTGTACGACAAAAAGTAGTAGGCCTGTTTTTGTGCCTCCTACCTTGTGGTACGGTTCGGGACATAACCCGAAAACCTCGCGGGTTGCCGGCCCGGCCCATCGGTCGAAAGACCGAATCGGCGCCGATACACGACCGACAAAAGGGAGCTTCCCCTTGGGTGAGTTCAGCGCGCCCGCTGCCCTCCGTTATTCTCGGCGGGCACGCTCAGGAACTTTGCAGTTTGTAGTGATAAGCACGACCAACCCCCTCGACGCCGCGGGATTGAGGTGAACCAAGTGACGACACCAGCGCACGACGCGCCCTTGGTGTTCCCCTCCGTCGCGTTTCGGCCGCTGCGTCTCCTGATCGTCATCATCGCGCTGTCCGCCGTGGCGATCGCGGCCGCCGGTTTCGTCGGCAACATCTTCTTCGGTGTCTTCTTCGGTGTGGGCCTCGGCCTCGGTTTGCTCAATGCGCTGTTGGTACGTCGCGCGGTCGAGTCGATCACGATGGAGGACCACCCACTCAAGAAGAAGATGGCCGTAAACTCCGCCACGCGACTGCTGATCATCACCGCGATCGCACTGGCGGTAGCAATCTTCTTCAAGGAACACGGCGGTATCGCCGTGCTGTTCGGGCTGGCGATTTTCCAGGCGTTGTTGGTGATGAGCACCAGCATCCCGGTACTGCGGAAGATCCGCGCCAACGGTTTGGACGTCGAAGACGTCTCCGCATCGGATTCGAAGGGCTGAGCGCACGGGCATGACTGAGACCATTCTCGCCGCCGAAGAGGGTGGCGCCGCCATCCACGTCGGACACCACGTCATGGTGTTCGAACTGTTCGGCATGACCTTCAACGGCGACACCATCATGGCCACGGCCATCACGTCGCTGATCATCATCGGGCTGGCGTTCTACCTGAAGTCGAAGGTCACCTCGACCGGTGTCCCGGGCGGCGTGCAGCTGTTCTGGGAGGCGCTGACCATCCAGATGCGCCAGCAGATCGAGGGCTCGATCGGCATGAAGATCGCCCCGTTCGTGCTGCCGCTGGCGGTCACCCTGTTCGCCTTCATCCTGATCTCGAACTGGTTGGCGGTGCTGCCCTGGCAGTACGGCGGATCCGACGGCGCGGCCGGCGAGCTCTACAAGCCGCCCGCCTCGGATATCAACTTCGTGCTGGCGCTGGCACTGTTCGTGTTCATCGCCTACCACGCAGCCGGTATCTGGCGCCGCGGCATCGTCGGTCACCCGGTCGCCGTGGTCAAGGGTCACGTCGCCTTCCTGGCGCCGATCAACATCGTCGAAGAGATCGCCAAGCCGATCTCGCTGGCACTCCGACTTTTCGGCAACATCTTCGCCGGTGGCATCCTGGTCGGCCTCATCGCGATGTTCCCCTGGTACATCCAGTGGGCGCCCAACGCCATCTGGAAGACGTTCGACCTGTTCGTCGGACTGATCCAGGCCTTCATCTTCAGCCTGCTGACCATCCTGTACTTCAGCCAGGCGATGGAAGTTCACGACGACCACGACGACAAAGCACACGCGCACTAAAACGCAGACCAGCTCGACCCGTATGAAGCAGTCCTGGTGGCATCGCCGCCAGTTACAAGGAGGAAGAAAGTAATGGAACTCGATCCCAACGCCATCATCACTGCTGGCGCGCTGATCGGTGGCGGTCTGATCATGGGTGGCGGTGCCATCGGCGCCGGTATCGGTGACGGTATCGCCGGTAACGCGCTGATCTCGGGTATCGCCCGGCAGCCTGAGGCCCAGGGCCGGCTGTTCACGCCGTTCTTCATCACCGTCGGTCTGGTCGAGGCCGCCTACTTCATCAACCTGGCCTTCATGGCGCTGTTCGTCTTCGCCACGCCCGGCCTCATCGAGGGTTAAGAACCCGCCAGCATGGGTGAAGTGACCACGACCATTCTCGCGGCCGAAGAGGGCGGGGGGACCAGTAACTTCCTGATCCCCAACGGCACCTTCTTCGCAGTGCTGCTCATCTTCCTGATCACGCTCGGCGTGATCTGGAAGTGGGTGGTGCCGCCGATCAGCAAGGTGCTCTCCGAGCGCGAAGCCATGCTGGCCAAGACCGCCGCTGACAGCCGCAAGTCGGCCGAACAGGTGGCCGCCGCTCAGGCCGACTACGACGAGGCGATGGCAGGCGCACGCGCCGAGGCTTCGGCTCTTCGGGACGAGGCACGCGCCGAGGGCCGTCAGGTCGTCGACGCGAAGCGCGCGGAGGCCAGCGGTGAGGTCGCCGAGACGGTACGCCAGGCCAATGAGCAGCTGTCCCAGCAGGGATCGGCGGCTCAAGCCGAGTTGGCCTCGTCAGTGGACGGCCTGTCGGCCACCCTGGCGAGCCGCATCCTCGGCGTCGACGTGAATTCGGGACGGAAATAGGTAGATGTCGACATTCATCGGACAGCTGATCGGCTTTGCCGTCATCGTGTTCATCCTCGGCAAGTGGGTGGTGCCACTCGTCAAGGGGCTGATGGTCAAACAGCAGGAGGCCATTCGCGTCGCCCTGGCCGAAAGTGCCGAGGCGGCAAAGAAGCTCGCTGATGCCGATGCCATGCACGCCAAGGCCCTGGCCGACGCGAAGGCGGAGTCCAGCCATGTCACCGACGAGGCGCGTCAGGACTCCGAGCGGATCAAGGCGCAGCTGGCCGAGCAGGCCGGCGTCGACGCCGAGCGGATCAAGGCCCAGGGCGGCCAGCAGGTTCACCTGCTCCGCCAGCAGCTGGTGCGCCAGCTGCGGGTCGGGCTCGGCGACGAAGCGGTGACCAAGGCCGCCGATCTGGTGCGCGCACACGTCGCCGATCCGGCGGCGCAATCGGCCACCGTCGACCGCTTCCTTGACGACCTGGACCAGATGGCCCCGTCGCCGTTCGTGATCGACACGGCCGCCACCTCGACGCTGCGGGCTGCCAGCCGTGAGGCGCTGGCCACCCTGGTCGCCGAGTTCGATGGTCTGGCAGGCGGTTTGGATGCCAATGGACTGACGACGCTGGCCGACGATCTGGCTGCGGTGGCGAAGCTGCTGCTGTCGGAGAGCACGCTCAACAAGCACCTCGCCGAGCCGACCGACAACACGTCGGCCAAGGTGGCGCTGGTCGACAAGCTGTTCACCGGCAAGGTCGGCGATGCCGCGCTCAAGCTGGTCCGCACGGCGGCCGCACAGCGGTGGTCCACCGAGGCCGACCTGGTCGACGGGATCGAGCACATCGCACGGCTTGCCCTGCTGCAGCGTGCACAGGCTGCTGGTGAGGTCGACGAGGTCGAGGATCAGCTGTTCAAGTTCGGGCGGGTGCTGGACACCGAGCCCCGACTGACCACGCTGCTCAGCGACTACACCACCGATGCCGCCGGCCGAATCGGGCTGTTGGACAAGGTGATCGGCACCGCGAGCAACGGCACCGCCGCCGCGCTGCTGAAGCAGACGGTCGGCCTGCTGCGTGGGGAACGTGCCGATGAGGCCGTCATCGACCTCGCGGAGCTCGCCGTGGCACGTCGTGGCGAGGTCGTCGCACACGTCAGCGCCGCCGCGGAATTGACCGATGCACAGCGCGATCGACTGACCGCCGTGCTCACCCGCATCTACGGGCATCCGGTGTCCGTCCAACTGCATGTCGATCCGGAACTGCTCGGGGGTCTTTCGATCACCGTCGGTGACGAGGTGATCGACGGTTCCATCGCATCCCGGCTCGCCGCAGCGCAGAGCCAGCTGCCGGACTAGTTCACGCGCCGGCCCCGACCCCCGAACCTCTCAAGAACACAAGGTAGGAAGACGAAAAACCATGGCAGAGTTGACAATCTCGGCTGCTGATATCGAAGGTGCCATCGAGGGTTACGTATCCTCGTTTTCCGCCGACACCGAGCGGGAAGAGGTCGGCACCGTCGTCGATGCCGGTGACGGTATCGCCCACGTCGAGGGCCTGCCCTCGGTCATGACCCAGGAGCTTCTCGAATTCCCGGGCGGCGTGCTCGGTGTGGCGCTGAACCTCGACGAGCACAGCGTCGGCGCCGTCATCCTCGGTGAGTTCGAGAAGATCGAAGAGGGCCAGCAGGTCAAGCGCACCGGCGAGGTGCTCTCGGTGCCCGTCGGTGACGCCTTCCTCGGTCGCGTCGTCAACCCGCTCGGCCAGCCGATCGACGGTCAGGGCGATATCGCTGCCGACGCGCGTCGCGCACTGGAGCTGCAGGCCCCCTCGGTGGTTCAGCGCCAGGGCGTCGGCGAGCCGCTGCAGACCGGTATCAAGGCCATCGACGCCATGACCCCGATCGGCCGCGGCCAGCGTCAGCTGATCATCGGTGACCGCAAGACCGGCAAGACCGCGGTCTGCGTCGACACCATCCTCAACCAGCGTGAGGCCTGGGAGACCGGCGACCCGAAGCAGCAGGTGCGCTGCGTGTACGTCGCGGTCGGCCAGAAGGGCACCACCATCGCCTCGGTGAAGCGGGCGCTCGAAGAGGGCGGCGCGATGGAATACACCACCATCGTCGCGGCCCCGGCCTCTGACCCCGCCGGCTTCAAGTGGCTGGCCCCGTACACCGGTTCGGCCATCGGCCAGCACTGGATGTACGACGGCAAGCACGTCCTGATCGTGTTCGACGATCTGTCCAAGCAGGCCGACGCCTACCGCGCGATTTCGCTGCTGCTGCGTCGCCCGCCGGGCCGCGAGGCGTTCCCCGGTGACGTCTTCTACCTGCACTCCCGTCTGCTGGAGCGGTGCGCCAAGCTGTCCGACGAGCTCGGTGGCGGTTCGATGACCGGTCTGCCGATCATCGAGACCAAGGCCAACGACATCTCGGCGTTCATCCCGACCAACGTCATCTCGATCACCGACGGCCAGTGCTTCCTGGAGTCCGACCTGTTCAACCAGGGCGTGCGTCCGGCCGTGAACGTCGGTGTGTCGGTTTCCCGCGTCGGTGGTGCCGCCCAGATCAAGGCCATGAAAGAGGTCGCCGGCTCGCTGCGTCTGGATCTGTCGCAGTACCGCGAGCTGGAGGCCTTCGCGGCCTTCGCCTCGGACCTGGATGCGGCCTCCAAGGCGCAGCTGGACCGCGGTGTGCGCCTGGTCGAGCTGCTCAAGCAGCCCCAGTACAGCCCGCTGGCCGTCGAGGATCAGGTCGTGTCGATCTTCCTCGGCACCCAGGGCCACCTGGATTCGGTTCCGGCCGAAGACGTCTCGCGCTTCGTCGACGAACTGCTGGAGCACGTCAAGGCCAGCCACGCCGACATCCTCACCGGCATCAAGGAGACCAAGAAGCTCTCCGAAGAGGCCGAGGAGAAGCTGGTGACGGTCATCAATGACTTCAAGAAGGGCTTCTCGGCGAGCGACGGTAGCTCCGTCGTCGTCAACGAGGCCGACTCCGAGGCTCTGGATCCCGAGGATCTGGAGAAGGAATCGGTCAAGGTCCGTAAGCCTGCTCCCAAGAAGGCCTAGGTAACCAATGGCAGCCACACTGCGCGAGCTACGCGGACGTATCCGCTCCGCCGGGTCGATCAAGAAGATCACCAAGGCCCAGGAGCTGATCGCCACGTCGCGGATCGCCAAGGCGCAGGCCCGGGTCGATGCGGCCCGGCCTTACAGCACCGAGATCACCAACATGCTGACCGAGTTGGCCAGCGCCAGCGCGCTGGATCACCCGCTGCTGGTCCCGCGGGACAACCCGAAGCGGGCGGCCGTGCTGGTGGTGTCCTCGGACCGTGGTCTGTGCGGCGGCTACAACGCCAACGTGCTGCGCCGCGCCGAGGAGCTCTTCTCGCTGCTGCGTGACGAGGGCAAGTCCCCGGTGGTGTACGTCGTCGGACGGAAGGCGTTGGGCTACTACAGCTTCCGCCAGCGTGACATCGTCGAATCGTGGACCGGTTTCTCGGAGCGTCCCACCTACGAGGACGCCAAGGAGATCGCCGACACCCTGGTGACGTCGTTCATGTCCGGTGCCGATGACGACGGCGACGACGGCGGTGCCGACGGCATCCTCGGCGTCGACGAGATCCACATCGTGTCCACCGAGTTCCGTTCGATGCTGTCGCAGACCGCGGTGGCGTTGCGGGTGGCCCCGATGGTCGTGGAGTACGTCGGTGACGAGCAGCCCGAGGACGGCCCGCACACGTTGTTCTCGTTCGAGCCGAGCGCGGAGACCTTGTTCGACGCGCTGCTGCCGCGCTATATCGCGACCCGTGTGTACGCCGCACTGCTGGAGGCCGCCGCCTCGGAGTCGGCCTCGCGCCGGCGCGCCATGAAGTCGGCCACCGACAACGCCGACGATCTGATCAAGGCACTCACGCTGGCGGCCAACCGCGAGCGCCAGGCACAGATCACCCAGGAAATCAGCGAGATCGTCGGCGGCGCCAACGCGCTGGCCGACTCGAAATAGCTGAAAAGCAAGCCCCTCTCAGGAAGCGAAAGAGATATGACTGCTACTGCCGAAAAGTCCGCAGGCCGCGTCGTTCGTATCACCGGCCCCGTGGTCGACGTGGAGTTTCCGCGTGGCTCCGTGCCCGAGCTGTTCAACGCGCTGCATGCCGACATCTCCTATAAGGAGCTGTCGAAGACCCTGACCCTGGAGGTCGCGCAGCACCTGGGTGACAACCTGGTGCGCACCATCTCCATGCAGCCCACCGACGGCCTGGTCCGTGGCACCGAGGTGTCCGACACCGGCGCCTCGATCTCGGTGCCCGTCGGCGACGGCGTCAAGGGCCACGTGTTCAACGCCCTCGGTGACTGCCTCGACGAGCCGGGCTACGGCAAGGACTTCGAGCACTGGTCCATCCACCGCAAGCCGCCGGCCTTCGCCGACCTGGAGCCCCGCACCGAGATGCTGGAGACCGGTCTGAAGGTCGTCGACCTGCTGACCCCGTACGTGCGTGGTGGCAAGATCGCCCTGTTCGGTGGTGCCGGCGTCGGCAAGACCGTGCTCATCCAGGAGATGATCAACCGCATCGCCCGTAACTTCGGTGGTACCTCGGTGTTCGCCGGCGTGGGGGAGCGCACCCGTGAGGGTAACGACCTGTGGGTCGAGCTCGCCGATGCCAACGTGCTCAAGGACACCGCCTTGGTGTTCGGCCAGATGGACGAGCCGCCGGGCACGCGTATGCGCGTCGCCCTGTCCGCGCTGACCATGGCGGAGTTCTTCCGCGATGAGCAGGGCCAGGACGTGCTGCTGTTCATCGACAACATCTTCCGGTTCACCCAGGCCGGTTCCGAGGTCTCGACCCTGCTCGGTCGTATGCCGTCGGCCGTGGGTTACCAGCCGACGCTGGCCGACGAGATGGGTGAGCTGCAGGAGCGCATCACCTCGACCCGTGGTCGCTCGATCACCTCGATGCAGGCCGTGTACGTGCCCGCCGACGACTACACCGACCCGGCGCCGGCCACCACCTTCGCCCACCTGGATGCCACCACCGAGCTTTCCCGCGCGGTGTTCTCCAAGGGCATCTTCCCCGCGGTGGATCCGTTGGCATCGTCCTCGACGATCCTGCACCCCAGCGTGGTCGGCGACGAGCACTACCGCGTCGCCCAGGAAGTCATCCGGATCCTGCAGCGCTACAAGGATCTTCAGGACATCATCGCCATCCTCGGTATCGACGAGCTGTCCGAAGAGGACAAGGTGCTGGTGTACCGCGCCCGTAAGATCGAGCGCTTCCTGAGCCAGAACATGATGGCGGCCGAGCAGTTCACCGGTCAGCCCGGCTCGACCGTGCCGCTCAAGGAGACCATCGAGGCCTTCGACAAGCTGGCCAAGGGTGAGTTCGACCACCTGCCCGAGCAGGCGTTCTTCCTCATCGGCGGTCTGGACGACCTGGCGAAGAAGGCAGAAACCCTCGGCGCCAAGCTGTGATGTCTGCAGTAGTCAACGGAGTGCGAAAGGTGGTGTGGCATGGCTGAGTTGGACGTCGAGATCGTCGCCGTCGAGCGCAAGCTGTGGTCCGGCAAGGCCACGTTCGTCTTCACCCGCACCACCGCGGGTGAGATCGGCATCCTGCCGCGGCACATCCCGCTGGTGGCTCAACTGGTCGACGACGCCATGGTGCGTGTCGAGCGGGACGGCGAGGACGACCTCCGCATCGCGGTCGACGGCGGGTTCCTGTCGGTGACCGACGGCGGGGTCAGCCTCCTGGTGGAAAACGCCCAGTTCGAATCGGAGATCGACGCCGACGCCGCCAAGCAGGACTCCGAATCGGATGATCCGGCCAAGGCTGCGTGGGGGCGCGCGCGTCTGCGTGCCGTCGGACAGATCGACTAGTAGGACCTGACGATGAGCGCGCCCATGTGGATCATGGTCGCGCTCATCGGCGTTTTGCTGCTTGCCGTCGTCGCGTTGGGCTACCGGTTGTGGAAGCTCCGTCAGGTCGGCGGCACCGCGGCGATCCTGCGTGATTACCCGGCCGAGGGCGGCCACGGCTGGCGGCACGGAGTGCTGCGGTACGGCGAGGCGGAGGCCGAGTTCTACCGGGTGTCGAGCATGCGATGGTGGCCCGATCGGCGCGTGAGTCGGCTGGGTCTGGAAGTGGTGTCGCGGCGTACCCCGCGCGGTGACGAGTTCGACATCATGACCGATGAGATCGCGATTCTGGAATTGCGGGACCCCGACCGCCGGTTCGAGGTGGCCCTCGATCGCGGGGCACTGACCGCATTCACCTCGTGGCTGGAGTCCCGGCCGTCACACCGCGCCCGGCGCAGGTCCGCCTAGCTGCGCTCCCCGCCGGGCTGCCACTTCACGTCACCGTCCGGGTTCGCCACCCGCGACAGGATGAACAGCAGATCCGACAGTCGGTTGAGATATTTCGCCGGCAGCACATTCACCGAATCACCGTGTTGATCGATCGCCCGCCACGCCGAACGTTCGGCCCGCCGCGTGACGGTTCGTGCCACGTGTAGCAGCGCCGACAGCGGGGTTCCGCCGGGCAGGATGAATGAGTCGAGCTTCGGCAGGTCCTCGTTGAACTCGTCGCACCAGCCTTCCAGCCGGTCGATGTAGTCCTGCAGGACCCGCAGCGGGGGATACACGGGGTTCTCGACGACCGGCGTCGACAGATCGGCGCCGGCGTCGAACAGGTCGTTTTGTACCTGCAGCAGCACGGCACGGATCCGGTCATCCGGTTCGCCCATCGACAGCGCCACACCGATCGCCGCGTTGGCCTCGTCGCAGTCCGCATAGGCCTCGAGTCGGGCGTCGCTCTTGGACACGCGACTGAAATCACTGAGGCCGGTGGTGCCGTCGTCGCCGGTCCGGGTATAGATGCGGGTCAGGTGCACGGCCATGGTTCAACCGTACCGGTCGAGGCGTTCGAGTTGTGCTCGCAGCGTTCTGAAACTGCGTCGTCGGTTGCTTACACTGACCGGCGTGAGCGATCGTTTCGTGGTGACCGGCGGAAGCCGGCTTTCAGGCGAGGTCGCCGTCGGGGGAGCGAAGAACAGTGTTCTGAAACTCATGGCGGCGGCATTGCTCGCCGAGGGCACGAGCACGATCACCAACTGCCCCGACATTCTCGATGTCCCACTGATGGCGGAGGTGTTGCGCGGGTTGGGAGCAACCGTCGAACTCGACGGTTCCACCGTGCGGATCACCTCACCGGATGAAGTCAAGTACGACGCCGACTTCGCCGCTGTCCGTCAGTTCCGTGCCTCGGTCTGTGTGCTGGGCCCGCTGGTGGGGCGGGGCCGGAAGGCGAAAGTGGCGCTGCCCGGCGGTGACGCGATCGGTTCGCGACCGCTGGACATGCACCAGGCGGGACTTCGTCAGTTGGGTGCCCGCTGCAACATCGAGCACGGCTGTGTGGTGGCCGAGGCCGATCATCTACGCGGTGCCGAGATCCAACTCGAATTCCCTTCTGTGGGGGCGACCGAGAACATCTTGATGGCCGCGGTGCTCGCGGAGGGCGTCACCACCATCCACAACGCGGCCCGCGAACCCGACATCGCCGATATCTGCACGATGCTCAACCAGATGGGCGCGCAGGTGGAGGGTGCGGGTTCGTCGACGCTGACCATCACCGGGGTGGATCGGCTGCATCCCACCGAACATCGGGTCATCGGTGATCGGATCGTTGCCGCGACGTGGGGGATTGCCGCGGCGATGACCCGAGGGGACATCTCGGTGACCGGAGTGGACCCGGCGCATCTGCAGTTGGTCCTGCACAAACTGCACGATGCGGGTGCGACGGTGACGCAGAACGACAACGGCTTCCGGGTGGTGCAGTACGAACGACCGAAGGCGGTCAACGTCGCGACCCTGCCGTTCCCCGGGTTCCCGACCGACCTGCAACCGATGGCAATCGGGTTGGCATGCATCGCCGACGGCACCTCAATGATCACCGAGAACGTTTTCGAAGCTCGGTTCCGGTTCGTTGAGGAGATGATCCGTCTGGGGGCGGACGCCCGTACCGATGGTCACCATGCGGTGGTGCGTGGAATTCCGCAGCTGTCGAGTGCGCCGGTGTGGGCCTCGGACATCCGAGCCGGTGCCGGCTTGGTGCTTGCCGGCCTGGTGGCCGATGGCGAGACCGAGGTGCACGACGTTTTCCACATCGATCGCGGCTACCCGATGTTCGTCGAAAACCTGGCCAGTTTGGGTGCCGGCATCGAGCGGGTAACCTGATTCGAGACGGCCGTACCAGAGTTGTAGGCCTCTGACCAGGGGATTTGACTTCATCGGCGCGGAAGTTCTAATCTTTTGAAGTCGCCGCGGAGACGCGAGACAGAGAAGCTTGACTCACCGGAACAGATAGTTTAAGCTGGTGGGGTTGCCCCGAAACGGGTAGCTTCGACAAAATCAAGTCTGTTGTTTGAGAACTCAATAGTGTGTTTGGTGGTTTTTGTTTGTTGTTTTTTGCCATCTTGGTGGGGGACTCCCCGTCTTCCTGCCACGTGGGATGGTTTTGTTTTTTGATGCCAGTTTTTGGTGTCTTTTGTTTGTGATCGGATTTTTCTGATTCGAATTCTGCCTGGGCTTTGGTCTGGGGGTTTTTGTTTGGAGAGTTTGATCCTGGCTCAGGACGAACGCTGGCGGCGTGCTTAACACATGCAAGTCGAACGGAAAGGCCCTTCGGGGTGCTCGAGTGGCGAACGGGTGAGTAACACGTGGGTGATCTGCCCTGCACTTTGGGATAAGCCTGGGAAACTGGGTCTAATACCGAATATGATCATCAGCTTCATGGTTGGTGGTGGAAAGCTTTTGCGGTGTGGGATGGGCCCGCGGCCTATCAGCTTGTTGGTGGGGTAATGGCCTACCAAGGCGACGACGGGTAGCCGGCCTGAGAGGGTGACCGGCCACACTGGGACTGAGATACGGCCCAGACTCCTACGGGAGGCAGCAGTGGGGAATATTGCACAATGGGCGCAAGCCTGATGCAGCGACGCCGCGTGAGGGATGACGGCCTTCGGGTTGTAAACCTCTTTCAGCACAGACGAAGCGCAAGTGACGGTATGTGCAGAAGAAGGACCGGCCAACTACGTGCCAGCAGCCGCGGTAATACGTAGGGTCCGAGCGTTGTCCGGAATTACTGGGCGTAAAGAGCTCGTAGGTGGTTTGTCGCGTTGTTCGTGAAAACTCACAGCTTAACTGTGGGCGTGCGGGCGATACGGGCAGACTGGAGTACTGCAGGGGAGACTGGAATTCCTGGTGTAGCGGTGGAATGCGCAGATATCAGGAGGAACACCGGTGGCGAAGGCGGGTCTCTGGGCAGTAACTGACGCTGAGGAGCGAAAGCGTGGGGAGCGAACAGGATTAGATACCCTGGTAGTCCACGCCGTAAACGGTGGGTACTAGGTGTGGGTTTCCTTCCTTGGGATCCGTGCCGTAGCTAACGCATTAAGTACCCCGCCTGGGGAGTACGGCCGCAAGGCTAAAACTCAAAGGAATTGACGGGGGCCCGCACAAGCGGCGGAGCATGTGGATTAATTCGATGCAACGCGAAGAACCTTACCTGGGTTTGACATGCACAGGACGCCGGCAGAGATGTCGGTTCCCTTGTGGCCTGTGTGCAGGTGGTGCATGGCTGTCGTCAGCTCGTGTCGTGAGATGTTGGGTTAAGTCCCGCAACGAGCGCAACCCTTGTCCTATGTTGCCAGCGGGTTATGCCGGGGACTCGTAGGAGACTGCCGGGGTCAACTCGGAGGAAGGTGGGGATGACGTCAAGTCATCATGCCCCTTATGTCCAGGGCTTCACACATGCTACAATGGCCGGTACAAAGGGCTGCGATGCCGTGAGGTGGAGCGAATCCTTTCAAAGCCGGTCTCAGTTCGGATCGGGGTCTGCAACTCGACCCCGTGAAGTCGGAGTCGCTAGTAATCGCAGATCAGCAACGCTGCGGTGAATACGTTCCCGGGCCTTGTACACACCGCCCGTCACGTCATGAAAGTCGGTAACACCCGAAGCCGGTGGCCTAACCCCTTGTGGGAGGGAGCCGTCGAAGGTGGGATCGGCGATTGGGACGAAGTCGTAACAAGGTAGCCGTACCGGAAGGTGCGGCTGGATCACCTCCTTTCTAAGGAGCACCACGAGAACCAGGCCCGCCCACATCGTGTGGGAGTTCGGTGACCTTTGGTCGATTCGTTGGATGGCCTTCATCTGTAGTGGGTGGGGGTCTGGTGCAACAACAAACATTGTGGCGCCCGTGGGTTTTCCGGGGTGCTGGCTGCTGAACACACTATTGGGCTTTGAGACAACAGGCCCAGCGGGACCCGCGCCATACGTGGAGGGGGTTGCCGGCCGTGAGTCTGAGGGGGCGTTGGCTTCGTTCAGGTGATGCGGTTGCTGTTGTCGCCCTGCTTTGGTGGTGGGGTGTGGTGTTTGATTTGTGGATAGTGGTTGCGAGCATCTAGCACGCAGGAATCGTGTCTTCTTCGGAGGATGTGGTTGTTGTGTGTGTTTGATGTGCAATTTCTTTTTTTCTTTTTCTGGTTTTTTGTGTTGTAAGTGTTTAAGGGCGCATGGTGGATGCCTTGGCATCAGGAGCCGATGAAGGACGTGGGAGGCTGCGATATGCCTCGGGGAGCTGCCAACCGAGCGTGGATCCGAGGATGTCCGAATGGGGAAACCCAGCACGAGTGATGTCGTGTTACCTGCATCTGAATATATAGGGTGCAGGGGGGAACGCGGGGAAGTGAAACATCTCAGTACCCGTAGGAAGAGAAAACAATTGTGATTCCGTGAGTAGTGGCGAGCGAAAGCGGAGGATGGCTAAACCGTATGCATGTGATACCCGGCGGGGGTTGTGTGTGCGGGGTTGTGGGGCGTTTCTTCTCAGCACCGCCGTGCTGGGCAGCAGTGAGAAAAGTGTGTGTTAGCGGAAGTGGTCTTGGGATGGCCTGCCGTAGACGGTGAGAGCCCGGTACGTGAAAACACATGCTCTGTTGTGGAACTGTCCCCGAGTAGCAGCGGGCCCGTGAAATCTGCTGTGAATCTGCCGGGACCACCCGGTAAGCCTGAATACTTCCTGATGACCGATAGCGGATTAGTACCGTGAGGGAATGGTGAAAAGTACCCCGGGAGGGGAGTGAAATAGTACCTGAAACCGTGTGCCTACAATCCGTCAGAGCCCTCGCTTTATGTGTGGGGTGATGGCGTGCCTTTTGAAGAATGAGCCTGCGAGTCAGGGACATGTCGCGAGGTTAACCCGTGTGGGGTAGCCGCAGCGAAAGCGAGTCTGAATAGGGCGTATCCAATCCGGAGGGGTTGGTGTAGTGGTGTGTTCTGGACCCGAAGCGGAGTGATCTACCCATGGCCAGGGTGAAGCAGCAGTAAGATGTTGTGGAGGCCCGAACCCACTTAGGTTGAAGACTGAGGGGATGAGTTGTGGGTAGGGGTGAAAGGCCAATCAAACTCCGTGATAGCTGGTTCTCCCCGAAATGCATTTAGGTGCAGCGTTGCGTGTTTCTTACCGGAGGTAGAGCTACTGGATGGCCGATGGGCCCTACTAGGTTACTGACGTCAGCCAAACTCCGAATGCCGGTAAGTGAAAGCGTGGCAGTGAGACGGCGGGGGATAAGCTCCGTGCGTCGAGAGGGAAACAGCCCAGATCGCCGGCTAAGGCCCCTAAGCGTGTACTAAGTGGAAAAGGATGTGCAGTCGCGAAGACAACCAGGAGGTTGGCTTAGAAGCAGCCACCCTTGAAAGAGTGCGTAATAGCTCACTGGTCAAGTGATTGTGCGCCGATAATGTAGCGGGGCTCAAGTACACCGCCGAAGCCGCGGCATCAACTTTTGTTGATGGGTAGGGGAGCGTCCTGCACCCAGTGAAGCAGCCTGGTAATGGAGCTGTGGAGGGTGTGGGAGTGAGAATGCAGGCATGAGTAGCGATAAGGCAAGTGAGAACCTTGCCCGCCGAAAGACCAAGGGTTCCTGGGGCAGGCCAGTCCGCCCAGGGTGAGTCGGGACCTAAGGCGAGGCCGACAGGCGTAGTCGATGGACAACGGGTTGATATTCCCGTACCCGTGTGTGCGCGTCCATGATGAATCAGCGGTACTAACCGCCCAAATGGTGACTTATCCAATCCTTCGGGAGCGGAATGTTGCCGGCTGCGCGGGACCTTCGTTGGTAGTAGTCAAGCGATGGGGTGACGCAGGAAGGTAGCCATACCAGTCAGTGGTAATACTGGGGCAAGCCGGTAGGGAGACATCTAGGTAAATCCGGGTGTCACATATCCTGAGAGGTGATGCATAGCCGAGTGAGGCGAATTTGGTGATCCTATGCTGCCGAGAAAAGCCTCTAGCGAGTTCACACACGGCCCGTACCCCAAACCAACACAGGTGGTCAGGTAGAGAATACTAAGGCGTACGAGTTAACTATGGTTAAGGAACTCGGCAAAATGCCCCCGTAACTTCGGGAGAAGGGGGACCCACGTACCGTCATGGCTCTTGCGGCCGGCAGCGGGGGTGGGTGGCACAAACCAGTGAGAAGCGACTGTTTACTAAAAACACAGGTCCGTGCGAAGTCGCAAGACGATGTATACGGACTGACGCCTGCCCGGTGCTGGAAGGTTAAGAGGACCCGTTAATCGTAAGGTGAAGCGGAGAATTTAAGCCCCAGTAAACGGCGGTGGTAACTATAACCATCCTAAGGTAGCGAAATTCCTTGTCGGGTAAGTTCCGACCTGCACGAATGGCGTAACGACTTCTCAACTGTCTCAACCATAGACTCGGCGAAATTGCACTACGAGTAAAGATGCTCGTTACGCGCGGCAGGACGAAAAGACCCCGGGACCTTCACTACAACTTGGTATTGGTGCTCGATACGGTTTGTGTAGGATAGGTGGGAGACTGTGAAGCATGCACGCCAGTGTGTGTGGAGTCGTTGTTGAAATACCACTCTGATCGTATTGGGCCTCTAACTTCGAACCGTATATCCGGTTCAGGGACAGTGCCTGGTGGGTAGTTTAACTGGGGCGGTTGCCTCCTAAAATGTAACGGAGGCGCCCAAAGGTTCCCTCAACCTGGACGGCAATCAGGTGTTGAGTGTAAGTGCACAAGGGAGCTTGACTGCGAGACGTACATGTCGAGCAGGGACGAAAGTCGGGACTAGTGATCCGGCACCTCTGAGTGGAAGGGGTGTCGCTCAACGGATAAAAGGTACCCCGGGGATAACAGGCTGATCTTCCCCAAGAGTCCATATCGACGGGATGGTTTGGCACCTCGATGTCGGCTCGTCGCATCCTGGGGCTGGAGCAGGTCCCAAGGGTTGGGCTGTTCGCCCATTAAAGCGGCACGCGAGCTGGGTTTAGAACGTCGTGAGACAGTTCGGTCTCTATCCGCCGCGCGCGTCAGAAGCTTGAGGAAATCTGTCCCTAGTACGAGAGGACCGGGACGGACGAACCTCTGGTATACCAGTTGTCCCACCAGGGGCACGGCTGGATAGCCACGTTCGGACAGGATAACCGCTGAAAGCATCTAAGCGGGAAACCTCTTCCAAGACCAGGCTTCTCACCCATTCAGTGGGATAAGGCCCCCCGCAGACCACGGGATCGATAGACCAGACCTACACACTCAGTAATGAGTTCAGGGAACTGGCACTAACCGGCCGAAAACTTACACACACCCACCACGGTGGGTAAACAAAAAACGTGTAAGAACAAAGAAGACGCACACTCAAACGTGACGCCCGCAACCACACCACACGGACACACTCACCACCAGCAATGGTCGTGAACACACTCCACCACCAAAACACACCAAAAATCTTCCCGGTGAAAAACCCGGGACGCCCAAAAAAGGGTGAATAAAGTTACGGCGGCCATAGCGGCAGGGAAACGCCCGGTCCCATCCCGAACCCGGAAGCTAAGCCTACCAGCGCCAATGATACTACCCAACAGGGTGGAAAAGTAGGACACCGCCGAACACAAATTAGGATTACCCCCCACGTTATTCGTGGGGGGTAATTCTATTTATCGACCATTCTTCGAAAATTCGCGAGTGTCGCGAATGGGCATGTCCCGGCTATCCTTTGCCAGGACGTGTGATCGATCAGGAAGGCAACTGTGGCCGACGACAGACAAGGCGGCAGCGGCGAGCGGCGGCCACGTCGTGCATCGGGGGATGGCCCTCGTGCCGGTGGAAACAGCGGTTATGGCGCCGGCGGCGGTCAGCGCTCCGGCGGCGGCGGTTACGCCCGCCGCGGTGGACGCGATCGGCCGAAGGAGTGGTCAGGTTCGGACCGGGAGCGTCGCGATGCGCGCAGTAGTGACGAGCCGACCGGGCCGCGCATCCCGAACGAGATCGAGGCCCGACAACTGGCCCCCGAAATCCGCAGCGAGCTGATCACGCTCGACAAATCCACCGCTGACGTCGTGGCCCGGCACCTGGTTGCCGCCGGCGAACTGCTGGAGGAGGACCCCGAAGCCGCGCTCGCTCACGCCCGCGCCGCGCGCGCCCGCTCCGGACGCATCGCCGCGGTGCGCGAGGCCGTCGGTATCGCCGCCTATTTCTGCGGGGACTGGGCGCAGGCGCTTGCCGAATTGCGGGCCGCGCGCCGGATGGGCAGCAAGTCCGCGCTGCTGCCGCTGATCGCGGACTGCGAACGTGGTGTCGGCCGGCCCGAACGTGCCATCGAGTTGGCCCGCAGTGCCGAAGCCGAGGCGCTGACCGGTGACGACGCCGAGGAACTGCGGATGGTCGTCGCCGGCGCGCGTTCGGATCTCGGTCAGTACGAGCAGGCCCTGGCGATTTTGTCGACCCCGCCGCTGGACCCGACGCGACTCGGGGCCACCAGCGCCCGGCTGTTCTATGCCTACGCCGAAACCCTGCTGGCGCTGGGCCGCTCGGATGATGCGGTGCAGGCGTTCATCAACGCCGCCGCCGCTGATGTGGAGGGCGTCACCGACGCCGAAGAACGTCTCGCCGAGCTCACCTGACATGGGCACCTTGGCACAGGAGCACGATTGCCTGCTCCTGGATCTCGACGGCACCGTGTTCCGTGGGCACGAGCCGACTATCGGCGCCGTCGACAGTCTGTCCGCGGTGCAGTCCCGCGCACTGTTCGTCACCAACAACGCATCGCGTTCGGCGGCGCAGGTGGCCGGACATCTGCAGGAGCTCGGTTTCACGGCGCATGCGGATGATGTCGTCACCAGTGCCCAGAGTGCGGCGCGCCTGCTGGCCGGCCAGGTGCCGGCCGGATCGGCGGTGCTGATCGTCGGCACCGAGGCGCTGGCCGTCGAGATCGCGGAAGTGGGCCTGCTCCCGGTGCGGTCGTTCGACGACAATCCTGTTGCCGTCGTCCAGGGGCACAACCCGGAAACCGGCTGGGCCATCCTGGCCGAGGCGGCGCTGGCCATCCGCGCCGGTGCGGTGTGGGTCGCGGCCAACGTCGACCGCACCCTGCCCTCGGAACGCGGCCTGCTGCCGGGTAACGGCTCGATGGTCGCCGCACTGCGCACGGCGACCGATACCGACCCGCAGGTCGCCGGGAAACCGGCGCCAAGCCTGATGAACGATGCGCTGGCCCGCGGGGCGTTCAGCACGCCGCTGGTGATCGGTGACCGGCTCGACACCGATATCGAAGGTGCCAACGCCGCCCGGCTGCCCAGTCTGATGGTGCTCACCGGCGTGAACGACGCCGCCGACATGGTGGCCGCCGCGGCCGGTAGCCGACCGGACTTCCTGGCGGCGGATCTCCGTGCGCTGCACAGCGATGCCGATGCCCTGCGCATCGCCGCACATCCGGCGTGGCACACCGACACCGACGGGTCCACCGTGACCGTCCGGTCGACCGGCGCCGACTCGGCCGATGAACTGAGCGTCGTCCGCGCGACGGCGCATGCCGTGTGGGCGGCGGGAGAGGGCGTCAGCGTCGCGGCCGGTGATGACGCCGCGCGGACGGCACTGCAGCGCTGGTCGCTGCTGAGCTGATCGGATCGGCTAGCGTGATCAGCGACATGAGTACCGATCCTGAGCAGATCCGCGCCGGTATCGCGGCGCTGCTGGCCGAGCTGCCGGACGTCGAGTCGGGTGGCTTGGCGGATACCGATATCGACGCCGTCGCCGCACGCCTGGAAGAGGCACATGACCTGCTGGTCCGCGCCCTCGAATCGGTGGAGGGCCGGGGCGACGCGACCCGGGAGCGCTGATCCGATGACGCGCCGCGCACGGGTGGATGCCGAGCTGGTTCGGCGCGGCCTGGCCCGCTCCCGGCAGCAGGCGGCCGAACTCATTGGTGCCGGCCGGGTGCGTATCGACGGTATGCCGGCGGCCAAGCCCGCCACCACGGTCGCCGTCGACGCCAAGCTGACCGTGGCCGCCGACGAGAAGGTGTGGGTGTCGCGCGGCGCGCACAAGTTGATCGGGGCGCTCGACGCCTTCGACGTCCCCGTCGAGGGGCGTCGGTGTCTGGACGCCGGCGCGTCCACCGGCGGATTCACCGAGGTACTGCTGGACCGCGGCGCCGCCGAGATCGTGGCCGCCGACGTCGGTTACGGACAGCTGGCATGGTCGCTGCGCTCCGATGACCGGGTACAGGTGTTGGAACGCACCAATGTCCGCACGCTCACCCCGGAGGCGATCGGTGGACCGGTCGATCTGGTGGTGGCCGATCTGTCCTTCATCTCGTTGGCGACCGTGCTGCCCGCGCTGACCGCGTGTGCCTCGCGTGCCGCCGATATCGTTCCGATGGTGAAACCTCAGTTCGAGGTCGGCAAGGACCGGGTCGGCGCCGGCGGTGTGGTGTCGGACCCAGCGCTGCGTGCCGACGCGGTTCTCAGCGTCGCCCGGCGGGCCGCCGAATTGCATTGGCACACAGTCGCCGTCACGGCCAGCCCGTTGCCCGGCCCGTCCGGCAATGTGGAGTTCTTCCTGCGTTTCCGCGCCGAGACCGATGCCCCGTTGGAGGGCGAAGATCTCGAACGAGCTGTTCAGCAAGCGATCGATGAAGGGCCGCAATGACCTGCGAACGGACCGTCCTACTCGTCGTGCACACCGGGCGCGAGGAGGCCACCGAGACTGCGCGGCGGGTGGAGAAGGTGCTCGGTGAGCACGGCATCGGGCTGCGGGTGCTGACGGCCGAGGCCGTCGACCGTGGGTCGCTGCACCTGGCTCCCGACGAGATGCGGGCACTCGGGGTCGATATCGAAGTGGTCGACGCCGACGAGCAGGCCGCCGAGGGGTGCGAATTGGTGCTGGCCCTGGGCGGCGACGGCACCTTCCTGCGTGCCGCCGAACTGGCTCGTAATGTCGAGATCCCGGTGCTGGGCATCAATCTCGGCCGGATCGGCTTCCTGGCCGAGGCTGAGGCCGAGGCCATCGACTCGGTGCTCGACCATGTCATCGCCCGCGACTACCGCGTCGAACAACGGATGACGCTCGATGTCGCGGTCCGGGAGAACGGGGTGGTGGTCGACCGGGGCTGGGCCCTCAACGAGGCCAGCCTGGAGAAGGGACCGCGCCTGGGAGTGTTGGGGGTGGTGCTGGAGGTCGACGGACGTCCGGTATCGCAGTTCGGTTGCGACGGTGTGCTGGTGTCATCCCCGACCGGGTCGACCGCCTACGCGTTCTCCGCCGGCGGGCCCATCCTGTGGCCGGATCTGGAGTCGATCCTGGTGGTGCCCAACAACGCTCACGCACTCTTTGCGCGTCCGATGGTGACCAGCCCGGACGCGTCGATCGCCATCGAGGTCGAGGCCGGCGGCCATGACGCCGTGGCATTCTGCGACGGTCGACGCAAGATGGCGGTGCCGGCCGGAGCCCGGCTGGAGGTGACCCGCTGCGGCACCTCGCTGAAGTGGGTGCGGCTGGACAGTGCGCCGTTCACCGACCGGCTGGTGCGAAAGTTCCGGCTGCCGGTCAAGGGATGGCGCGGCCAGTAGTGCTTTCCGAGATCCGTATCGAGTCGCTGGGAGCGATCTCCGCAGCGACCGCAGAATTCGACCGTGGCCTGACGGTGTTGACCGGCGAGACCGGTGCAGGCAAGACGATGGTGGTGACCGGGCTGCACCTGCTCGGCGGTGCCCGCGCCGACGCCACCCGGGTGCGCACCGGGTCCGACCGCGCAGTGGTGGAAGGACGTTTCACCACAACCGAGATCGGTACCGACGTCACCGGGCGTATCGACGAGATCCTGGATTCCTCGGGAGCCGACCGCGATGACGACGGCAGCGTGATCGCGGCGCGTTCGGTGAACCGGGACGGGCCGTCCCGGGCCTACCTCGGTGGTCGTAGTGTGCCGGCCAAATCGTTGAGCACCTTCACCAACGAACTGTTGGCGCTGCACGGCCAGAACGATCAGCTGCGCCTGATGCGGCCCGACGAACAGCGCGGTGCGCTGGATCGCTACGCCGATGTCAGTGCGCCACTACGCAAGTACCGCGCCGCCCGGGAACAGTGGCTGACGGCGCGGCGGGATCTGTCCGACCGCACCGAGCGGGCCCGGGACCTGGCGTTGGAGTCGGACCGGCTGACCTTCGGGCTCAACGAGATCGACACCGTGGACCCACAGCCCGGTGAGGATGACGCGCTGGTCGCCGATATCCGCCGGCTCTCCGAACTCGATGCGCTGCGCGAGGCCGCGGCCCTGGCCCGCGGCTGGTTGGCCGGCCCGCTCGATGACGACGGTTCCGAATCGGCCTCGGCGGCGAACGGTGTCGCGCAGGCCAAGGCCACCCTCAGCAGCACCGACGACTCCGCGTTGCAGGCGTTGGGGGAGCGGCTGGTCGAGGCGTTGGCCGTGATCGGGGACGTGGCAACCGAACTCGGCGACTTCCTGGCCGAATTACCCAGTGATGCCAGCACCCTGGAATCGAAACTGGCGCGCCAGGCCGAGCTGCGGGGGCTGACCCGCAAGTACGCCCCGGACATCGACGGGGTGCTGGCCTGGGCCACGGAGTCTCGGGAGCGGTTGTCTCAGCTCGACGTGTCCGAGGAGGCGCTGGCCGGCCTGCAGGCCAAGGTCGACGAACTGCACACCAGGGTGGTGGCCGCGGCTGCCGACCTGACCAAGGCCCGGACCAAGGCCGCCAAGGGACTGGCCAAGGCGGTGTCGGCCGAACTCGCCGGGTTGGCGATGACCGGCGCCGACTTCGGCATCACCGTCGCCGCGCTGCCCGCCCGTGCCGATGACTCGGCACCGCTGATATCGGCCGGCGGCGTCGCCGTGCATGCCGGCCGCGACGGGGTGGATGCCGTCGAGTTCGGGTTCGCCGCCCACCGTGGCACCGACCTGCTCCCGCTGGCCAAGAGCGCGTCGGGCGGCGAGCTGTCCCGGGTGATGCTCGCGCTCGAGGTGGTGCTGTCGGCCTCGGACGAGGGCACCACGATGGTCTTCGACGAGGTGGACGCCGGTGTCGGCGGCCGCGCCGCAGTCCAGATCGGGCGTCGGCTGGCCCGGTTGGCACGGACGCACCAGGTCATCGTCGTCACCCACCTGCCGCAGGTGGCCGCCTACGCCGATACGCATCTGGTGGTCGAGAGCGGCCCCAAGTCGAGCCGGGTCGTGCGCCTGCAGGATGACGATCGGGTGGCCGAACTGGCCCGCATGCTGGCCGGTCTGGGGGACACCGACAGCGGGCGGGCGCACGCCCGCGAGCTGTGGGAGTCCGCCCAGCGCGACCGCGCCGAGAAGTGAGGTCAGGCCGGGTTGGCCGGTGACAGCTCCGGGCTGCTCCAGTGCAGCGGGCTGGCGCCGACCAGTTCGACGACCTCGCCGACGGTGAACTCGACAAAGGCCTGAGCGCCCGGCCCGCTCTCCCAGATGATCTCGGCGGTGCCGGTCAGCTGCAGCGTCGAGCCGGTGTCCCAATCCGGGATCAGCAGCCCCACACGGGGATTGACACTGATATTGCCCAGTGTCATGAACATCGAGTTGCCGCGGTAGTCGGGCCAGCGCAGCTTCGTCGGTGAAAGTACCTGCAGGAAGCCCGGATTGCCGCCGCGGTGCGAGGAATCCGCATTGCCCTCGAGATCGGCGGAGCCGATGAAGAAGGTGTCGGCGGCGCCGACGAAAGCCTGCATACGTGCGTCGAGGGCCTCGGCGCGGCGCCGCACCGGGTCGGCGACCGGTGCCGACCCGCCCTCGACACGGCGGCGGGAGATGTACTTCGGGCAGTTCGAGTACACCTGGTCCGGGTCGATCACCACACCCGACTCGGTGGGGGTGGCGCGGCCGTTGACCCGCATCCGCCGCCGGGTCTGCGGCTGGATCGCGATCATGCCGACCCGCTGCGGGGCCGCGGTCAGCACGTCACGCAGCGGGTCACCGACCGCGGGGAGGGCCTCGACGGCGATCCGGTCCTCGTCGAGGACATGGGCGAAACCGGGTGCGCCGGTAACCAGACTGGTCCAGAGCCGACCGTCCCGGTCGGCAGCGGCCAGCACGACCATCGGCTGTTCGGCCAGGAAATCAGCTGCGGCGTCCGGGATCTCGTCGCGCACCATACGTTGCAGGCGGGTGGCGATATCGCTTTGGCCGAGCCGGCGCTGCACCGCCAGCTCGCCTGCGTGATAGACGGCCATGTCGTCAGAAGAATCCGCAGGTGGGGGCTTCGCCGGCGGGGGCGGGTTGCTGCTCGGCGCCCGACGGTGTGAAGACCTCGAGCCGGATACCGTCGGGGTCGGTGAAGAAGATGCCGCCCGAGGAGGTTCCCTCACCGTGCGCCACCACGCCGTCGTGGGCGAATGCCGCGCCCAGTTCCTTGAGTACCGCCTCGACCGCGCGGACCTCGTCGATGCTCGCCACCTCGAAGGACAGGTGGTGCAGTCCCGGGGTGCGGGTCGAGAACTCGCCCGCGCTCTGTTGCCAGAGCGTCAGGCGCAGGGCGCCGTCGCTGCCGAGGAAGGCGAACCGGTGCCCGTCCTCGTCGCCGCGGCCGAGTTGTTCGAAACCGAAGGCGCGTTCGTAGAAATCGACGGACCGGTCGAGATCGGTGACGTTGAGCCCGATGTGTCCTGGCCGTAGCAGTGGGCTGGTCGCGGTGGTCATCTCATCCTCCATGTAACCGTTATATTGATGTTTGAAGGTTAGGTATTATCGGGGCAACCGTCAACCATCAAAAGTTATTTCAATGGTTAGTGAAGTAGGGTGAGTCATGCGCGATCCGCGACCGCATGTCGGTGAACCGCTCGCACTCGACCTGTTGAACACCAATTGGATGGCGGCCGACGGTGTGCAGGATCTGCTCGTCGATACCGCCGGCCTGGCGTGCTGGCTCGCGGCCAATGACCTGAGCGATCGGTGCCGGGCCGACGAACCCACGCGGGTGGCGCTGGTGCACGCCCGCGACGCTGTGCTGCAGGTGGTGTCCGACGGGGCGGCCGACGAGTTGAATGCGGTGCTCGACCACGGCCGGGTGCGCCGCAGCCTGTCGACGTCGGGGCCGCACGAGGATGCCGATGTGCCCGAGATCGAATGGCTCCCGGCGTGGTTGGCCGCCGATGATCTGCTGCGGTTGATGACCGAGTCGCCGGGGCGGATCAAACAATGCGCCCACGAACACTGTGTCCTCTGGTTCCTGGACACCTCCAAGAACGGCACCCGGCGCTGGCATTCGATGACGACCTGCGGCAACCGGGCCAAGGCCGCACGGCACTACGCGGCGAGCCGCGAATGAGGCAGAAGCGGCGAGTCGCGAATGAGGCCCAGCGCAGTGACGCGTGATTGAGATGCGGCTGATGTTGCAGTTGTGACAAAAGAAAACTTGTGGGGCTGATGTTACGGCGCGCCTCCACCTCAACTTGAGGGTTGGACGCCAGAATCGCCTGCATGAAGATGTCAGCGTTGCTATCGCGTAATGCCAGCTCAAAGCCGGGCGTGGTCGGTACCGCCCGCGTTGACCGCGACATCGATCGATTGCTCCGCCGCATCGGCCCTGGCGACATCGTCGTCCTCGACGCCCAGGACCTCGACCGCGTCACCGCCGATGCGCTCGTCGAGGCCGAGGTGGCCGGCGTCGTCAACGCCTCGCCCTCGATCTCGGGGCGCTACCCGAATCTCGGACCCGAGGTGCTGGTGGCCAACGGCATCGTCCTCATCGACGAGGCCGGCCCCGAGGTCTTCAAGAAGATCAAGGACGGCGCCAAGATCCGTCTGAACAACAGCGGCGTCTACTCCGGTGACCGCCGCATCGCACTGGGCTCCGAACGGACCGACCTGGAGATCCACGAGCTCATGGTGGAGGCCAAGAGTGGACTGGTCGCACACCTGGAAGCGTTCGCGGGCAACACGATCGAGTTCATCCGCAGCGAGAGCCCGCTGCTGATCGACGGCATGGGCATCCCGGACATCGACGTCGACATGGACCGCCGCCATGTCGTGGTGGTCTCCGACGGCAAGTCCGCCGCCGACGACCTCAAGGCGCTCAAACCGTTCATCAAGGAGTACCAGCCGGTGCTGGTCGGTGTCGGCGCCGGCGCCGACCTGCTCCGCAAGGCCGGTTACCGGCCCGCGCTGATCGTCGGCGACCCCTCGGAGATCAGCACCGATGTGCTGCGCAGCGGTGCCCAGGTGGTGTTGCCCGCCGATTCCGACGGACACGCCCCCGGTCTGGAGCGCATCCAGGACCTCGGCGTCGGCGCGATGACCTTCCCGGCCGCCGGCTCGGCTGCCGACCTGGCCCTGCTGCTGTGCCATCACCACGGCGCCTCGCTGATCGTCACCGCAGGTCACAGCGCCACCATCGAAGAGTTCTTCGACCGCTCGCGCCAGCAGAGCAACCCGTCGACCTTCCTGACCCGGCTCAAGGTCGGGGAGAAGTTGGTCGACGCCAAGGCGGTCGCCACGCTGTACCGCAGCCGGGTCTCCGGTGGCGCCATCGCGCTGCTGGTGCTGGCCATGCTGCTCGCCGTCATCGTCGCGCTGTGGGTCACCCAGGCCGATGCCGCGGTGATCGACTGGGTGGTCGACTACTGGAACCGCTTCCTGCTCTGGGTCCAGGGTCTGGTCTCTTAGGCATCTGCGGGGAGAGCCGTGATTTCGCTGCGCTCACACGCCATCTCGCTGGCCGCGGTGTTCCTTGCACTGGCCATCGGG
This sequence comes from Mycobacterium sp. C31M, assembly GCF_053345865.1. Taxonomy (NCBI): domain Bacteria; kingdom Bacillati; phylum Actinomycetota; class Actinomycetes; order Mycobacteriales; family Mycobacteriaceae; genus Mycobacterium; species Mycobacterium sp. C31M. The sequence continues at coordinate 19,142 of NZ_JBKFAX010000001.1, read as the reverse complement.
GTGGTGCTGGGATCAGGTCTGTTCGCCGACACGGTGCTGTCCGGGCTGCGTAACGACAAGGCCGATCTGCGCACCGAGATCGAGACGCTCACCGACGACAAGAACGAGCTCAACGAGAAGCTGGGTGCGGCAGGGGAATTCGATGCGCTGATGGCGCCGCGCATCCTGGCCGATACGCTCCGTGACAAATCCGTGGTGATCTTCCGGACCCCGGATGCTGCCGACGACGATGTCGACGCGGTGGCGCGGTTGGCCACCCAGGGTGGTGCTACGGTATCGGGAACCATCACGCTGACACCACAATTCGTCGACGCCAATTCCTCGGAGAAGCTGTTGTCGGTGGTCAACTCGCCGATCGTGCCGGCCGGCCGTCAGCTGTCCACCGCCTCGGTGGACCAAGGCTCGCAGGCCGGTGACCTACTCGGGATCGCGCTACTGAACGGCAAGGATCCCGCGGTGCCCGACGATCAGCGCGAGATCGTGCTCGCCACACTGCGCGACACCGGCTTCATCACCTACGACACCGATCCCATCGCTGCCGCCGACACCGCCGTCATCGTCACCGGCGGCTCGCTCGGTGACGACGCAGGCAACCGGGGCACCACGGTGGCCCGGTTCGCGGCGGCGCTGGCCCCACACGGCGGCGGCACGGTGCTGGCCGGTCGGGACGGTTCGGCCACCGGCGCCGCGGCGGTGGCCGTGGCCCGCTCGGATGCGGCGCTGTCCGGCGCGGTCACCACCGTCGACGATATCGGCGCCGAGTCGGGGCGGATCACCACCGCACTGGCACTGAGCGATCTGCTGCGCGGCGCGCAGCCGGGCCGCTACGGCATCGGCCAGGGTGCGACGTCGGTCACCGTCCCGCAGTGATTTCCGCGCGTCGCTGACGTTTCACCCCGGCGCGTCAGCGACAGCTCGTCGGTGCTGGTGTTAAGGTGAGATTCCGTGGGTCGGCAGGCCCTTCCTGCCCCATCTCCACGGAGGTTGCACTTGCCCGGCCAGGCGAAACCGTTACGCAAGCACCCGCAGACCGCGACCAAACACCTCTTCGTCAGCGGGGGTGTGGCGTCCTCGCTGGGCAAGGGTCTGACCGCCAGTAGTCTCGGCCAACTGCTCACCGCGCGCGGGCTGCAGGTCACGATGCAGAAGCTCGATCCGTACCTCAACGTCGATCCGGGCACGATGAACCCGTTCCAGCACGGCGAGGTGTTCGTCACCGAGGACGGCGCCGAGACCGATCTCGACGTCGGCCACTACGAGCGCTTCCTGGACCGCGACCTGTCCGGCTCGGCGAACGTGACCACCGGCCAGGTGTACTCGACGGTGATCGCCAAGGAACGCCGCGGCGAGTACCTCGGCGACACTGTCCAGGTCATCCCGCACATCACCGACGAGATCAAACGGCGCATCCTTGCGATGGCGATTCCAGATGAACTCGGGCACCGCCCTGACATCGTGATCACCGAGATCGGCGGCACCGTCGGCGATATCGAGTCGCTGCCGTTCCTGGAGGCGGCGCGGCAGGTCCGCCACGAGGTGGGCCGCGACAACTGCTTTTTCCTGCATGTCTCGCTGGTGCCGTACCTGGCGCCGTCCGGTGAGCTGAAGACCAAACCCACCCAGCACTCGGTCGCCGCGTTGCGCAGCATCGGCATCTCCCCGGACGCACTGATCCTGCGTTGCGATCGCGATGTGCCCGAGCCGCTGAAGAACAAGATCGCGCTGATGTGCGATGTCGACATCGACGGTGTCATCTCCACGCCGGACGCGCCGTCGATCTACGACATCCCCAAGGTGCTGCACCGCGAGGAACTCGACGCCTACGTGGTGCGCAAGCTGAACCTGCCGTTCCGCGACGTCGACTGGACGCAGTGGAACGACCTGCTGCAGCGGGTGCACGAACCACGCGAGACGGTGCGGATCGCGTTGGTGGGCAAGTACATCGACCTTTCCGATGCCTACCTGTCGGTGGCCGAGGCGCTGCGTGCCGGCGGGTTCAAGCACTACGCCAAGGTGCAGATCCAGTGGATCGCCTCCGACGACTGCGAGACCGACGCCGGTGCGGCGGCCGCGCTGGCGGATGTGCACGGCGTGCTGATCCCCGGCGGATTCGGCATCCGCGGCATCGACGGCAAGATCGGCGCCATCAAGTACGCGCGCAAGCGTGGTGTCCCGGTCCTCGGGCTGTGTCTGGGCCTGCAGTGCATCGTCATCGAGGCGGCGCGTTCGGTCGGCCTGACCGAGGCCAGTTCGGCGGAATTCGATCCCGACACCCCGGACCCGGTGATCGCGACCATGGCCGATCAGCTCGACGCCGTGGCCGGTGACGCCGACCTGGGCGGCACCATGCGCCTGGGCGCCTACCCGGCCGTGCTGGAGGCGGGATCCATTGTGGCCCAGGCCTATGAGGCCACTGAGGTGTCCGAGCGGCACCGGCACCGCTACGAGGTCAACAACATCTACCGGGACCGGATCGCGGCGAGCGGCCTCAAGTTCTCCGGCACCTCGCCGGACGGTCATCTGGTCGAGTTCGTCGAGTACGGCAAGGATGTGCACCCGTTCCTCGTCGGCACCCAGGCCCATCCCGAGCTGAAGAGCCGCCCCACCCGGCCTCATCCGTTGTTCGCGGCCTTCGTCGGCGCGGCGCTCGATTACAAGGCGGCAGAACGGCTTCCGCTGGAGGATTTCGCGCGCACCAACGGTTCCGAACACAACGAGGATGCGGCGCAGGAACAGGAACCCGCGGGGCGTGGCTGAGCACGAGTTCGTCACGCGCGCCAGCGAGACCGCGCACGTCGGCAACATCCTCGCGCTGCGTATGGACGATGTGCAGATGCCGGGCGGCAAGGTCGCCCGCCGCGAGGTCGTCGAGCATTTCGGAGCCGTCGCCGTGGTGGCCGTCGACGAGAACGACCGGGTGGCGATGGTCTACCAGTACCGCCATCCCGTCGGTCGACGGTTGTGGGAACTGCCCGCCGGCCTGCTCGACGTCGGCGGCGAGCCGCCGGTCGAGACCGCCGCACGCGAACTGCGTGAGGAGGCCGGGCTGGCCGCCCAGAACTGGGCGGTGCTCGTCGACATCATCACCTCGCCTGGTTTCAGCGATGAGAGTGTGCGGGTGTTCCTGGCCACCGGGCTCTCCGGCGTCGCGCGACCCGATGTCGATGACGAAGAAGCCGATATGTTGCTCGACTGGATTCCGCTGCCCGAGGCGGTGCAGCGCGTCTTCGCAGGCGAGATCGTCAATTCGCTTGCGGTGGCCGGAATCCTGGCGGCCCATGCAGCGCCGAACTGGGCGGCGCTGCGGCCGGTGGGCGCGCCGTGGACGGATCAGCCCACCGCGTTCGCGGCTCGGCGGGGCCACTCGTGACGACCGCGACCGGTGCGCTCGACGAGCAGGTGCAGGAATACCTGGACCACCTGACCATCGAGCGCGGGGTCGCGGCCAACACCATCAGTTCCTACCGGCGCGATCTGCGCCGCTACGCCGAGTACCTGACCGGTCGCGGTATCGCCGATGCGCGTGCGGTCGGCGAGCTGGATGTCAGCGACTTCCTGGTCGCGCTGCGCAAGGGTGATCCGGACACCGGTGCGGCCGCCTTGTCGGCGGTGTCAGCGGCCCGGGCGCTCGTCGCCGTCCGCGGCCTGCACCGCTTCCTGGCTGCCGAGGGGGTGGTCGAGGTCGACGTCGCGCGCGCGGTCAAACCGCCGACCCCGTCACGGCGGCTGCCCAAGAGTCTGTCCGTCGACGAGGTGCTGCTGCTGCTGGAGGCCGCCGGCGGGAACCGCGAATCCGACGACCCGCTGAGTCTGCGCAACCGGGCGATGCTCGAACTGCTGTATTCGACGGGGGCGCGGATCTCCGAGGTTGTCGGCCTGGACGTCGACGATATCGATACCGAGTACCGGTCGGTGCTGCTGCGTGGCAAGGGCGGCAAGGACCGGTTGGTGCCGGTGGGCCGGCCGGCGATCAGCGCGTTGGACATCTATCTGGTGCGGGGCCGCCCCGACCTCGCACGCCGCGGTAAGGGCACCCCGGCGATCTTTCTGAACGCCCGCGGCGGTCGGCTGTCGCGGCAGAGCGCCTGGCAAGTGCTGCAGGATGCCGCATCGGCGGCCGGTATCGCGGCGGCGGTGTCCCCGCACACCATGCGGCACTCGTTCGCGACCCATCTGCTCGAGGGCGGGGCCGACGTCCGGGTCGTGCAGGAGTTGTTGGGGCACGCGTCGGTGACCACTACGCAGATCTACACGCTGGTCACCGTCAATGCGTTGCGCGAGGTGTGGGCCGGGGCGCATCCGCGGGCCCGCTGACGTTGCCCAGGAAGGCGGACTCCAGGACCAGGTCCGGGATCATCGTCTGGTATTCGACGTGGGTTTTGTGCTCGGTCGTCCGCCACTGCTGCCCCTCGTGTTCGCGCATATAGCGGCGATACGGAGGTGACCCGGGCACACCCATGTTGTCGGCGAGCACCATCGCACCCGGGCGCAGCCACCCGCGGTCCAGGATGCTGAGCAGGTCGGACAGGTAGGCGTCTTTGTCGTGATCGAGGAACAGGAAGTCCAATGTCCCCGGCTCGATCCCCAGCGCATCCAGGGTGCGGCCGCCGTCTCCGATGGTGCCCTCGACGCAGGTCACCCGGTCACCGACGCCGGCGTGCTCCCAGATCCGTCGGGCGTTTTGTGCGTTGGCACCGGACAATTCGACCGAGATGATCCGCGTGTCGGGCGCGACCGCGGCCATCCGAAGTGCGCTGTAGCCGCAGTACGTGCCGAGTTCGAGGATCAGCGCGGGGTCGGTGCGGCGGACGGCGGCGTCCAGGATCTGGCCTTTCTCGTCGCCGACGTTGATCAGGAACTGTTCGGAATAGGCGAAATCGTCGAACGCTGCGATCGCCTGGCCGAGGTCACCGGGTGCGGAAGTGGCCAGCACATGGTCGATGGCGGCGGCCTCACGGCCGTCACCGACCTGGCCGGTGGTGCTGATCCGCCGGACCGCCAGACCCATCCGCAGAAACGACAGACGCAGGAATGGCAGCCGACGGGTCAGGCTCATAACTCGACAGTAGCCAGCGGGTCTGCCGTCCGAGACCGATATGCCCAGCTAGACTCTGCTGCGATGTTCGCCATGGAGGAAGGGGCCGGATGAGCGACGACGGCAGCCTCCACCTCGGCATCGAGCCTCAAGTCGAACTCGGCCTGACCGGCCGCCCGCCGCGCGACATCCCCGAACCTGCACCGCGGACGTCGCACGGACCGGCCAAGGTCATCGCCATGTGCAACCAGAAGGGTGGTGTCGGTAAGACCACCTCGACCATCAACCTGGGTGCCAGCCTGGCCGAATACGGCCGCCGGGTGCTGCTGGTCGACCTCGACCCGCAGGGTGCACTGTCGGCCGGGCTGGGTGTGCCGCACTACGAGCTCGACCACACCGTGCACAACCTGCTGATCGAACCGCGGGTGTCCATCGACCAGGTGCTGATCAAGACCCGCGTCAGCGGTCTGGATCTGGTGCCCAGCAATATCGACCTGTCGGCTGCGGAGATCCAGCTGGTCAATGAGGTCGGCCGCGAACAGTCGCTGGCCCGCGCGCTGTACCCGGTGCTGGACCGCTACGACTATGTGCTGATCGACTGCCAGCCGTCGCTGGGCCTGCTCACCGTCAACGGTCTGGCCTGTGCCGACGGGGTGATCATCCCGACCGAATGCGAGTACTTCTCGTTGCGTGGTCTGGCCCTGCTGACCGACACCGTGGACAAGGTGCGAGACCGGCTCAACCCGAAGCTGGATATCAGCGGCATCCTGGTGACCCGGTATGACCCGCGCACCGTCAATGCCCGCGAGGTGATGGCCCGCGTCGTGGAGCGGTTCGGCGATCTGGTGTTCGACACCGTCATCACCCGCACCGTGCGGTTCCCCGAGACCAGCGTCGCCGGCGAGCCCATCACCACCTGGGCGCCGAAATCTACTGGGGCCCTGGCCTACCGGTCGTTGGCCCGCGAGGTCATCGCCCGGTTCGGCGCGTGACCGAGCCCGAGGCGCACGAGGCTGCTCAGGGTTTCCAGGTCCGGCTGAGCAACTTCGAGGGCCCGTTCGACCTGCTGCTGCAGCTGATCTTCGCGCACCGCATGGACGTTACCGAGGTGGCGCTGCACCAGGTGACCGACGAGTTCATCGCCTACACCAAGGAGATCGGCCGCCAGCTCGAGCTCGACGAGACGACGGCGTTCCTGGTGATTGCTGCCACACTGCTGGACCTCAAGGCGGCCCGGCTGCTGCCCGCCGGTGAGGTGCACGACGAGGACGATCTTGCGCTGCTGGAGGTCCGCGATCTGCTGTTCGCCCGGCTGTTGCAGTACCGCGCGTTCAAGCATGTCGCGCTCATGTTCGCCGAGCTGGAGGCCGCCGCGCTGCGCAGCTACCCGCGCTCGGTATCGCTGGAGCCGCGCTACGAGGAATTGTTGCCCGAGGTCATGCTGGGTGTGGACGCCGATCGGTTCGCTCAGATCGCCGCGACGGCCTTCACCCCGCGGCCGGTGCCGACGGTGCGACTGGACCATCTGCACGTGCAATCGGTGTCGGTCCCCGAGCAGGCCAAGCGGTTGATGGGGCTGTTGGAGGAACGCGGGATCGGCGGCTGGTCGTCGTTCGGGGAGTTGGTGTCCGGGTGTGACGTGATGCAGATCGTCGGCAGCTTCCTGGCGCTGTTGGAGCTGTACCGGGCTCGGGCGGTAGCATTTGAGCAAGTAGAACCGCTCGGTGTGCTCCAGGTTTCGTGGACCGGGGATCGGCCAACCAACGAACACCTGGCAGCCGCAGTGGAAGAAGACTGATGACCGACAACGTGACCGACACCGCCCTCGACGAACTCGACCCGGCAGACGACACGGACGCCGAGTCGGATTCGCAGACCCCGGAAGCGCCGGACCCACTCGAGGACGCCGAACTGACTGCGGTGCTGGAGGCGCTGCTGCTGGTGGTGGACACCCCGGTGACCGTGGACGCGCTGGCCTCGGCGACCGGGGAACCGGCCGACCGGATCACCCCGGCGCTCACCGAACTGGCCACCGTGCTCGCCCTCCGCGACAGTGGGATCGACCTGCGTGAGGCCGGTGGCGGTTGGCGGATGTACACCCGCGCGCGGTACGCCCCCTATGTGGAGCGCCTGCTGCTCGACGGTGCGCGCTCGAAGCTGACCCGTGCCGCACTGGAAACGTTGGCCGTGGTGGCCTACCGCCAGCCGGTCACCCGGGCCCGGGTCAGCGCGGTGCGTGGTGTGAACGTCGACGCCGTCATCCGAACCTTGGTGGCGCGTGGGCTGATCACCGAGGCCGGGACCGACTCCGACAGCGGTGCAGTCACTTTCGCGACCACCGAGCTGTTCCTGGAGCGGCTGGGACTGTCGTCGCTGACCGATCTGCCCGACATCGCGCCGCTGCTGCCGGATGTGGATGTCATCGACGACCTGAGTGAGAACCTGAGCGACGAGCCGCGTTTTGCCAAGCTCGACGGCCCGACCGCGGCGCCCGAAGCGCCGGTGGGCATCGATGTGGACAAGGACTGACATGGACGAGCCGGACGGTGTCCGTTTACAGAAGGTGTTGTCGCAGGCGGGTATTGCCTCGCGGCGCGTCGCCGAACGCATGATCACCGACGGCCGGGTGGAGGTCGACGGGCGTATCGTCACCGAACTCGGCACCCGGGTGGACCCCGACAACGCCGAGATCCGGGTGGACGGTACCCGGGTCGTGCTCGACTCCGACCTGATGTACCTGGCCATCAATAAGGAGCGCGGTATGCACTCCACGATGTCCGACGATCGCGGCCGGCCGTGTGTCGGTGATCTGGTGGAGCACCGGGTGCGCGGCAACAAGCATCTGTTCCACGTCGGCCGGCTCGACGCCGACACCGAAGGGCTGCTGATCCTCACCAACGACGGGGAATTGGCGCACCGCCTGATGCATCCGTCCTACGAGATCCCCAAAACCTATGTGGCCACCGTGGTCGGCAAGGTGCCGCGCGGGCTGGGAAAGAAGCTGCGCGAGGGTGTCGAACTCGACGACGGGCCGGTGGCTCTCGACGACTTCGCGGTGGTCGACACGCTGCCCGGCAAGACGCTGGTGAAGGTGACCCTGCACGAGGGGCGTAAACGCATCGTGCGCCGGTTGATGGCCTCGGTGGGCTTCCCGGTGGAGGCGTTGGTGCGCACCGATATCGGTGCGGTGAACCTGGGGGAAATGCGACCCGGCAGCATCCGGGTGCTGACCCGCAAAGAGGTCGGCGAGTTGCACAAGGCGGTGGGAATGTGAGCACGGGACCGACGATCGCGCTGGACGGACCGGCCGGTACCGGGAAGTCCTCGGTGTCACGCGGTTTGGCGCGCACCATGGGTGTGCGCTACCTGAACACCGGTGCGATGTACCGGATCGTGACGCTGGCGGTGTTGCGCGCCGGGGTCGACCTGGCCGATGCCGACAAGGTCGCCGAGGTGGCCGACGGTACCGATCTGGCGGTCGGTTACGACCCGGATCAGGACCTGGCCTACCTGGCCGGTGAGGACGTCTCCCGGGAGATCCGTGGTGACGAGGTCACCGGTGCGGTGTCGGCGGTGTCGGCGGTGCCTGCCGTGCGGACGCGACTGGTACAGCTGCAGCGTGAGCTGGCTGCCGGCGAGGGCGGCGTCGTCGTCGAGGGCCGCGATGTCGGCACCGTGGTGCTGCCCGACGCCGATGTGAAGATCTTCCTCACCGCGACCGCCGAGGAGCGGGCGCGGCGGCGTAACGCGCAGAACATCGCCGCCGGGCTCGACGACACCTACGAGGCGGTGCTGGCCGACGTGAAACGGCGTGACCACCTCGATTCGACACGTGCGGTGTCGCCGCTGCGGCCCGCCGATGACGCGGTGATCGTGGACACCAGCGATATGGACGAGGCCGGTGTGGTCGCGCACCTGCAGGATCTGGTGCAACAGCGGGTCGGGGCGAGCAGATGACGCAGGACGGAACCTGGGAAGACGAAAGCGACTGGGAATCAGTTGGTTTCGACGAGGGCGTAGATGAGGAGTTCGCCGCGCCACCGCCGGTGGTGGCGGTCGTCGGACGACCGAACGTCGGTAAGTCGACGCTGGTGAACCGGATCCTGGGACGTCGTGAGGCCGTCGTGCAGGACATCCCCGGGGTGACCCGTGACCGGGTGTCCTATGACGCCAACTGGGTGGGCCGGCGTTTTGTCGTGCAGGACACCGGCGGCTGGGAACCCGACGCCAAGGGTCTGCAGCAGAAGGTGGCTGATCAGGCCGCAGTCGCAATGCAGACCGCTGACGCGATCATCATGGTGGTCGACGCGGTCACCGGCGCCACCTCGGCCGACGAGGCCGCGGCCAAGAAGCTGCAGCGGTCCGGTAAGCCGGTTTACCTGGCGGCCAACAAGGTCGACAACGAGCGCGGCGAGGCGGACGCTGCGGCCCTGTGGTCGCTCGGGCTGGGGGAGCCGCACCCGATCAGCGCCATGCACGGGCGCGGTGTCGCCGATCTGCTGGACACCGTGCTGGAAAAGCTGCCCGAGGTCTCCGAGGTCGGCACCGGCGGTCCGGGTGGGCCGCGGCGTGTCGCGCTGGTCGGCAAGCCCAATGTCGGTAAGAGCTCGCTGCTGAACCGGTTGGCCGGCGACGAGCGCTCCGTGGTGCACGATGTCGCCGGGACCACCGTCGACCCCGTCGATTCGTTGATCGAATTGGATGGCAGGCCATGGCGATTCGTCGACACTGCCGGTCTGCGCCGCAAGGTGGGCCAGGCCAGCGGACACGAGTTCTACGCCTCGGTGCGCACGCATAGCGCCATCGACGCCGCCGAGGTGGCGATCGTGCTGATCGACGGCTCGGTACCGCTCACCGAGCAGGACCTGCGGGTGCTGTCGATGGTGATCGACGCCGGCCGCGCGCTGGTGCTGTGCTTCAACAAATGGGATCTGGTCGACGAGGACCGGCGCTACCTGCTGGACAAGGAGATCGACCGCGAGCTGGTGCAGGTGCAGTGGGCGCCGCGGGTCAACATCTCGGCGAAAACCGGTCGGGCCGTGCAGAAGTTGGTGCCGGCCCTGGAGACCGCGCTGTCGTCTTGGGACACCCGGATCCCGACCGGCCGGCTGAACACGTTCTTCAAGGAGATCGTCGCGGCAAATCCTCCGCCGGTGCGCGGCGGTAAGCAGCCACGCATCTTGTTCGCCACCCAGGCGGCGTCGCGCCCACCGACATTCGTGCTGTTCACCAGTGGCTTCCTGGAGGCTGGCTACCGCCGCTTCCTGGAGCGTCGACTGCGTGAGACGTTCGGATTCGAGGGCAGCCCGATCCGGATCAACGTCCGGGTGCGCGAGAAGCGTGGAGCGAAGCGCTAGCGCAGCGACCATCGGGCGCAGCCCCAAGCGCTGATCCGGCTCTGAGTAGGGTTGCCGGAGTGTCGACGACCCACATGATCCTGATCTGTCTGGCCGGAGTCGGGGCCGGAGCGATCAACGCGATCGTCGGCTCGGGCACGCTGATCACCTTCCCCACGCTGGTGGCGTTGGGCTTCCCGCCGGTCACCGCCACCATGTCCAATGCCGTCGGCCTGGTCGCCGGCGGGGTGTCGGGGACCTGGGGCTACCGCCGCGAACTGCGTGGTCAGTGGAACCGGCTGCGCTGGCAGATTCCGGCCTCGCTGATCGGCGCCGGCGCCGGCGCCTGGCTGTTGCTGCACCTGCCGGAGAAGGTGTTCCAACAGGTCGTGCCGGTCCTGCTGGTGCTGGCGCTGGTGCTCGTGGTCATCGGCCCCAAGATTCAGGCCTGGGCACGCCGGCGGGCGGATTTTCTGGGCCAGTCGACAGATCACGTCAGCGTGGGTCGAATGTCGGCGCTGGTCGTCGGGACCTTCGCGGTCGGGGTGTACGGCGGGTACTTCACCGCCGCCCAGGGCATCCTGCTGATCGCGGTGATGGGGGCGCTGCTGCCTGAGGACATGCAGCGCATGAATGCCGCCAAGAATCTGCTGTCGCTGCTGGTCAACATCGTCGCTGCGGTCGCGTACACGGTCGTCGCGTTCGACCGGATCAGCTGGGTCGCGGCCGGGCTGATCGCAGTCGGTTCGCTGATCGGTGGTTTCCTCGGCGCGCACTACGGGCGGCGGCTCTCGCCCGGTGCGCTGCGCGCGGTGATCGTGGTGGTGGGATTGATCGGGCTGTACCGGTTGTTGACCGTGTAACGTGTCCTGAGCTTGACGTTGACGGTAGGAGATGACGATGGCTGAGCGTGCGTTCCGCACCGCGCCGTCGGCGCTTGCTGCCCTGGAGCCGTTCTGGCCGTCGCGTCGTCTCATGGCTTTCAGTGAATGGTGTTGTCCGCGGGTTTGATCCGCGTCCACCCTTCTTCTGTGCCGGTTCCCGGTCCCTGAACGAAAGCCACGCATATGCGTTCGCTCATCATCTTTGCCCTCGTCGGAGTCGGTGCTCAGCTGGTCGACGGTGCGCTGGGCATGGCCTTCGGGGTCACCGCCTCGACGCTGCTGGTGCTGAGCGGCGTCGCCGCGGCGCAGGCCAGTGCTGCGGTGCATCTCGCCGAGGTCGGCACCACCTTCGCCTCCGGTCTGTCGCACTGGAAGTTCAAGAACATCGACTGGCCCATCGTGGCCAAGCTCGGTGTGCCCGGCGCCGTCGGTGCATTCCTGGGCGCGACGGTGCTGTCGTCGCTGTCCACCGAGGACGCCGCCCCGCTGATGGCCGCGATCCTGCTCGGTATCGGCGTCTACGTTCTTGTGCGGTTCTCGCTGGGCCGCCCGCCCGGACTGCGTAGCACCCACACCCCGCACACCGCCAAATTCCTTGCCCCGCTGGGCCTGTTCGGTGGCTTCATCGATGCCTCCGGTGGTGGCGGTTGGGGTCCGGTGACCACCAGCACCCTGTTGTCGCAGGGCAAGACCGCACCGCGCACCATCATCGGTTCGGTCAGTGCCTCGGAGTTCCTGGTGGCGGTGTCGGCCTCGCTGGGCTTCCTCATCGGGCTGCGCGAGGAGTTCCTGGACAACCTGCCGATCGTGCTGGGCCTGGCCGTCGGTGGTGTCATTGCCGCCCCGTTCGCGGCCTGGCTGGTCACCAAGGTCAGCCCGGCCCTGTTGGGTACCGCGGTCGGTGGTGTCATCGTGTTGACCAACAGCCAGAAGCTGGTCAAGTACTTCGGCATCACCGGGGTCTGGTCGACGGTCATCTATGTGACCATCATCGTGGCCTGGGCCGGCCTGGTGTTCTACGCCTGGCGCACCTCGAAGGCGCCCCAGTACGTGCCCGAGGAACTGGAGGCCAAGGCGGAGACCCCGGTCGCCGAGGAAGAGCCGACGCGCTAGAACGTCTCGCGGTGGCGTTCCTGCTCCAGCACCGCGTTCAGGTCGGCGAGCCTGTCCATCGATGACACCGCCCGGCGGGTCCGCATGTTCTTGGCCAGTCGGTCGCGGTGGCGGTGGGTGAAGGCCCAGTAGCCGGCGGTGAAGGGGCAGGCGTCGTCGCCGACGCGTTTCTTGGGGTCGTACTCGCAGTCACCGCAGTGGTCGCTCATCTTGTTGATGTAGGCGCCGCCGGAGGTGTAGGGCTTGGTGGCCAGCAGACCGCCGTCGGCGTGTTGGCTCATGCCGACGACGTTGGTGGGCATCACCCAGCGGAAGCCGTCCACGTAGGCGGTGGCGAACCAGTCGGTGAGCTCCTCGGGTTGGTATCCGCGTTGCAGGGCATGGCTTCCCAGGATCATCAGCCGTTGGATGTGATGGTTCCAGCCGCGGTCCCGGACACCTTGCAGCGCGTCGCGCAGGCAGGCGGCGGTGACGGCGTCGGAGTCCAGGTCGGCCCACCAGTCGGGCAGGTGGGTGCGGGCGTTCAGTTCGTTGTGATCGGTGTAGTCGGGGCCGAAGTGCCAGTACAGGTGCCACATGTATTCACGCCAGCCGAGGATCTGCCGGATGAATCCCTCGACGGCCGGTAGCGGTGCGCCATCCTCGCGGTAGGCGCGTTCGGCGGCCTCCACGGCGTCCAGCGGGTGCAGGACGCCGAGGTTCAGCGGTACCGACAGCAGGGAGTGCGCCATGGACCAGTCCTCGCCCATGATGGCGTCCTCGTAGCGGCCGAACAGGGCGAGGCGGTGGTCGATGAACCGTTTGAGTGCCCGCTGCGCCTCGGCCGGGGTGACCGCGAACAGGCGCGGGCCGTCGTTGCCGACGGTGTCGAGGTTCAGCTCATCGAGGTCTTTACGGACCTGCGCGTCGATATCGTCCTCGCGGGGTTTGTACGGTGCGGGCACTTCGAGGGTGGACTGCTTCTTGGGCGGGGACTCGCGGTTGTCCTCGTCGTAGTTCCAGCGGCTGCCGACGGGATCCTTGCCTTCCATCAGGACGTCGAAGCGGCGGCGTTGGTCGCGGTAGAAATCCTCCATCCGGAACCGGGTGCGTTGGCCGGCCCAGTCTTGGAAATCCTTGCGGGGCAGGGCGAAAGTGGCGGTGGGCAGGATGTCGGCGACGAGGCCCTTCTTGCGGAGGCGATGCACGAACTTCTCGGCGGCGTGCGAGGTGGGTTCGTGGACGAGCACGGGCCGGTTGAAGTGTTCGAGGGCGTCGGTATAGGTGTCGGCCTGGATCAGGGTGGCGCGGTCGCCGAGGTCGTGGTGGGCGTGCCGGAGCGCGGAGAGCACCAGGTGCAGCTTCTGCCGGTGATAGCGGCGCTTGCGCAGCGCGGACTGCGCCTCGACGAGCAGGACCTCGCGGTGGGCGTGCTCGCCGCCGTAGACCGCCGGGCCGAGTTGGTCGGCGAACAGCCACAGGGGAGTGTCATCTGCCACGTCCCGGAGGTACCCGTTTTCGGGGCGGATGACGCGGTTGGGATTTGGGTGGGGGCCTGAGGTAGAGTTTCGCTCGCCTACCGGCGATCCCGGAAGGCAACTCGGGCTGTGGCGCAGCTTGGTAGCGCACTTGACTGGGGGTCAAGTGGTCGCAGGTTCAAATCCTGTCAGCCCGACCAAGAAAACCCGCTCTGACCTCGGTCGGAGCGGGTTTCGTCATTTCGGCAGGCCCTCGGATTTGGCCCAGTGTCCCAAGCGGATCTCAATGGGCCGAGCGTCAGCCGAAGAGTGCGGCGCCCGCGGCGCGTAGATCTTCGCGCTGAGCATCGGAAGAGATAGACAGAGACACGGCGGGGGCGTGCCCGTGCCACGCGGCGACGACGTGAACAGGCAAACCGCCGGCCAGCATCAGACTGACGCAGGTTGCGCGGTGCCTACAAGCGGCGCCGGTTCCGCACCACCATCGCCGACCCGGCCGCGACACGGGTACCAGACCGCGTGGCTCGGCGATTTGTCGCGCACGCACCCGACCGATTGTGGGTGGCCGATTTCACCTACTGCCGAACCCGCGCCGGCTGGGCCTACACGGCCTTCGTCACCGATGTCCATGCCCGCAAGATCGTCGGCTGGAAAGTGGCCACCGAGATGACCCAGAAGCTCGTGACCGACGCGATCAATTTTATCCCGGCGCCACCGAGCTGTCGCTGGCCACCGCCGAATGGGTAGCGTTCTACAACCGTCAGCGCCTCAACGGCTACTGCCAGGACCTGACACCGGACCGAGCTGAAGTGCTCTTTTACCATCGCCAACGGCACCCTCACACCGAGGAGGCACTCAGATCCGAGAACCTCCGGACACACCGGGGCGGATCACAAGAAGATCGACACTGAGGTCCCCGACGATCTCGACGTCCACCTAGTCCTGGATAACGCCTGACCCACAAGACATCTGCAGTAAAGCGTTGGCTGACAAACCATCCCAGATTCGTCTGCACTTCACCCCAACCAGTTCCTCGTGGCATGACCTCGTCGAACGCTGGTTCGCCGAGCTGACAACCAAGGAACCGCGCCGCAGCACGCACACTTCGGTCCGACAACTCAACGCTGACATCCGCGCCTGGACCGACGCCTGGAACGATAACCCCAAGCCCTACGTCTGGGCTAAGACCGCCGACCAAATCCTGGCGAGCATCGCCAACTACTGCGCCCGAATTAATGACTCAGGACCCTAGGCCTTTGATCGTCTCAATATTTTAGTCTAGATTCAAATTTGTCCGCGGTTGGGTTTGCAAAGTCCTGAACTAGATTCCTTCCCAAGAAGAAGCAAGAGGCGCGCAGATGTCCGATGTCGACGACCGAACGAAGCTTAAGATCTTCAACTTCTGTTCCTGGGGCGGTGTTGCCGCCGTTCTTGTCACCCTGGCCGGCTGGCTGATTGCAGGTCTGCTGCCGCTTCCGCTCGGGCCTTCGAACACCATGGACGAAGTTGTCGGGTTCTATACGACAGACACCACCCGCCGGATGTTCGGCTTCATGCTGTCCACCTTGGGTGTGTGCCTGGCCCTGCCGCTCATCGGCCTGGTCTCCATGCACATGCAGCGCATGGAGCGGCGCCTGCCGTTGCTGTCACTGATTCAGCTTTGTGCCGGCGCAGTCACGGTGATGGTCAATCTGCTGGCGTCGTTGCTATTCGCAGTCCTCACTTTCCGGCCGGAGACGCGGGCGCCGGAGTCGACAATGTTCCTCAACGATCTCGTATGGTTGATCTTCTTCACTCCGATCATGCCCTTCATCATCCAGAACCTCGCCATCGGTGCGGCGGTGCTCACCGATCGGGCCAATACCTTCCCGAGATGGGTCGGCTACGTAAATATTTGGGTGGCACTCGCATTCTTGCCGGACCTCATGGCGTACTTCTTTTTCTCCGGCCCGTTTGCGTGGAACGGAATTTTCGTCTTCTGGCTAGCCTTGACGGCGTACGCGACGTTCCTGGTTGTGATGACTTTAGTGACTAGGCGGGCGAACGCCGCTCTCGTGCTGGGCGGTTCGGACCTGACGGCGGATCCCACGAACGGCGTTCTGCCGACGAAGCAAGCCTGAGAGGGTTTCGGTGGGTAGCACGCAGGAAACGCCAAACCTTTGGTGGGCCCGAACTTCGATGAGTTGGCGCTAGGACAGCGGTTCGAAGGTGACCCAGGGCGACGCTCATCGACGGTGCTGCTGCTGTCCATCAGTCGATCCTGCCTGCGTCTGTCTTTGGACGTCACACTGGCCCGAGTGGCGACCTGCAGTCGCCACCTGTTGGCGCATCCTGGGTTGGTGATCGATGTCGCGATCGGGCAGAGCACGCAGGCAACGGGGCGCGTCAAAGCCAATCTCAACTCTCGCGGGCTGGGTATTCGTCGCCTCCCCGAACTGGACGACACGCTGACCACTACGACCGAGGTAGTGGGCCTACGTCTGAACGCACATTGTGAAGGTCGGGAGCCCACAGGTCTTGTGGCCCTCCGGATCAGGACGGTGGACCAGTGTGACGGCAGGTTCTCGACTTCCATCGGTGCGCCATGCTTCCGTTATCCCCGGGGACCTCAAAAGGAGTGGCCGCAGGCTCGCACTTCGCGACCATTCTTCAGGCACCGTTACCGCAGCTCTGTCGATGTCGTCAGGTCGGCGCCCGAATTGGCTCAACTGAGTCTCAATGCTGCAGCGACCCATCACGATTGGCGGATTGGTAGACGGCGCTTGGTTCAGGGGGCACAGCATCGGACTCGCTCTAGCTCAGGCAACACGATTGCTGCCCAATTTGGCAACGGTCCTGACATGGCTGTCCTGCGACCACACCGGTCCAGTCCACGAAGGGGACACGTACTAGACCGACCTTCACAGCGAACGGGCATCGTCGCTTCCGGCGGAACGGGGCGGCGTACTCGATCTACGCTCGTTGGTTTACGCCGTTGGGGGCAACGGAGAGGCGGATCGCGCCGTTCTGGACCGGCTTTTCAGCGCATTGATGTTCTGATCGAGGGGGATCGAAGGTGGAATGACGCTCAGTTCAGTTCTGCAGCGACCATAGTGTGGCCGAGTTGTTCGGCGAGGAGTCCGACGTCCCAGAAGTCGCGGTGGCTCGTCAGCAATCCTCTCTCGTCGAAGCGACACGCAGCTATCCCTGTCGCGGAGAACTGACGCCCGACGGCATCGATGGAACCTCCGCCAGGCAGGCGCAACGGGCCGTTGATCGATCCGCTCCACGTCCACTCGTAGTACGCGCGACCGTCTTGAACCGCCGGTTCGCCGAAGACGATCAGGGAGTCCGGAGAAAACTTCAGCATCCATCGGTGAAAACGCTGAATGCCTTCACGTCCCGCGTAAGTGCCACGCATGGCCACATCGGTGTAGGTGCCATCAGGAGTGAAAAAGCTCGGGAGAAGATCGGGATCGTGAGTCCAGACCCGCCCATACACGTCGGGAAAGTCAGCGTCTGCGGGGTGGGGAAGCGGTGTCGCCATGACGATATTTTATCATCAATTAAAAAGTGCGTCACTGGCTTCGGGGAATGTGAACGGCCGAAAGACGCGACGGTGACTTGCTGGTCACCGATAGTTGGGCGGCCGCTTGCCCAGAAACGCGTCGACGCCTTCAATGCCGTCAGAACTCGCCGCCATCCGAGCGATGGTGGATGCTTCATCTGTCAGGTGCATCCGCAATGCGACTCCGCCGGCAGCTCTGATCAGCCGTTTGGTTTCGGCGACCGCATTCTTCGGCCCCTGGACCAGAGCTGAGATGATCTGCCGCTCTTGTCTCTTGAGTTCAGTAGGAGGCACGGCACGGCTGATCAAACCTGCTTCGGCGGCCTCAGGCGCAGATAGGGGTCGGTTGGTGAAGGCGAGGTCGAATGCTTTCGCACTTCCGATTCTTCCGTTCAGTTGCCAGGTCACGCCGCAATCCGGGGATAACCCGACCGCGGTGTATGCCAGGTGTATCGAGGCGGTGTCGGCCATCAAGACGATGTCTGCGGCCAGCGCAATTCCGAGCCCTCCGCCGGCCACCGTCCCCTGAATCACGCTCACGACGGGAACCGAGATATCGTCGAGCGCAACGATCGACCGGTGCATCACGTCCGCCAGTTGTCGGATGTGTTCACCGCGGTCGTCGGCTGCAGCAAATTCATGAAGGTCGCCGCCAACGCAGAAAACCGGCCCCGCCGCATCGATGACGATGACGCGGGCGCGCCCGTTTGCCACCAGGGTGACACAGCGATCCACAGCCTCCGCCAGCCCACCGGCGAGCTCGTCGGTGATTGGATTACCTGGACCGCCATCGAGAGTGATCCGGGCCACCGTATCGCTCTCGATGCCGAAAACAATCGAATCACTGAGTCGTTCAGATATATTCACTCCGACGGCCGGCCGCTCGGTGGCCGAGCTGATGATTCCAGAAGCGCACCCATCAACGGGACAAGTGTCTGTAGTCCGCGCAGGGGGCGCACGAACACTTTGAAACTATCTATTCGGGACGATTCGTTCCAGCGAATCAGGTCGACTCCGTTGATATGGATGCCGTCGATCTCCGCCTCGAACTCAAGTGCTGCAGCCGAGTCGCCGAACCATTGTTGCGTGTAGCGAAAGTCATTGTCAGAAAACAATTGTTCAGCAGCTTCGAGGTACCTACGGGCCGTAAGGACACCCTCCTGCGGACTGAAGACAGCCGGTGAGTAGAACACCAGATCATCCGCCAGCAAATCATCGAGTATCGACGTATCGCCGGTTGTCATGAAGCAGAGCCACCGGCATATCGGTTTCGGGATCACTGATACCTCGTCATCTGCGATGTTGTCCATCGAGTTACAGCGTTACGGTGGACACAACCGACATGTCCGCCAGCCGGCCGGTGATGATGTTCTCGGCCTCGTCCACGATGCGGCTGATCAGCTCGTCGCAGGTGGGGATGTCGTGGATCAGGCCCATCACGGTGCCGACGGTCCAGATGCCGGCGTCGACGTCGCCCTCGTCGAAGACGCGACGGCCACGCACACCGGCCACCAGATCCTTGACGTCCTCGAACTGGCCGCCGTCCTTGAGGATCTGCACCACCTCACGCGAGACGACGTTGGACGCCACCCGCGCGGTGTTGTGCAGGCTGCGGAAGATCAGCTCCGTGCCGCGCTCATTGCCCTCGACGATGGCGTCCTTGACGTTCTGGTGGATGCAGGACTCCACGGTGCACATGAACCGGGTGCCCATGTTGATCCCGTCCGCACCCAGCGCCAACGCCGCCACCAGACCACGCGCGTCGCCGAA